>DATLYT010000163.1:0-8637 GCA_035574455.1 Bacteroidota bacterium
TGTGGCGACGTAGATATATGTCTCGACGTCATCCCAGTAATTCACCGGCTTCTCATTGATCGAGAGAATCTTATCGCCGCGTTGAAATCCTGCCGCCGCCGCAGGACTCTCCGGTGCCACATATCCGATTTCTGTGATTGGACGAACCGTCTTGCCCTGGTAGAGAAGAATTCCCCAGAAGATGACAATGGCAAGGAGAATATTCATGATCACGCCTGCTGAGATCACAATCATCCGTTGCCAGATCGGTTTGGCGCGGAACTCCCACGGCTGCGGAGGCTGATTGATGAACTCCGTGTCCATGCTCTCGTCGATCATCCCGGCAATCTTAACATATCCGCCGATCGGTATCCAGGAGACGCAATAATCGGTCTCACCGATCTGCTTGCCGAACGCGCGGGGTGGGAAGCCGATACTGAATCGCTCCACCCGCATCTTGAAAAGTTTCGCCGCGAGGAAATGGCCTAACTCATGGATGAAGACCAGAATACCGATGGTAATGACGAAGTAGAAAAGTGTGTTGAGAAATTCCATAGTCGTTAGCTGGTGAGAGAAAGGCGGACCTGTTCGCGTATCGCTCGGTCCACTTCAATGATGTCGTTGAGTTCTGGAGTTTGCCGGACGCGGTGGTTCGAAAGCGCTCTGTCAATCAGCTCCGGGATCTGATGCAACTTGATCTTCTTGTCTAGAAACGCTTCCACGGCAATCTCGTTGGCGGCGTTGAGCACCGTGGGCGCGGTTCCACCCATCGCTATTGCATCATATGCTAGCTGGAGGCAACGAAATTTTGTTCTGTCCGGTGCAAAGAAAGTCATGGATTGGAGCTTGGGGAAATCGAGCCGAGCACCATTCATCGGCGAACGCTCGGGATAGGTGAGGGCGTACTGGATCGGGATTTTCATGTCAGGAATACCCAACTGCGCCTTAATGGAGCCGTCGACAAATTCTACCATCGAGTGAATAATCGACTGCGGGTGGACGACGACCTCGATCTTCTCAGGCGGAAGGCCGAAGAGCCAGTGCGCTTCGATCACTTCGAGACCCTTATTCATCAACGTCGCAGAGTCAATCGTGATTTTCTTCCCCATCTTCCAGTTGGGATGATTGAGCGCCTGCTCCACGGTGACTTCAGAGAATGCGTCGGATGGCGTATGCAAGAAGGGGCCGCCGGAAGCCGTTAAAATCAAGCGCGAAATACGCTGGGGGTCTTCACCCGAAAGGCATTGTAAAATCGCGCTATGCTCACTGTCGATCGGAATCAAACGCGCTCCGTATTCTTTCAACAGCGCGGTAATCAACATCCCGGCAACCACGAGCGTTTCCTTGTTGGCGAGCGCAACGGTTTTCCTGTGTTTGATGGCTTCGATGGTCGGTTTTAAGCCTGCAAACCCGACCAGCGAACTAATGACGATGTCGACGTCGTCCCGTCGGACAATCTCCAACAGTCCTTCTTCGCCCGCAAGCACTTCCACAGAGGAGTCAAGCGTTTTTCGCAGAACCGAAGCATTGCATTCGTCGATCACCACCACGCCTCGCGGCCGAACCTGCTCCACTTGTTTCCGTAAAAGCTCGATGTTCTTGTTTGCTGTCAGGTAGGTAGCGCGGAAACGGTCGGGGAGACCCTGAATCACCTCTAAGCTGCTTTGACCTATTGAGCCTGTGGAACCGAGAATAGCGATATTTTTCTGAGAAGACATTCTATTGCTCAAGGTACTCAAAACGTCCAGCCAAGTCAAGAAATCCAAAAACGGCGATGAACTGAACCTTTCATTGATATGACCTGTTTTTAATGATATATTGCAAAACCGACAATGAGCAAACAATCACATTTCACACGGCAACACCTCATTCTCCTGGTCTGCGTGTTTGTGTTCGCGCTGCCACTGAAAGCGCAACAGGGGGATGCTCTCGCGCGGTTTCGCCTTGCGCAAAGCTATGAACAAGAAGGATCGTGGGAGCGCGCGCTGCCCGTGTATGAATCCCTCTACCAATCCGACCCGAACAACATTCTCTACTTCGACGGCTTGCGCCGCTCGTACACCCAACTGAAACAGTACGACAAAGCCAAAAAACTCGTACGCGATCGGCTGCTTCGTCTCCCGAACGACCAGCAACTGCTTTCAATCCTCGGCAGTCTGCATTATCTTTCGGGCGAGGAGGTACAAGCGGATTCGTTGTGGAGACTTGTCATCCAGTCCGATCCAAAAAACATTGGTCTGTATCGTCTCGTCGCACAACAGATGCTGGAGAACCGATTATTTGATCGAGCGATACAACTGTACCTGCGGGCGCGCGCAGAAACCGGTCAGGAACGTGCCTTTGCCGAAGAACTCTCCTGGCTCTACGGGTCGTTTCAGCAGTATGCGCTGGCGACCAAAGAATTGATCGCGATGCTGCGCGCCAATCCGGCGCAGCTTGTCTCCATCCAATCGCGCTTCGCCGCGTTTATTTCCCGTGAGGGTGGAGCGAGGGAAGCAATCGCTGTTGTGAAGGAAGAGGTCCAACGATCCCCACGCGATATTCCGTTGCGGATGTTGCTCGCCTGGCTCCACATGGAGCAGAAGGACTACGACGCCGCATTGGCGGAGTACCGGATCATCGACAGTCAGCGCAACGCCGCAGGACAGGACCTGTTCTCCTTTGCTCAGCGCGCGTTACAGGAGAAGGCCTACCGCGCAGCAGCAGCAGCGTTTCGCGAGGTTGTCAATGAGTATCCAACGAAAGAACGGCTCCCCTTTGCGCGTTACGGCTTCGCCCGTGCGATTGAAGAACTCAGCGCAGAACGAGATTCAACCGGCGCAGGTGTATCCGGCATTCTGTCAAGCGTGGAGATTCCCGAAAATATCGGACGAATTTCTGAAACGCGACCAAGTTTCCAGGCCGCGCTGGCACTCTACGATGCACTCGTCAGGGAATACCCTAGAACAGATTTTGCCGCACAGGCATACCTGCGCATTGGATTTATTCGTCGCAACAGATTCTTCGACCTCGATGGCGCGTTGGAAGCGTTCGAGCAGGTTCGGCGGTCGACACCGTCGCCGCATCTCGTGTTTGATGCGACATTGCAGATCGGCGAAGTGTTGACTGCAAAGAACGACCTCCCCGGTGCGCGGAGAGAGTACGAGGCGCTGGCAACCATCACGATGACCGAGCTGAGAGACCGTGCGCTGTTGAAGCTGGCCGAGCTTGATTATTTCGAGGCGAAATTCGATTCCTCGCTTGCGAAGCTCCAAACGCTCGCAACGAATGTCGCCACAGACCTTGCCAACGACGCTCTTCAACTCCAGTATTTCATCCAGGAAAATAAATCAACATTCCCGGCCGCGTTGAAAGCCTTTGCAGAAGCCGACCTCCTCGTGCGCCAGAACAAGCATTCCGAGGCGCTGCAGCGATTCAAAGAAATCATTCAACTCTACCCCTTAGCCTTACTGGTCGATGATGCCGTCATGCGCACAGGGGAACTCTCGTTAAAGCTCAAAAAGGTCGATGAAGCCCTAGCTGCATTCAAAAAAGTCGCTCAGGAAATGCCCACGAGTATTTACCGGGATTTTGCCCAGTTCCGGATAGCCGAGGTGTATGAGAATGTTCTTATGGATAAACAGAAGGCGATTGAAACATATGAGCTTGTGCTTTCCCACTATCCTAATTCCATGTACGCCCAAGAAGCCCGGAAGCGAGTACGCCTGTTGCGGGGAGACAATTTATGATAACGGCTCAGATCAAAAGAGGATATCAGATCATTCGTAGCAATCCGGTCTCTAGGGCATGCGTCTTCTTGTTGCTCATGACGGAGCTCCTCTTTTCTCAATCGAAGCTGCTCCTTCCGATGGACCTCAAGCAGACCGACCATCTCAAGGCGTACGGCGTCGCGTTCTGGGTGCTCGAGCGCAACGGAGAGGTGGATTGGCTGCTGAACTACCGCGGCGGGGCGTTCATGATGGATTTTAGCGACATCATTGTTCGGGAGTGTCGGATACGCGGGGTGACGTTCGAAGCGCTCAGCGGGTCGGAGGCCGCGGTGGTGTATGCCGAGATTCAGCGCGACGACAACAACATGGATGTGGTGCGCCTGGAGAAAGCGCCGAAGATTGCCGTCTATGTTCCGCCCAACTTCAAACCGTGGGATGACGCGGTGACGCTGGCGCTGGAATACGCAGAGATTCCCTACACGAAAGTCTGGGACGAAGAAGTGCTCTCCGGAAAGCTTGCGGACTTCGATTGGCTCCATCTGCACCATGAGGATTTCACAGGACAGTACGGCAAATTCTATTCGAATTATCGGTACGCTCCGTGGTACATCGAGCAACAATTGCTGTACGAAAAAGAAGCAAAGCGATTAGGCTTCAAAAAGGTATCGGACGAGAAGAAAGCCGTAGCTCGTACCATTAAAGAGTACATCGGCGGAGGCGGATTCATGTTTGCGATGTGTTCGGCGACAGACAGTTACGACATCGCGCTGGCGGCGGAACATGTCGACATCTGCGACGTCATGTTCGACGGCGACCCACCCGACCCGAACGCACAGCAGAAACTTGACTTCTCGAAGACGTTGGCGTTTGAAAATTTCACGCTGGAGAAGAGTCCACTTCGCTATGAATATTCCGACATCGACATCCCCTCCAGCGATCCGCCACCGATTCGCGATCCCAATTCCGATTACTTCACGCTGTTCGAGTTCTCCGCCAAGTATGACCCCGTGCCGACAATGCTCACACAGAATCATGTAAACATCGTGCGTGGGTTTATGGGCCAGACAACGGCGTTTCGGAAGAGCCTCATCAAATCAACGGTGGTGATTCTCGCGCAAAAAGAAGGAACGGAAGAGGTTCGGTACATTCATGGCAACTTTGGTCGTGGCACGTTCACCTGGTACGGTGGCCACGACCCCGAAGATTACCAACACGCTGTGGGCGACCCGCCGACGGATCTTTCGCTTCACAAGAACTCTCCCGGCTATCGACTCATTCTGAATAACGTGCTCTTTCCGGCAGCGAAGAAGAAGCAACAGAAAACGTAACGGCTACACAGATCCAAACACCAGCTTTCCCACTTCACACTCCGCGCATCGTTCTTCTGTACAGTAAAACTTGTAGAGCTGGATCAGCCCCTGCTGTGCACCGACAGAATCCAGCTTCACCCGACCTTTAACAAGCTGCCTTGCCATCAAGCGGGTAAGAGAATTCTCGCTCACCGCAGGGAGCGACTGCAGCAGTTGAATCGCACCCTCCCGCACCTCCTTATCCTTGAAAACACGGGCATACAGCAGCGCAAGAGGCAGGATAGTGTTGATGATGATGTCGTCCACGCGTGAAGCACCAAGCGGTTTGATCTGCTTTGCGGAGGGTTCATCGAAGTTGTAGTGGAGCGACCAGAAGGGATGTGCGCCAACGCGAAACAGCGTGCGGAGCGATGAATGCTTTTCGCTGACGGCCGTTGAAGATTTGAGGAGTTGAATGACGTTTCGGAACAAATCTTCGCGGACGAGCTTTCGCACAATGGGTGGAACAGCGGCGATCCGAACGGTTGGGAAGTTTGTCGGTCGCGTTGGGAAGAATTGCCAATCTGCAGGATGAAGCACTTCGCCGCGATACTTCTCGCGCGCCTTATGCCAGCGTTGGATGAGTTCGCGAGCATAAGCTCTGGACTCTTTGTCCTTCACCGAGCGAATCTTTGGAAGCAATCCCGCAGCACCGAACAGGACCGACTCGAGGGTTTGTGGATCGTCTGCCAGGTTGGTGTTTCGAATCCACGCGAGTGAAATATTCTGCGCCAGCCGGACAAACGGCTCTTGATTCTTACTGTAGCCCAGTCCCTCGAGAATTCCCTCATACAGCACCTGCTCCCAGTGCTCTTTCTTAGCAAGGTCTTTCGGGGTGAGTTCGGGAAGCGGCGGCGGTATTTCTTCCGGCAAGCCCTCGCGGTGAGCTCTGTAACGGAGATATTCTTCACGCACTTCAAGTAGCGATTCATGTACGAGTTGCTTGAGCCGCTCTTCAAACCGTCGCAACTTCAGCTCCATCCGTTCGACGGCAAGACGATTCAGCCAGCGGCGGAGAAGGTCGGCAGAAACAGTATCATTGTGCCGGTAACATTTGATGGTCTCGGCGCGGCGTGCTCGCTCGTCGAGAATCGTTTTCTCCCAGATCGAGCGGATGGATTCCGAAAGGAACGGTTCGAGTACGAGCACGGGCACCGAGCGGCCGCTCTGGACAATGGTGGGAGACTTCTCCGTATCGCCTTCAAGCACCACGTGGAGGATGACTTTGTTATAGCGCGGGTCGGCCTCGTGGTGATGTTGCAGCCATTCGTAGACGGTGCGGTGAATCTCGACGTCGCCAGAGTAAATGGTGCGGCCGATGCGGATTTTCGCGTTGCGGAAATCCGGGCCTCCGTCGAGGTTCAACATGCCCGAACTAAAAATTTCGATCGGTTTGCCATCGGCCGTGCGCAGGTTGGCAGCGTTGAGGTATTGTTGTGACCAGACGTGACGGAGAAACCGCTCGTGGATGTTGGTGGAATGGCGCTTCATACGGACAGCAGGTTACAGGTGGAAGATGTTCAGTGTTGGAATTGCCTATTTGAAAAAAGCCTCCAGGTATTTTTCAATCTCGTTCCTCAACCTCATTGCCTCTCTTCGTGCCGCTTGGGCAAAATCTTTCCCACGTGATGCATAAAGAATACTCCGGCTCGCGTTGATGATGGCACGATCACCCCTTTTCGTGCAGCCGTAGCGTATCGCCGATTTCAAGTCGCCACCCTGCTTACCGACACCGGGAATCAGAATGGGCATCTCCGGCGTGAGGTTCCGGATACGCCTCAGCTCATTCGGATGGGTAGCACCGACGACAAGACCGATGTTTTTCTTGGTGTTCCATTTGACGGCCGATCGGACGACGTGCTCATACAGAAACCCGCCGGATAATCTGAGCCGCTGAACATCGTTCGAGCCGGGGTTTGAGGTGAGGGCGAGGAGGAACACACCGCGGCCGCTCCACTGCAAAAAAGGCTCAACAGAATCATAACCCATGTACGGATTGACCGTGGCGGCATCGAAGCCAAGCTCGTCAAACAGTGCCTTGGCGTAGCATTCGGAAGTATTGCCGATGTCGCCCCGCTTCCCGTCGCCGATGGTGATGATGTTGTGGGGAATATGCTCAAGCGTTTTTTCCATCACGCGCCATCCCTCAGCACCCAACGTTTCGTAAAAAGCGAGATTCAGCTTGTAGGCACAGACCAGGTCGGCCGTTGCGTCGATGATGCGGCGGTTGAACGCAAGCACGGCATTCGCAGACCGTCCGAGATGGCGCGGAAGCAACGCTGCATCTGTATCAAGGCCGATGCAGAGCAAGGAACCCTGTTTCCTCTGAGCCGATATCAATTTTTTTGAAAAGGCCATTTCTGTCTATTGCTTACGCCGGCATTATCGCTGCTGTCCGCATTCTATATGCTGCCACCTTTTGTCTCATCCTTCTACGCCACTACGTAAACATCAATTCTCATGGACCAGTACCCCGCGCTGCAAGGCCCATTGAGTAAGTTGTTGTTTTGCTGCTCGGAGTTCGGTGATTGGCGAACCAGACAAAGAAATCGCTATGGATGTGTTATCCCGACGCGTGATAACAATATCCAGCGCGTGAATCTTCATGGCACGCATCTCTTCCCACGCGATGAACACTGATTTGAAAAAACCGATTCTTCCTTCCAAGCCCTTGTCTGAAACGAAGAGGTAGTACGGCCTGTCGAATGATTTCGCAAACAGTGCTATTCCAATTAGTAAACCCCCAAACCCACTTTGCAGGGTGTGAAAAACAATGAGAATGGTACTAGTTGAGTCCCGCAAATGTAAAATCGCTTGCATAAAAAAGAACACCCCAAGCAGAAAGTTTAAAACTCGTTGTGTCGGAGTTGATACGATAAAACCGCCGAGGTTAACATAAAAGGATTCCATACGCGTTTCTCTACAAAAAATTCTTCCACATCATCGACTCGACCGGTTTGATGCTCCGCTTCCGGTACTTGGCGCTTTTTTTCTTGGAGTACGGAACTTCCACCTCTCCCGAGATCTCAAAGTAAATCAACTGCCCGATCGGCATGCCGCTATAGATGCGCACCGGTTGGCGCACGGAGATCTCGAGCGTCCAGGTGTTGCAGAATCCAACATCGCCTTTGCCCGCCGTGGCGTGGATGTCGATGCCGAGCCGTCCGATGCTGCTCTTGCCCTCCAGAAACGGCACGTGGCGATGTGTTTCCGTGTACTCGTGCGTGACGCCGAGGTAGAGCTTGCTCGGAACGAGAATCAAACCCTCCGGCGGAATCTTGAAGTATTGCACCTTATTGTGTTTGCGGCTGTCGAGGATCTCTTCCTCGTACATTGCCAGCCACTTGCCGAGATGCACGTCGTAACTGTTCGAGCCGAGGTATTTCCGGTTGAACGGCTTAATGACAATGGAGCCGCGCTTCATTTCTTCGAGGATACGCTTGTCAGAAAGAATCATACAGTCCCTTTCACCAAAGAGAATACACCACCTGCCCCATCAACATCAACAAAACAACGAGAGCAATGTTGGTAAACCGCCGATCGTGTTCTTTCCAAAAAATTACAAGAGCTGTCGCAACGCGTATGAACGGTGTCAGCAT
>DATLYT010000164.1:0-9431 GCA_035574455.1 Bacteroidota bacterium
CGGAAGAGAATCTGCCCCTCCTTCAGCGTCCGCGGCTTCCAGAGTTTGAGCAGGACTTCGCCGTCCGCTTCCGTTAACCGCTCGAAGATCGGTATCTTGGTCAGGTCTTCACGAGTCATTGTTCCCTCCTTCGGTGCTAAAGTCGCTGCAGAAATAATACAAAAGTCCCAAGAAAGAAGAAAGCCCCGTGTGACGCGGGGCTTTCTCGAGGCGTGTTCTACAGCAAGTCGCTACTTTTTCTTCGTTGCACGTTTGGAGCCGGTTGTCCAATAGTTGGGTAATTCGTTGTAGAAATGCACGGACGTTCGCATGCCTCCGAAGAAGTTGTCAAGGTTGATATGTTCGTCAGGCGCGTGAGCGTTCTCATCCGGCAAGCCGAAGCCGAGCAACACAGTGTCTAATCCGAGGATTTGTTTGAACTGGACGACGATAGGAATCGACCCGCCTTCACGCTGGTAGAGTGGTTTCTTGCCGAAACCCTTTTCCAACGCGGCGACGGCTGCCTGCACGCCCGGACTATCAATTGGTGTGATGGCGGCCTCGCCTCCATGCAACGCGCGAACGGTGACGTCGATCGTCTTCGGTGCAATCTTCTTGATATGCTTTTCGAACAGCTTGGCAATCTTGGCCGAAGTCTGATCGGGGACAAGCCTCATCGAAATCTTTGCGAACGCTTTCGACGGCAACACCGTCTTGGCGCCTTCACCCGTGTACCCTCCCCAAATGCCGTTGCACTCGAGCGTCGGACGAGCCCAGACGCGCTCCAGCGTCGTGTATCCTTTCTCCCCGTACAGCTCTTTCACGCCAAGGTCTTTCGCATACGCTTTGTCGTTCCAGGGCAATTTTTTGTAGGCCGCCCGTTCCGCTTTCGAGAGTGGACGCACATCGTCGTAGAATCCCGGAATGGTGACCCGACCGTTTTTGTCATGCAGCGACGCGATGATTTCGCTCAACGCCTGGATAGGGTTGTGCACCGACCCGCCAAAGGTACCGGAGTGCAGGTCGCGGTTCGGCCCGGTCACTTCTACTTCCATGTACGCCAACCCGCGCAAACCGTAGCAGACCGAGGGAACGCCTTTCTTGAACATCGAAGAGTCCGAAATGAGCACAAGGTCAGCCTTCAACATCTCCTTGTGCTCTTTCACAAATGCTTCCAAGTTGGCACTCCCAACCTCTTCCTCACCCTCAATCAGCATCTTGATATTGACCGGCAGCTTGCCATGGTTCTTCATGTACGCTTCAATGGCTTTGAAGTGGATGAACACTTGTCCCTTGTCGTCTGCAGAACCGCGAGCGTACAGATTTTCGCCGCGGATAGTTGCCTCGAACGGCGGCGAAGTCCATAAGTTCAACGGATCGACGGGTTGCACATCGTAGTGGCCGTAGAAAAGGATGGTTGGCTT
Source organism: Bacteroidota bacterium (assembly GCA_035574455.1). Classification (GTDB taxonomy): domain Bacteria; phylum Bacteroidota; class Ignavibacteria; order UBA10030; family UBA10030; genus DATLYT01. The sequence continues at coordinate 1,404 of DATLYT010000164.1, forward strand.
TCCCGGAGCGCCCATCCATTCGCTGTAGACAATAGGATGACCGGGTGTCTCAAAAATCTTGACATCCTGCATCCCGATGGTACGCATCTGGTCTGCGACCCACTGGGCACAGCGCCGCGTATCGTTGTTGTGACTACTTTGTGAACTGACGCTCGGGATGGCAAGAAACTCCGTCAGCTCTTTCAAATAGCGGTCCTTATTCGATTCCAAATACGAAAGCACTTCTTGCATAGTTCGTTTCCTTTATCTAAGAATTTCGGGTCAACAAATTATCAGCGGTGCAATATAGGCATCCGACCCCCGAAAGGCAACTGGCTTTTCATCACCAATCGAAGCGAAAATCGCCGGAATGCTAGCATCGCCCTCCTCATCTCGTGGTTGCTTATGGCACAACATTTGTCTAATTTTTCATAGGAATCATTTTTAGTTTTTCCTCACGGTATCACCTGCTGTGAGGGGGTCGATCGAGCGGATCGATCATGAACTTGTCGAACGATGTCGTGAGTCTGGCAAATTCCTATTCTCGTTGATCTCCTCAATATCGTCCTGCCTGTCCTGTATCTCGCCGTCGTGTGGGTGTACGGGAAGGCCTTCTTCGCTGATGCAGAGAGCGCAAAGCGGTGGAAGTCACGGCTTCTTGTCGCCGTGGTGCTGATCCACGGCATCTATCTCGGCGTCCGTACCATCGAGTTTCGTCATCCGCCGGCAACAACGATCTTTGAGATCCTGACACTGCTTGCCTTTTCTGTAGCAGTGACGTATCTGTTCATCGAGTTCCGAACGAAGGCCCGCGAAACCGGCTATTTTATTCTGAATATTGCCTTTTTTTTCCAGCTGGGTTCCTCGCTCTTCATCAAGGATCTGCTCGAAGTGCCGGAGATTCTCCGCAGCAATCTCTTCGGTTTGCATGTGACGGCCGCAATTCTTGGCTACGCCGCCATCACCATTTCTGCCGTGTACGGATTCCTCTTCCTCATGCTCTACCACGAGATCAAGGCGAGCAAGTTTGGGGTGATCTACAAGAAGTTACCAAACCTGGAGACGCTCGAGAAGATGAGTTACACTGCGGTGAAGTTAGCGTTCGTGCTGTTAGGCGTGGCGATTGTTGCCGGATTCGTTTGGCTGCCCAAGGCGTTTACAGATTTCTCGTACACCGACCCGAAATTGATTGGCACGTTTGCAGTCTGGATTCTCTACGGCGCGGGCATTATCGCCAAACGGTCGGGCGGGTGGACAGGGCGAAAGGTGATGCTGCTTTCGATTAGTGGATTCATCATCACGCTCTTTTCGCTCACGTTCGTCAATGTTTTTCTCAGCAGCTTTCATAAATTCTATTGAAGTCGGGATACCCATGTCTCTTGATGTCGTTTGCACCGCATCATGATCATGAACATCGCCTGCGTCGGCATATCGCATAAGACAGCACCGCTCGATGTTCGCGAGCGGCTGTGGTATTCGGACGATGAAATCCGTGCCGCGCTTCCACGTCTTAAAGCAAGGGGACTGGAGGAGTGCGTTCTCTTCTCCACCTGTAACCGTACAGAGCTTTACGCCGTTGGCGATTCCATTGCAACACAGATTGAACAGCTCAAAGAGCTTCTTATCGGAGAAAAGAAAGCTAACGCACACGTCGGTCAGGATCAACTTTTCGCGTTTGCCGGTATTAAGGCTGTGGAGCATCTTTTCCGTGTCGCCTCCGGAATCGATTCCATGGTGATCGGCGATGTTCAAATCCTCGCACAGATCAAAGACGGCTTAAGCCTTGCTGAGGAGATCGGGACGAACGGGTTCCTGACGAACCGAATGTTCCAATCCGCGTTCCACGTCGGGAAGCGCGTACGGACAGAGACGCTGATCGGCGAGGGTGCTATTTCGGTCAGCTATGCGGCAGTGGAGTTAGCGGGAAAGATTTTTGACGACTTGAGCAAGAAGTCTGCGCTCGTCATCGGCGCCGGTGAAACAGCGGAATTAACCGCCAAATACCTGCGGGCCAAGAAGATTGGCAAACTCCTGATCACCAACCGGACAACCGAGCGTGCGGAACTCCTTGCCCAGCGCGTCAATGGCTCGGTGCTTCCGTACGAGTCATTCCGCCAGCAGCTTGACCAGGTCGATATCATCCTCTCCTCAGTAGAAAGCGACAAGTTTATCCTCTCAGCCGAAGAAGTGAAGACCATCTGTCGACAGCGGCATTCCGGCACCCTGTTTATTATTGATTTAGGTGTACCACGCAATATCGACCCAGCCACACGGGACATTGAGAACGTCTTCCTGTACGACATTGACAGTCTGAATGGTTTGGTTGACGAGAATCTCCACAAACGCGAAAAAGAGATCCCGAAAGTGGAGCAGATTATCGCCGCTGAGCTTTCCGCCTTCACCCAATGGCACACGGCTCTCGAAGTACACCCCACCATCATCGCCCTGCGGGAGATCGCCGAGCAAATCCGCAGAGAAGAGGTCGAGAAGAATATCAACCGTTTCACCACGAAAGACCGTGAACTTTTGGATCTGTTGACGACGCGTATCGTCAATAAAATCCTCCACACCCCCATCGTCAACCTGAAGAATGGACAAGAGGAATCGCTGACGGAGCGACTGCAGAAAATCCGCACTGTTCGCAAGCTCTTCGGCCTCGACCCGCAGACGGAGGAGCGAAAGGATGCGCACTAACACCGGTCAACCTCGTGCCGGGAAGTTGGTGATCGGCACCCGCGGCAGTCAACTTGCACTCTGGCAAACCAATTTTATCAAGTCCCGCATAGAATCCACCGCACCGGACATAAGCATTGAAGTCCGCACGATCAAAACCACCGGCGATAAGCTGTTGGACTCTCCCCTCTCGAAAATCGGCGACAAGGGGCTCTTCACGAAAGAAATCGAGCAGCAGATGCTTGAAGGAACCATCGATCTCGCCGTACACAGTTTGAAAGATATTCCGACTCAGATTCCGGCGGGGCTCGTCATCGGGGCCATCACGGAGCGTGAAGATCTTCGCGATGTGTTCATCTCACACCCAAAGAAACAGCATTCTTCACTCAGCGCGCTCCCGCACGGCGCTCGCATTGCTACGGGAAGTTTGCGTCGAGCGTGCCAGTTACTCGCGTTTCGGCCGGATTTCACCATCGTGAACATCCGCGGCAACCTGAACACGCGTCTTGAAAAACTCGACAACTCCGATTGGGACGGGATGATTCTAGCGTTTGCGGGTGTGAAGCGACTCGGCTTGGAATCGCGCGTCACTGAGATTCTGTCGTTTGAGATCATGCTTCCCGCGGTCGGCCAAGGTGCACTGGCGGTGGAAATAAGAGAAAACGATGCGCGCGTCGCCGACTTGCTGAAGAACATTCACCACGAGCCAACCGCTATCGCCACTCGAGCGGAGCGCGCCCTGTTGCGCCGCCTGGAGGGCGGCTGTCAGGTACCGATCGGGACATACGGACGAATCGAGCAGGGCAAACTCCGGTTGGACGCCATGATCGGAAGTTTAGACGGCAAGCGTATCGTACGAGGCGAGATTACCGGCGACACGACTCATGCTGAGGATTTAGGAGTCAAGCTCGCGAACAATCTGGTAGAGAACGGTGGGCGAGAAATTCTGGAGGAAATCCGGAGAGCAGGGAACATCTCGCTTGTTCCTGAAGCATGATGCGTATGGGAGACCTGGCGGGGAAATCGGTGCTGGTGACACGAGCGGCCGATGCGAGCGAGGAAATGATCGCTCTGCTCGAAGCACGCGGCGCTCGCGCGGTGAGCCTGCCTACGATTTCGATTATCGACCCCGATTCGTGGGACGATGCCGATCGGGCCATCTCTCGTCTGGATGAGTACGACGGTATCTTCTTCACGAGCAAAAATGCGGTCGAGCGTTTTCTCCGACGCGTTCGGGCGATCTACGGTGACACCCAGAGCCGCTTGCGTCAGCTTGAGATTTACGCCGTGGGAGAGAAAACCGAGGAAGCCTTGGAACAGGCAGGCCTCCAGGCGACACACACGCCTGAGGTTTTCTCAGCCGAAGCGTTAGCGGAATCGATGGCCGACCGGGAGGTCGCGGGCAAACGCTTTCTCTTCCCACGCAGTAATATCGGCAAGGATGTGATCCCGGCCTCTCTTCGGGAAATGGGCGCTGAGGTAGATGAGGTTATTGTCTATAAGAATGTTCCACCGCAACAGCAGGATTTGGAGTCCGTTCGCAACGCGCTGCTGCACGGGGAAATCGATGTGGTCACATTTTTTAGCCCATCCGCAGTGCGAAATTTCATCCAGATGATAGGCTCAAAGTCGCTGGAGAAAACGCGCATCGCCGTCATCGGGCCATCGACACAAAGCGCCGCACAATCTTTGGGGCTTTCTGTCGACATGATCGCCAAGCACGCGACGGCAGAGTCGCTCGTCGAAACCATCGCTGAGTACTTCAACCAACACTAAGCTAATCGTAACTGTTTATCGTAAAATAGAAACCACGGATTACACTGATGCTCACGGATCACAATTTCTTAGCATTCATTTGTGAAATCTGTGGTTAGATTTTTTAACCGTGTTGTTGAGAAAATCGGTTTGACGTTAAAAAGACATTGAGGAGGCACAACTGAACGCACAATTCCCCATTGGCAATCAAACATCAACAATGACCAACGACCTGTTCCTCCGTGCTTGCCGTCGTGAACCTGTGGAGCGCACACCCGTCTGGATGATGCGTCAGGCCGGCCGCTACTTGCCGGAGTACCGCGCCGTTCGCGAGAAAACCGACTTCCTCACGCTCTGCAAAACGCCGGAACTTGCTGCCGAAGTCTCCATCCAACCGATTGACCTTATCGGCGTGGATGCATGCATTATCTTCTCGGATATCCTCGTCGTGCCCGAAGCCATGGGGATGGAACTGATCGTTGAGGAAGGCAAAGGTGGGCCGCGGTTTCCCCATCCACTCCGGTCACGCGATGACATCGCCAAACTGCGGATGTTCGACCCAAACCGCGAGCTGAAGTACGTAATGGATGCACTGCGACTTACGCGCAACAACTTACTAGGCCGCGTGCCGCTCATCGGCTTTTCTGGATCGCCGTGGACTCTGGCGACGTACATGGTCGAAGGCAAAGGCTCGAAGAACTTCCGTCACATCAAAGAGCTGATCTATTCTAATCCCAAGGACGCCCACACACTTCTGGATAAACTTGCCCGCATCGTAGCCTCGTACCTCAGTGCTCAGATTGAAGCGGGCGCACAAGCGGTACAGATCTTCGATACCTGGGGCGGGATTCTTCCGCCGGATGAGTTCAAAGAGTTCTCCCTCCGCTACATCGAGCAGGTGCTCCAACTGCTCAAACGCAACGGCGCTCCCGTCATTGTCTTCTGCAAGGATTGTGGCCATTCACTCGAAGCCATTGCTGATATTCGCCCGGATGTCATCGGCCTTGATTCCTCTGTCGACATTGGGAAAGCACGAATGATGGTCGGCAGTTACGTTGCTCTGCAGGGCAACCTCGACCCTACGATGCTGTACGCCCCGCCCGAACGGATTCGCGCCGGCGTGAAAAAAATTTTAGAGAAGTATGGACAGGGTTCGGGACACATCTTCAACCTCGGGCATGGTATACTTCCCGACGTACCGGTGGAACATGCCAAAGCATTTGTGCAGGCCGTGAAGGAGGAGAGCAAGCGATACCATCCGTAGTTTCCTCTGGCTTTCATTCATTTCGATGTTTACATTGAGTTTGTTCCCACCGATCATTCACACATTACAGCGAGGTGACGCATGAGAACAAAACCTACTTTGTTGTTTTTGTTTATCGTCCTGACCCTGTTTGTCGCTCTCGATGCGGCTGGTCAAGCGAAACGTCCGATGACGTTTATGGACATTATCGAAATGGCGAACGTCGGCAACCCCGCCGTGAGTCCGGACGGCAAGTGGGTGCTCTATGTGAAGACGGTCAGTGATTGGAAAGCTGCAAAGCGCTATTCGGACATTTATCTGGTCTCCGCCGAGCAAGGGGTGCCGTCGACACGCCAGATGACCTATACGAAAGACAAAAATGAGACGTCGCCCCGATGGCTCCCGGACGGGAAATCGTTTCTCTTCCTTTCCAATCGCGAAGCGCCCGAATCACGGTCAACGATGAACCAGCTCTACTGGATGCGGCCGGACGGGGGCGAGGCTCAAAAAGTCTCCGATGCGAAAGAAGGCGTCGCCAACTACGCCATCAGCAAAGACGGCACGTGGCTGGCCTATTCCTCCGGTAAGGAAGACGAGCAGCAGCTCTGGATCATCAAGGTCGCCGACCTCGGAAAAGGCTCCTTCACGCAACTGACCAAACGCTCCACACCGGTACAGAACTGGCAGTTTTCGCCGGATAGCAAGCGAATCTACTTCCTCTCGCCCGACAGCGTCGATAAGTCGAACAAAGAGCGAAAGGAAAAAAAGTTTGATGTACGCGTGAGGAACGAAGACTCCCCACCCGTGCATCTCTGGGCAATTGACCTCGATACAAAGAAAGAGACTCGTCTTACCTCTGGGATGGAGTACAGCGTGAGCGACGTGCGGATTTCCGACGACTCGAAATGGATCGGTTTCCGCGGCACACCCAACGACCGCTACGTTCGCACCATCACGGAAGCCAACACCTACAGCGACCTCTATCTGCTCGAAGTTTCTACCGGGGCGATCGAGCGACTGACCAACAACAAAGAGATTGGCGAAAGCTCACTCAGTTTCTCCCCGGACAGCAAGTGGATCGCGTTCTCCGCTTCCAACAATTTCGAGTATTTTCGGAACGGACGTGTGTATCTGCGTGCCGTAACCGACAAAGGCGGGAAATGGAAGAAGTTGGGAGATGACTTCGATGGCGACGTCTCTATCAGCTTCTGGTCGGATGACGAAAAGACGATCTACTTCAACGAGGGCTGGCGTGCTACCAATCAGTTTTTCTCCCTCTCCGTCGAAACGGGAAAAGTCACACAAGTGACAAATCTGATGGCGGTGTTGTCTGTCCAGCAAGATGACGACACCAAAAGGTTGCTCATCAACTACTCCGACCCAACGACGCCACAAAACATTTTTACGGTTGCTTCCCTTGCTCAAGTTGCAAACAAATCGAGCTGGATCCAGCTCACCGATTCCAACCCCCAAGTAGCCAACATTCAACTCGGCGAGACCGAGGTCGTGCAGTGGAAATCGACCGACGGCCGGATGGTGGAAGGCGTTCTCATCAAGCCGGTCAACTACGAAAAAGGAAAGCGCTATCCGCTTGTCGTGCAGATACACGGCGGACCGGCCGCCGCCTCGACGGTGGGTTTCAACGCCAGCTACGGAAACTACTCGCACGTCTATGCCGGCGCGGGATACGTTGCCCTGCTGCCGAACTATCGCGGCTCCACCAACTACGGCGAGCGCTTCAAGATGGAAACCTCCGGCGATTACTTCCGTCTCGGATTTGACGACATCATGACGGGCGTGGACCATCTCATCAAGAGCGGCATGGTGGATGGTGACAAGATGGGCGTGATGGGTTGGAGCGCAGGCGGGCATTACTCGAACTGGATTCTCACTCACACCAATCGCTTCAAGGCCATTTCGTCCGGCGCAGGTGCAATGAACTGGATCTCGATGTACGCCCAGAGCGATGTGCAGCGCAACCGCGAGTTCTACTATAAGGGCAAGCCCTACGACCGGTTCGACCATTACTGGGATGTTTCACCGTTGAAATACATCAAGAATGCCAAAACCCCTACGCTCATCCATGTTGTTGACGGCGACCCGCGCGTGCCGAGACCGCAGAGCGAGGAGCTGCACATGGCGCTCAAAAAGCTCGGCGTTCCCACAGAGTTCTTCGTCTACCCCGGCAACACCCACGGCATTACCGAAATGCGTAATCAGCTGGTAAAGATGGTAAGCGAGTTCAACTGGATGGAAAAATGGATCAAGGGAAAGAAAGAATGGTTCACGTGGGATGAATTGTTGAAAACGCTCAAAGAAGAAAAGGAAGAGCCGAAGAAAGAGGTAACGGACAAGTAAGTGATGATCCGCCCTGGGAG
>DATLYT010000165.1:0-6588 GCA_035574455.1 Bacteroidota bacterium
CCTGTTGAATACGTCGTTCCGCGTGAGCGCAAAAGTGGAACGTTCCCGCGTGGACGGCATTGTCGCGTGGGATGGGAACAACCTGCTCCTGAAAAATGTCGTGAAGACGATGGATGTCGTTCCGGGAGATGTTATCTTAACGTCGGAGTACAGTAGCATCTTTCCACCAAACATCAGAATCGGCATTGTAAACACAGTGAGTGAGCAACCCGGCACATTGTTTAAGACCATTACGGTAACACCGAGCGTTGATTTCGTCAGGCTTGAGGAGCTTTTCGTGATCGCCCGTGTGCCGGATGAAGAACGTGCGCGGTTGGAGCGAGAGACGGCACGAAAATTCGCCCGATAACTTTTTGATACTTTGGGAGACAAGTTATGACCGACCCGCGTTATCCCGTTGGACCCTTCCAACGAAAAGAGACCATCAGCGACACCGAGCGGAACATTCTTATCCAACAGATTGCTGAAGCTCCGGCGAAGTTACGTGCGGCTGTTCAAGGCTTGACACAGAAGCAACTCGATACGCCCTACCGCGACGGAGGGTGGACGGTGCGACAGGTCGTGCACCATCTTCCCGATAGCCATATGAACGCGTACATCCGCTTCAAGCTCGCGGTGACGGAAGATCAACCAACGATCAAACCCTATAAGCAGCAACTCTGGGCAGAACTGGATGATGCAACGAGAGCACCCGTGGAATACTCTCTGTCTCTGCTCGAAGCTCTCCATGAACGATGGGTGATGTTCCTTCAATCCCTCAAGCCGACCGACTTTGCCCGAACGCTCCATCATCCGGAAAGCGGTGTTCAGACTCTCGATGCTGTGTTGCAGCTGTACGCCTGGCACGGCCGGCATCATGTAGCACAGATTGCAGCGCTGAGAGAGCGGATGGACTGGTGAGGGAAAAGCGTTTCACTGAGAACCACAGAGTGCCCACAGGGATCCACTAAGTTGTTAGAGTCTTGTCACCCACAAAAAAAGGAAGGAGTACGATGAAAGATAAGATTAAGCGGGACTATCATCGCTTCTGCAAGAGGTATAAAGCGTTACATGCTGTAATCTCTGTGTCTCTCTGTGTTTCTCTGTGTGTCTCGGTGTAATGCTTTTTCCATTAGCTCTTAAAACATAAAACAAATGAAAGTCCTTAAATTCGGCGGTTCGTCGTTAGCAACACCTGAGCGGATGCGCGATGTCGCGCATATTGTTCTGCGAGCGGCAAAAAACGACCGCATCGTCGTTGTCGTCTCCGCCTTCCAGGGCATCACCAATCAGCTCTTGGAGTGTGCCCGCCTCGCCGAAGCGGGCAACACCTCATACGAATCCCTCTTTGAAGAGATCGCCCGCCGCCATCGTTCCGCGCTCAACGCTGTACTCGGACGCCGGAGCGGTTCAGCCGTTCGTCGGCAGGTCGATGCATTGCTGGAGGACCTGCGCGAAGTCCTTCATGGCATCTATCTTCTCCACCATTGTCCGCCACTCTCGCTCGACCTTGCGACGAGTTTCGGCGAGCGGCTCTCGGCTCAAATCTTCGCCGAGTTTCTCTCGCGTTCCCATCCGGCTCTCTTTGTTGATGCGCGGGACATCATTACAACAGATGCGCAGTTTACCCATGCTGCTGTGAACTTTGAAAAAACCAATCCGCGTATTCGGTCGCGCTTGGGCAAACTTGCTCGCGTACGGGGAAAAACACCGATTGCGGTTGTCACGGGATTCATCGGCTCGACGGAAGACGGCCGCACCACAACGTTGGGGCGGAACGGCTCCGACTACACCGCGGCGATTGTCGGCGCGGCTCTAAACGCCTCGCTTATCGAAATCTGGACGGACGTCGATGGCATTCTGAGCGCCGACCCATCCGCCGTTCCCTCTGCCTTCACACTGCCAAGCATGTCGTACGAGGAAGCGATGGAGCTTTCGTACTTCGGCGCAAAGGTACTCCACGCGGCCACGATCGCACCCGCCGTCGCAAAGAACATTCCGATTCTCATAAAAAACACACTGAACCTATCCTCGCCCGGCACGTTGATCTCCCGCCGCGCACAGCCGTGGGATGGCGTTGCCAAAGGCATCAGCTCAGTCGACGGTATTACACTCCTGACGCTGCGCGGCATGAGTATGGTCGGCGTGCCCGGAACTGCTGAGCGGCTTTTCCGTGCACTGGCATCCCACCGCGTCAACGTCATCCTGATCTCACAGGCATCATCCGAACACACCATCTGCTTCGCCGTCTCCACGAACGATGTTGCGAACGCACGCAAGGCGGTGCAAACGGAGTTTCGCTTCGAGCTTCACCATAAGCTCACCAGCCTGGACGAAAAAGATGCGCAAACCATCATTGCGATTGTTGGAGACGGGATGAAAGGAACTCCCGGCGTCTCGGGAAAAGTATTCAACGCGCTGGGACAGAACAACATCAACGTCTCTGCTATTGCTCAGGGCGCGTCGGAGCGGAATATTTCCTTCGTCATCGACTCCGCCCAAAAAGTGCGAGCGCTGAATGTTATTCATCAGGCGTTTTTCGAGAAACGGAAGCGACTCAATCTCGTTGTGGTCGGCGTGGGTAATGTCGGCTCGGCGCTCCTCCATCAGCTTTACCAGCAGCAGAAGGAGCTGCTCGAGGAGGGCTTCGACGTGCGCGTCATCGGCATTGCGAACAGCAAGCGATTTGTCCTATCCCCAGCCGGCATTGCGCTCCATCGCTGGCGTGAGGAGCTTGCCGATTCCTCTACGCCGATGAATCCGCACGCTCTGGTAGAAGAAATCGCTCGACTCGAATTAACCAACGTGGCGCTCGTTGATTGCACCGCCAGTCCGGAAGTTGTGGACGCGTATCCGCAATTCGTAAACGCCAACATGCATATCATCACCCCGAACAAGCGTGCCAATGTGCTGCCGTGGAAGCAATATCAGGCGCTGATGAGTCTCCTCGAACGCCGCCAAAAGCATTTTCTGTATGAAGCTAATGTTGGCGCGGGCTTGCCGATCATCTCGACGCTACGCGACCTTGTTGCAAGCGGCGACCGTGTGCACAAAGTTGAGGGAATTTTCTCCGGCACGTTGAGTTACCTCTTCAACAGCTACACGAGCGCTCAGCCATTCAGCAAGCTTGTACAAGACGCACATCGCCTCGGTTACACCGAACCCGACCCGCGTGACGACCTCTCGGGTGAGGATGTTGCGCGCAAGCTGCTGATTCTCGCTCGTGAATTAGGGTTGAAGATGGATTTAAAGGATGTGAAATTCGAGAACCTCGTTCCCGCGCCGCTTCGGCGCGGATCATTCAGTAAAGATTTTTTCATCCGCTTTGCACGCTACGATGCACAGATGCTGAAACGATTAGAGCATGCAAGACTGCGAGGAGCCGTGTTACGGTACGTTGCCTCACTCGAAGGCAATCGCGCCCAAGCCGGACTGCGGGAGATTCCACAGAATCACCCCTTCGCCGCCACAAAAGGAAGCGATAACATCATCATGTTCACCACGCAGCGCTACTCGAAGACGCCGCTCGTGGTGCAAGGTCCGGGCGCAGGTGCGGACGTGACAGCGATGGGCGTCTTCTCGGACATTTTGAAGCTGTTGCACTGGTTACCATACTAAATCGCCAATGTCTTCCCGCACCATTAAAGCCTACGCGCCTGCCAGCATTTCTAACCTCGGTCCCGGGTTTGACGTGCTCGGCCTCGCTATCGAGAAGCCGGGAGATGTCGCCATCGCCACGCGGCAAAAGGAAGCGGGATTAACATTTAAGCTCAGAGGAACAGTCAACAACGTTCCCGACAATGCGCAAGACAATGTTGCAGCATACGTCTCTTCTTTGCTGATCGAAGAAGTTAAACCTCTGTTCGGCATTCGACTCACGCTCGACAAACGCATGCCGATCGGGTCGGGATTAGGAAGCTCTGCGGCAAGCAGTGTCGCCGCGCTGGTTGCCGTGAATGCCTTACTCGGCAGCCCCTTGAGAAAAGAGGAGCTTCTCCCGTTCGCCCTTGAAGGCGAAAAGAAAATCGCAGGTTCCGGACATGCAGATAACGTTGCTCCTTCTCTTTTAGGTGGAGCGGTTGTGGTGCGAAGTTATGACCCGCTGGATGTGGTAAAGATTCCAATACGTAATGCGATCTACTGGGTTGTTGTCCATCCGCATCTTGTCATCCCGACAGCTGAGGCGCGGAAACTCGTGCCGCAGACAGTTCCGATTTCCAGCGCGATCCGGCAGTGGGGGAATGTCGGCGGACTTGTCGCGGGACTGGCGGCGGGAAGTGCAGCCATGGTAGGCAAATGTGTGGAGGATGTCATCGTAGAGCCGGTGAGGGCAACACTGATACCGGGATTTTACGAAGTGAAGCGGGCGGCACTCGATGCCGGGGCGACAGGCTGCTCGATTTCCGGCTCTGGACCGGCCATGTTCGCCGTCGCTAAATCACCAAGCTCAGCACGAGCAATCGGTGCGGCGATGAAAGCGGCGTTTCAGAGAGCTGCTGGCATATCTTCGGATGTCTATATTTCCCGCGTCAACATGAAAGGCGCAAAAGTTCTGAAGGAACAATGAGATACCGAAGCACACACGGAAAAAGTCCAGTTGTCTCATTTCGCGACGCGCTTTTTCGAGGTATGGCGCCTGATGGTGGATTGTACGTCCCCGAAGAGTTCCCACAACTCTCGCCCGCAACGCTCGATACATTGCATACGCATTCCCTCCAATCGTTAGGCGAGCAGATTCTTTCGTCGTTCATCGATGAGATTCCTCCGCACGACCTTGCCGTCATCACACAGCGAGCATGGAATTTTTCGATCCCCCTCGTCCAACTCTCCGACCAGTTATTTCTCCTCGAGCTGTTTCATGGACCCACACTTGCGTTCAAAGACGTAGGCGCGCGGTTCATGGCGGAAACGCTCTCGTATTTTCTCGTCCAAGAAAATCGCGAAATCACCATCGTTGTGGCGACTTCGGGCGATACCGGGAGTGCGGTAGCGCACGGATTTCACAACACGCCGAACATCGCGGTCTACATTCTCTATCCCTCCGGCAAAATCAGCCGATTGCAGGAGCAACAGATGACAACGCTCGGCGGCAACATCCGGGCGGTTGAAGTCGCAGGCACGTTTGACGACTGCCAGCGATTGGTCAAGCAGGCACTGGCAGACCCGGAGGTGGTCAAAGCGCGCAATCTCACGACCGCCAACTCCATCAACATCGGGCGATTGTTACCGCAGATCGTGTACTACGCATGGGCATTGTCTCAGCTGAAGGCACAGCAGAGAGGTGCGGTCCCAACGGTTGTCGTTCCGTCGGGCAACTTTGGTAACCTGACGGCCGCGGCATACGCGAAAGCTCTCGGGCTTCCCATTACTCATTTCGTGGCAGCGACGAATGTGAACGACGTTGTGCCGCACTATCTGGAGACCGGAACGTTTACACCACGGCCTTCAATTCAAACGCTCTCCAATGCTATGGATGTCGGCAATCCGAGCAACCTTGCGCGCTTGCAGGCTCTCTATCAGAACAATATCGAAAGGATGCGAGAAGAGATCACAGCCATTCGAATCGGCGACGAGGAAACTCTGGATGAAATCCGCAGGATGTACGACCAGACGCGCTACATCGTCGACCCGCATACGGCTGTCGGAGTTGCTGCCGCTCGGAAATATCTCGACCGCAAGGGCGTTGTGACTCCACTTATCATTGCGGCAACGGCACATCCGGCGAAGTTTCCGGAGATCATTGAACAGGCGCTCGGCGTGCAGATTCCTCTTCCCCAACCTCTCCAAGACGCATTGCTACGACCGAAGCAGTCCGTTACGATCGACCCAAAGTTCTCCGAGCTCAGAGCTCTCTTGATGTCTTAACAGGTTTTATTGCTTCTCGGCACTTTTCTCTCTACTTTTTTGCCAGTCAATCCCCACTGAGAATGGAACGGTACGTTCGCTCTTCACTCACGGCTCTCATTCTGCTTCTTCTCCAGACAACGATCGTCCCGTATCTTTCTCTGGAGGGGTATCAGCCTGACCTGTTGATGATCTGGGTGGTGTTTATCGCCATCCGTCGTGGACAGGTTGAAGCGGCGGTGTCGGGATTTGCCGTCGGGCTGTTGCAGGATTTGACGACAACGCAATTCTTCGGCTTAGCAGCCCTGGCAAAAACGGTAAGCGGGTTTGCCGCAGGATACTTCTTCAACGAAAACACGACCGAGCAAACGCTTGCGACCTACCGCTTCGTGCTTATTCTGCTCCTCGCGTCGATGATTCACAACATTGTATACTACATGATTTTCTTGCAGGGAACCGAGGTTCCTCTCGTCGGTACAACACTCCGTACCAGCTTCGTGACTACGTTGTACACGGGCCTGTTCGGACTGTTGCCGATGTTTGCGTCTGCGCGAAAGTATTCCAGGTAGGGACGATGTTTGACTCAGACAATTTCGGTTCGTACACACGCTCCGTCATCCTGCGGTCGGTACTCGGTGTGCTGTTCTTGTTGCTGTTCGCTCGCCTGTACCAACTCCAAATGCTCTATCACACCGAGTTAGGAAAGAAATCAGAAGAGAACAGTGTGCGCGCCGTCGTGCGGGAGCCGATCCGCGGCTACATGTT
>DATLYT010000166.1:0-8245 GCA_035574455.1 Bacteroidota bacterium
ACCGAAGGAACTGCGAATCTTCCCGCAATCGCCAGAGGAGCCGTTTGTACCAAACCGGCTCGAGTGAGAAGTTGATCTTCTTCCGACGCAGCTCAGGCGGAATTTTCTTGACCTTCGGGCGAATACTTCCGTCTCCACCCCGTTGAACGTATGTCTCAACCGGACTTGTAGAAACAGTCATCGCACACTCTACTTCTGCTCCGCTCGTTTCGATACCAGTTCGATCGTTCTCTTCGTATCGCATCAGTGGTTACGGTTAGTATCAGACTATTTTATCCGAAATAGAACCAAAAAAATCAGTCAACGAACGCGCGGTACTCGGGCTTCTTCATCTCTTTGGCCATCTGGGCAATGTTCTTACTCACCAGCATGTCATAGATCTGATCGCGTAGCCCACCCCACTTGTCGTGCACCGCGCAGGGATTTTTTCCCGAGCACTCCGGAAATCCCAACACGCACTTGTTGGTAAAGTCGACGCCGTCAATCGCCTCAACGATATGAAAAAGCGTAATGTCCTTCGGCTGCATACCGAGAGCAAATCCCCCCGAGGGTCCCTTTTGCGACTTCAATAGTCCTTTGTACGTGAGGTCCTGGAGAATCTTCGCGAGGAAGTGATACGGGATGTTCAACTTCTTCGTCAGCTCTTTGATCGACGTCATTTCCCCTTCGGGTTTCAGCGCGAGATACATCACCGCTTGAAGGGCGTATTCACATTGACGACTGAAGAAGATACTCATAGCTTGACAGTATAATTATAATTCAGACTATTTTATCTTAAACTGAATAAATAACACTAAAATGTCAAGCGAAAAAAAGCTACAATCATTTTGTCCCTCGAAGCTCCATCGTTTTCACCTCTTTGACCGGGCAGGTCGGACTGTGGATGCAGCCCGAGCAAAACAGGTTGAGGGCGGGGAGCAGGGCAAAACAGCGTGGACAGCGCTCGACGAGGGGGAAAATTACCGCGTATCCGCACTGCGGGCAGATACGTGTCTCCTGCTGAAGTTGCTCACCTAACGTTCGCTCTTCGTTCATGTCGACCTACATCAGTACTTGCGATACGATACCACCCACGAGAAACGCGACAACCCATGTTCCTATCCAAATCAGCATGCCCTGCTTGAAACCCCGCTCTTTCATCATCACCATCAACGAAGCGATACAGGGAACAAAGAGTGTAATCGTCACCAGCGCCACTACGACTTGGAACGGCGAAAGAGCAATGTTGTACAAACCTGCCGCACCGAAGTCGCGCCGCACTACGCCCATAATGAAAGCCGTCGCTGCTTCCGGTGGAAGTTGGAGCCAGTGGGTCGTGAGCGGCACCAGAGCTTGTTGAAGAATGACCAACAGTCCGGTCAATTGTGCAACCCCGACGGCCAGTGCCCCGACAAAAAACCAGCCCGAAGCCTCTTTCATGAACTGATATGTGCGGACGAAAGTTTTTCGGACAACGTTGCTGACGCGTGGTAATCGGAGCGGCGGTAAGTCCAGCAGTAGAGGTTCGCTCGAACCAGGCAGGAGTTTGTTCAGTATCGTTCCCGCGCCGATCAACACGCCGACGATCACCAGCGCGTACAGCAGCATCGGGACGAATCCTGCACCCGCCAGCAGCGCCGCGATGACAGCAATTTGCGCCGAGCACGGTATCGCAAATTGGAGAATCACCGTGGCTATGGTTTTCTCCCGCTCCGTATTCAGTAATCGAGTCGTGATCGTCGCTGAGGTTACACAGCCGAACCCGAGAATCAAAGGAATGATGGCTCGGCCGTTCAACCCGATGTGACTCATGGCATTATCGACCATTGTGGCGAGACGCGGCAAGTATCCACTGTCTTCAAGGGCAGAGAGTGTCAGGTAAAACGCGATAACCAACGGAAGGAGCAAAAAGAGAAGATAGGTTGTCGTCATGGTAACTACACCAAACTCACCAACAAGAAGCTGATAGAACCACGACGACTCCGCCAGCCAGGTCTGAACCATCCCGCGCACCCACGGCTCCCATAACCCTTTCCCGATTGTGCCCTCGGTGAACCCAACGACATTCTGTGCCACAAGCTGCCCAACAAAAAGATATGCGAGATAGAGAACCAACAACAACATTGGCACACCCGTAACAGGGTTTAACGACCATCTCGCCAGCCGTTCGGAGAAGTGTTGCGTCGACTTCGTTTCCGCAATGACTTGATTGACGATGTAATTCACACGGTTACGGCGGTCGATGTAAATCTCTTCCCGCTTCGTCCCTGCGGGCACACCGTGTCTTCTCGCGATGACCTCATCTCCCTCCAACACGAGTAGTGCTTCGGCCTGTGAGCCAACCATGCTGAGCATCATATGGAGCTTCGAGTGGAGTTCTTGCCGCTGAACACCCTCCCGTGCCGAACGAACTGCGTACGCGATCGTCTCCTCGTCAATCCCTTCCACAGCACTAACCGGAATGACCTCAACCCCCAAAAAACGCGCGAGCTTCTCCACATCAATCTGCAGGCGGTGTTTCTTCACTTCATCCATGAAATTCAGCAGTACGGTTACCTTTTTCCCCATGTCGATCAGTTGTTGCGTGAGAAAGAGATCGCGCTCAAGGTGAGTGCCGTCTACGACGTTGAGGATAACATCAGCTTCGAGGATGATATCACGAGCGACACGCTCTTCGTCGTTGAATGACGAGACACCGTAAATCCCTGGCGTATCGTAGACATCAAACGGACCGTACGTCCCCCGTTCAACCGTAATGGTGGTACCGGGATAGTTGGAGACATCGACATACATACCGCTCATCGTATTGAAGACAAGCGACTTACCGACGTTGGGGTTGCCGACGAGAACGATCTTCGGCTTTGCCAGGTCTCCCTGGAGAAAAGAAAGCTCCGTGTGCCGGTGCCGCTCAAGGTGCGCGGCGCGTTTGTCTTGATTACTCTGTCCGTTCATGTCTCGGTTCATGCACACCCGATTTCTTCAAATATTCATCGAGGGGAAGGGATGTAACGCCCGCGAAGGCTGTTCGCTCGCTTCATCTCGTTTTCATCACTTCTGCTTCAGAAACCATTATTTGCTTTGCCAACTTTCGTCCGATAGCAATCTGCTGTCGGTTCTTTTGGATGACGACCGTTCCCCCGGGCAACCGCTCGTAGCACAACACTACTTCACCTTCATTGATGCCGAGGCGAATAAAGAGCGCCTTCATCGAGCCGGATGGAATTGAACGAATCCGCAAACCCTGGCCTCGAGAACTTTCGTAGAGTGTAAACATTGTATTCCGTTTCACCGTATTTCCCCATTCCATGTTTGTTTGTATTGTCGAGCAAATCCAAGGCCAGAAAAAAATAGTGATAGTTGGACAGAAACAGTCGGATTTTGGTTCCCACGTTCTCAGTACTGAGAAAATCCTCCTCGTTCTTCTTGATGTTGCGAACGCAACAGATCGTCTTGCACAGGAGCGCATTTTCTTCTACCTTTCGTTCCCACCACGGTCATCCTATTCACTCTCTGGAGGTCTTATGTCAACCTTGTTCCAACGTTGTGTGTTGTTTGTGTTCCTCGTGTCTTTTGTGGTTCACTGCGCGCTGGCACAGAATTTCCCCACCAACGACCCGGTGATCAAGAGCATCTGGAGTGAGGCGAAGGACTCCTCACAGCTCCCGATACTTGCCCACGAGCTGCTTGACGTTATCGGTCCGCGCCTTGTCGGCACACCGCAAATGAAGAAGGCGCATGACTGGGCTGTTGCAAAATACACTGCCTGGGGTATCGAGGCGAGGAACGAGCAATGGGGTCAGTGGCTGGGCTGGGAGCGTGGAGTGACACACATTGACCTGCTCGAACCGCGTGTGCGGACGCTCGAGGGCACCATGTTGGCCTGGAGTCCGCCAAGCAAGAAAGGCGGTACCACTGCAGGATTGGTGATCCTTCCGGATGTCCCCGACTCCGCTGCATTCCAAAAATGGCTACCGAATGTCAAGGGAAAGTTTGTCCTCGTTTCCGCGCCAAATCCCAGCGGCAGGCCGGATACGAACTGGGTAGCGTTTGCGACACGGGAATCGCTCGATAGCATCCGGGCGCTGCGACGGAGAATTACCGAGAACTGGCAGGCGCGTGTCCGGAGAACCGGCTTCCGGGCCGACACTCTTCATCGTGTTTTGGAAAACGCCGGAGCCGTCGGTATCATTACCAATAACTGGTCGCAAGGCTGGGGCGTGGAGAAAATTTTCGCTACAACAGCAGAGAAAGTCCCTGCAGTAAACCTCAGTTTGGAGGACTATAACCTCCTCTATCGACTTGTTGAGAACGGTAAGAACCCGGTTGTGCGCATTGTGGCGGAGTCGAAATTCCTCGGCGCCGTTCCGACATTCAACACGATCGGAATGATTCGCGGCACGGAAAAGCCAGAGGAGTACGTCATTCTCTCTGCCCATTTCGATTCGTGGGATGCTTCATCAGGAGCCACGGATAACGGCACCGGCAGTCTCCTCATGATGGAAACCATGCGCATCCTCAAAAAGTACTACCCCAAACCGAAACGCACGATTCTGGTGGGACACTGGGGAAGCGAAGAACAAGGTTTGAACGGGTCGAGAGCGTTTGTGAAAGATCACCCCGAAATTGTAGAGAACGTACAGGCACTCTTCAATCAGGATAACGGGACTGGACGTATCCAGAACATCTCCGCACAGGGGTTGATGAGGGCAGGAGAATTTCTCGCGCGATGGCTCTCCCGCATTCCTTCTGAAGTTACAAGCGAGATCCGACTTGCCTTACCGGGAATGCCTCAGGGAGGGGGTACCGATAATGCATCGTTCGTTGCCGCGGGTGCACCGGGATTCAATCTGAGTGCGCTGAGTTGGGATTACGGCACTTACACATGGCACACGAATCGTGACACCTACGACAAACTGGTGTTCGACGACCTGAAGAGCAATGTCGTGTTGACGGCGTGTTTAGCGTACTTAGCGTCGGAGGATCCGGAGTTCATTCCTCGAGACCGCCGTGTGATGCCCGTGAACAGGCAGACAGGCCAACCGCAGCCGTGGCCGGCAGTTCGAGATGCGGAGAGAGCAGGGAGATTACCAAAGAAGTAAGGCAAGAACAGAGAAAATGAACCTTCGGAAGGCCTCGGCATCCAAGAGCAAACCTTCCGAAGGTTTGTTATTTTTTGTCCAACAACGATGCACTGTCAAAAACTTCGTAATGCGTTACCGTCGGTTCGAATTCCAGCAAGTACTCTTTATCTTCGGGATAGTATCGAGCCCTCTGAAACTCCTCGCCGGCAAATTTCTTGATAGCCTCGTACGAAGCCCAGAACGTGAGCGTATAGAAGTGCGTCACTTCCCCTTCGTCCCTCCGCAGGATAAAGGCGCCTAAATTCCCTTCCGTCCGTTCGTAATCCTTAATGCCGGTTGTCTTGAGATACTCAATGTAGTCGTCCGATTTCGACTTCAGTGTTCTGCCGTGCCAGATTCGGGCAATCATGTTATGATGTTCCTTTCTCCAACACCGGTTCTTTGATCTCTTCATTGCCACTCGTCTGCTCCTTCGGCGTTGCAGATTTCGAGCCTTGCGAGCGCTGGAGAATAATGATTGCGACGCTCGCCACAATCACCGCCGCCGCAATGACCGTCTGAACCGATAGTGCCTCCCCTGCGACCAGCCAACCAAGAACAACAGCAACAACAGGATTGACAAACGCGTACGTCCCGACACGCGAAGGGGTGGTGACTTTCAATAGCCAGATGTATGCTGTAAAACCAATGAGCGATCCAAACAACACCAGGTAAACAAGGGAAATAGCGGAGGCTATCGAGACTTGCGAAAGGTTGAGCCTCCCGGCCTCACCTGTTGCCAAACCGAGAAGAATGAGAAACGCTCCTCCAGCAAGCATTTCCATCGCCGTCGCAAGTAAGGAAGATGATGGAAGATCTGCTTTGCGCGAGTAGAGCGATCCGATAGCCCAGGAGAGAGAAGCCATCACGAGCACGGTCGCCCCCAGAGGGTCGACACTGTTACCGTCTGACACATTGCCGGGACCGATGAGCAACACAATTCCCATCATTCCCAGGAGTAGTCCTGATATGACTCTTCCTCCCGGCGCAGTGCCGCCGGGCTGCAGCCAATCGAGAACTACGAGCCAGAGCGGTACCGTCGCGACGAGTAACGCTGTGAGTCCTGATGGAACATACTGCTCCGCCCATACCACGCCGCCGTTTCCGCCAACAAGCATCAGAAATCCAACGACCGACGCTCCTTTCCAATGCGACCGCTTAGGTGCGGGAGTTCCCCGCAATCTTAACCAAGCGTACAAGAATGCTCCGGCAAGAAGGAACCGAGCGCCTCCCATCAGAAAGGGAGGAATAGTCTCCACCGCATACCGTATTGCTAGATACGTCGACCCCCAGATGATGTACACCGCTGCAAACGCGAGGATCACCTGCGATTGAGAAGGTTTCATATCATTATCAGCAACCATAGAAGAATTCTCATAATCATCTTACAAAACTGGATTTCCCTGTGGGAGGAATGCTCGAGGTCGTTCGCAGGAACGAAGAGACCTGCAAGGTCTTTGAGACCTGGCAGGTTTCATCATGAAACACCGTTGATAGAAATTGGGGGATGAGAGACTAGCGGGTACTCTCACTCAGACGCTTCTATTAACGGAGAGTCCAGTGCAAAAGTTGCACGCGGAGACACTCTCTCAAGCCTGTGGAAGTTGTACCTTAACAGTGGTTCCCACACCAAGCTCACTCTGGACGTTCAGCAAACCGCCGTGCAGCTGGGTCAATCGTCGTGCAAGAATGAGTCCGAGGCCAAGTCCTTGCTGTTCATACGTCTGGCGGTCAAATTGGACAAACGCGCCGATCTCTTTGATCTGCGTCGAGCTCATCCCTCGCCCGCGGTCGGTTACCGTCAACACGAAGCCCTCTGGACGCGAAGAGGTGGAAACAAAAATCGGCGTCCCAACTTTGGAAAACTTGAAAGCATTATCAATAATCTCTTCTGTGATCTTGTTGAAATGAACGGGAGCAATGGCCACAGACCCCTCGGCAAGTTCCAACTGCAGATCGCCCATGCGTCCATATTCTGCTGCTTTAGTTTCGACGGTTGTTCGTACCAGATTGTGCGCCTCATGCGTCTCGGTTTGGCCGCTCGCATGGAGCAACTCAACACGCTTCAGCTCAAGCTGCGCATAGAGGAGGTAGTTTTCCAGGAGCCGCTGAAGCCTTCGAGCGTTTTTGAGAATACGCTCCGCCATCCAGGCAATCTCGTTGCTCTCGAGGTCTTCATACTGCTTGCGGAGAATATCGCTGTAGCCCAGAATGCCGTTGAGCGGGGTCTGGAGTTCGTGCGGGATGGTAAAGCTCATCGCTTTCCGGAGCTCTTCGAGTTTAGCGTTCGCCTGTCGGATCAACGTCTGGTGTTTGTGGAGACGTGTGTTGACCGCCTTCAGGAGCTCCGAGACGGCAAACGGCTTCTGAAGGAAATCATCCGCACCCATCTCCATCGCCTTACGGAAGCCGGCCTCCTCGGGCGCCGCCGTGATCAGAATGACAGGGACCGACGCGGTTTTTGGATTGCTCCGAATACTGGCGAGCAAATCGTACCCTCCACCACGATCCATATGAATATCGCTGATAATCAGGTCGGGCAGATGCGTGCTCGCGAGCTCTGCCCCATCGATGCCGTTGTCGGCACCGATGGCATCGAAGTCGTTTGACCTCAGAATGGCAAGGATGGCTTGGAGCTGAGCAACATCGTCTTCAACAACGAGAATCTTCGGCATGCGTGGGTTGACCGTCAATGGAAGAGAGACAACAACGTTTCGTGTTCAAGGTATAACTTTTTTCCTTGAAAAAGAAAAGGAGCAGTCAACAAGAGGTGGTATGGTTTGCCGTTTCGAGGTAAGGCAAGAACGTCCGCCTTCCAGAGCGAAGCGGCGGGCAGGGTATCTCGCTGGGCGAATCAATGATTCGCCCAGCATTCCTATCAAAACCACAAGTTACCTTGCTTCTTTTCAGAATTTTGCTGATGTTCGGCGCATGAAATCTCGTCTAACTCCTTCCTCAATCGAACGGGATACTCCGGGATGAACAGCCAGCAGCTCAACCCAATGCTGGTCGCTCATTACCATGACCGACCGACGGGTGCTGAAGCATGGCTGGTTGTCGACACCTTCCTGCATGGTGTGGCGGGCGGCGGCATTCGGATGGCACCGGACGTCACCGAGACCCTAATGAAACACCTTGCCGCCACG
>DATLYT010000167.1:0-3640 GCA_035574455.1 Bacteroidota bacterium
TGTTGATACGTTCGGGCGCGTAGTAACAAACCTCCGTATCTCCGTTACCGACCGTTGCAACTATCGGTGTGTGTACTGTATGCCGGAGGAAGGCATGCAATGGCTCGAACGTCACAACCTTCTGAGCTACGAAGAGATCACACGACTGGTGCGCATCTTTGCCGCGCTGGGGGTACGAAAAATTCGATTGACGGGCGGCGAGCCGCTGATGCGCAAAGAACTGTGGCGTCTCATCGAAATGCTCAAAGCCATTCCCGGCATTAAAGACATTGCCCTGACCACCAATGGTTACTTCCTGAAAGATCAGGCAGCCGAACTTGCGGCATCAGGCCTCGATCGCATCAACGTCAGTCTCGATGCACTTGACTCGCAGCTCTTCGCCGAGATCGCCCGGAGGGATTACTTTGAACGAACGTGGGACGGCATCGAAGAGGCCGAACGCGTCGGCCTGCGACCGATCAAGCTCAACGTGGTGCTCATCCGCGGTGTGAATGACGGAGAAATCCTGAAGTTTGCTGAGCTTGCGCGAACGCGCCCCTTCGTCGTTCGGTTCATCGAATTCATGCCGATCGGCAAGGATGACGGCTGGACGGTGGAGAAGGTTGTTCCGACACAGGAAGTTCTCAGCATTATCAACGCACGGTACCCGCTGATCCCCGCGCCGTCGGAAAACGGAAAAGTCCCGGCCGAGCGTTTCGTTTTTCGTGACGGGCGTGGCGAGGTTGGATTTATTAGCTCAGTGAGTCAGCCATTTTGCAGTAATTGCGACCGGGTGCGCGTGACGAGTGACGGCAAGTTCCGCACATGTCTCTTCTCGCTGGTGGAAACGGATCTGAGGCAGATGCTGCGCAGCGGTGTAGCCGATCAAGAGATCGCTCGGGTTCTGTTGGATGCTGTGCGAAAGAAGGAAGAAGGTCATCTCATCAATCGTCCCGGCTTTGTACGACCCGAACGAACGATGAGCCAGATCGGTGGATGAACCCAGAACGGCAGCAACATGAGCGCCGATCTCTGAAAGGAAGAACGATACTCCGATGAACGATGCATAGAATTGAATTTCACCGCTTACTTCTTTGGACCTGAGCTGGCGAAACCAGCTCATCGTATCTCCAGCATGTGATGAGATGATCGTTGACCATCCCCACCGCTTGCATGAACGCGTAACAGATAGTAGAGCCTACGAACTTGAATCCCCTCGCTTTCAAATCCTTGCTCATCGCATCCGACTCGCGTGAACGGGCAGGCACCTGACGCATGGAACGCCAGCGATTCACCTTTGTCCTGCCACCCACGAACTGCCAGATGTACGCGTCGAAACTCCCGAAGGCTTCCTGCACATCAAGAAATGCTTGTGCATTCTTCACCGCAGCTTCAACTTTCAAACGATTGCGAACGATGCCGTCGTCGGAAAGCAGCATGTCTATCCTCTCTCGAGTATATCTCGCTACCTTTTCCGGATTGAAGTTATCGAACGCGCGGCGGTAGTTCTGTCGTTTGTGCAGAATCGTTCTCCAACTCAGGCCGGCCTGCGCCCCTTCAAGAATGAGCATTTCGAAGAGACGCCGATCATCGTGAACGGGTACGCCCCACTCTCGATCGTGGTAATCAACATACAGCGGGTCAGTACCTGCCCACGGACATCGCCGTAAAGTCCCGCGTGCCGGAGCAGCCTTTATCTTTTCCATCCGAATTTCTTCATGTTAATCTTTCCGCCGTCAACAATCACTCCCTCCTTACGCAGCAGCGCCATCTGTCGATGATACGCTTGTGAGTGTTTGGAAAAGGCAATCCGCCCTTGCGCGGTGACCACTCGGTGCCAGGGAGTATCCAAGAAAAACGGGAGATGGTGCAAAACGTATCCAACAAGTCTTGCCCTGCCGTTCAAACCGCTCAATCGGGCAATTTGTCCGTATGAGGCAACTCTGCCGCGCGGGATGCGCTGCACGGTCTTCCAGATATTCTGATCCCTCTTCGAGAATCTCACAACCATTCCTGTCAATCAATGCCTCTAACGTCTGCGTGAGGTAAGTGTTCGCCTGAGGTCTGCAGGTGTGGGCAAGAGGTCGGAAATGTTCAACACTTTTCGTTTGCCCTCGCCGTTTGTGAGTATCACTGTCATTTTCGGAGAAAACTCGGCGAGAACTTGCAAGCAAGCGCCACATGGCGGCAGGAAGTCAGAGCTATCGGACACGATTGCAACTGCGTGGAACTCAGTATGCCCGGCAGACACCGCCTTGAATACTGCTGCTCGTTCGGCGCAGATTGTCAGAGAAAACGAGCTATTCTCGACGTTGCATCCGTCGAATATCAAACGGCCCTTCGTAAGAAGCGCCGCCCCTACCCGAAATCGGGAGTAAGGTGCGTAGGCATTTCGCTTCGCCAGCCCGGCAGCCTTCACCAATGCGTTTTCTAACTTCAATTGGCTCAAGATGTTAAGGAAGGGTATTCTTGACCGAACTAAAGAAAATTTAATCGCCAAAAATCCGCTAAAATGAGCGGTTTTGGGCACCTCGCGGAGAGAGGAAAAAATTTCTGAACCAAGTTTCCTAGGAAATCGTTATATTAATCGAGGAGATAAAGCCTATGAACTACAAGGGTGATGCACGAATGAAGAAACGTGGTTCCACTATTTGTCGGGACTGCGGAAACGAGTTTAGGGGCCAAGTGGGCGCCTATCGTTGTCCAAGTTGCAAGAAAAAGGAGATGGCCTACCGCGCAAAGCGCGAGCGTATGCGCCAGCAACTGCCTTTTTACTTGAAGACAGATAGTTGAGACGCAAAACGAGTTGAGCTCGTCGAACCGCCCTCCGAATGGAGGGCGGTTCGCTTTTTGTTACCGACTTACGGCAGCGTTTCAATCTCAACCGATGAGCCAATCCGCACAATCGAATACATTCCATGACCTGCCGGGCCGCAGTTGACAACTTTGCTTGTGCCCACGACATCCACGCCGCGTGCTTCATGGATATGACCGCAGACGACAGCATGCGGCCGAAACTCCTCAATAAATCGTCGAACGGCTGTGCTTCCTACGTGACGTCCCGAGCGAATGATATCCAGACGAGTGTTATGAGGAGGAGCGTGCGGCACAAAGACTTTCCAACGCGCCGCCGAGATTTCCTTCCATCCTTGAGCGGCTCGTGCAGCTATTTCTGCCTCAGATATTTCATTTGGCGTCATCAAGGGCGAAATCGGCGAGGCAGAAACTCCGCAAAAGCCTACGTCACCCACCACCACTCCTCGTCCGTTGAGAGACACACTCAGGCGTTCGAAGACACCTTCGAGTTCCGGCGGATCCATGTTCCCTGCTACAACAAACACCGGCTTGCCAAACCGTTGTAGCCGTACGATCGCCGATTCTGCTTCCGCAGGCTTTCCGTACGTCGTAAGGTCTCCGGCAATAATGATCACATCTGCGGACGGATTCGACTCAATGATTCGCGCCGTCTCATCATAAGCGCCGTGAATGTCCGAAAGAGCAAGAATTGTCATTGCTTCGTGGTGAAGGGAGAGGATATGAGAATGGTCTCCTGTTCACGTCGCATCCGTATTCTCTCCTGTGCCGTCAGATCGAAAACCTTGCGAAGCACACGTTCATCCGCGGCGGTCATGGCAACGTTCCGTCGCGCCATGACTCGTCG
>DATLYT010000168.1:0-20154 GCA_035574455.1 Bacteroidota bacterium
GGGAAAATGTTCGACGAGCAGCTTATTCACCTGCATGCCGAGCTCGGTTGCATAGAGCTTACGGTCTTTTTGTTCGACGTATTTACGGTCAATCACGGTGCTGACAATGAGCGCATAGGTACTGGGACGACCAATGCCTAACGACTCGAGTTCTTTGACTAATGTTGCCTCCGTGTAGCGAGCCGGCGGCTTGGTGAAATGTTGCCGCGGGATAAGATCGGTGAGCTGAGAAGCTTGACCAACGGCGATATTCTGTGGAAGCTTGGAGGTCGGGTCTGCATCCTCCTTTTCACCGCCGTTCTCTTCAATCATGTCGTCATAGACCTGGAGAAAACCGCGAAACAGAGAAACTTGATCCGTTGCTCGGAAAAGGTAATCACCACCTCGTACTTCTACCGTATATTGCTCAAATTGGGCGGGCGCCATCTGACAGGCAACGAATCGATTCCAAATCAACTCATAGAGAGCAAAAAGATCTTTATCAAGATACTTCTTGACGGCTTTTGGCGTGTGCTTGATTGAGGTCGGTCGGATAGCTTCGTGTGCATCTTGAGATGCCTTGCCTTTTTTGAAGAGGCGTGGTTCCTTCGGCAAGTACTCTTTACCGTAGTTCGAGTAGATGTACTCGCGAACGTGAGCAATGGCTTCCTCGCTCAATCGTGTGGAGTCGGTTCGCATGTAGGTAATGAGACCTGTCAAACCTTCACTACCCAATTCAACACCTTCGTACAGTTTCTGAGCGAGCATCATCGTACGTTTGGCCGAAAATCGTAATCGGCGTGCGGCTTCTTGCTGCAACGTACTGGTGATAAACGGGGCGGGCGGATTCCGTTTGACAGGCTTGCGGTCGATCGTAGAAATCTCGAAGCTCTGTTTCCGGATATCCTCAGCGTACCCGCGCATCGTGGTCTCGTCGGGGATTCTCGGATCTTCACCGGCGACCTTCACCAACTTGGCAAGGAAGGGGTCGCTGGCGCTCGTGCGAAATTCTCCGGTAATTGACCAGTACTCTTCAGGAACAAACGAGCGGATTGCTTCTTCCCGCTCGCAGATTAATCGTAACGCTACCGATTGCACACGTCCGGCTGACAATCCATAGTACAGAGTCTTCCAAACAAACGGGCTGATTTTGTATCCCACCAATCGATCCATCGCGCGACGCGCTTGCTGGGATTTCACCAGGTTTTTGTTGATCTGATGGGGGTGCGCCATTGCCTCTTTAATGCCAGCTTCAGTAATTTCGTGGAACAGCACACGCTTGATGTTCTTGTTGACATCTTTGATCTCTTCGGCAATGTGTGCGGCAATAGCCTCACCCTCTCGGTCGGGGTCTGTGGCAATATAGACTGCCTTCGCCTTCTTGGCCTGGTGACGAAGTTTCTCGATGATCTCATCCTTGCCTGCGATCGTTTCGTAGGTAACCTCAAACGAATCATCAACATCGACACCAAGCTTGCTCTTCGGCAGGTTTTTAATGTGCCCGACCGAAGCTTCAACAATATAGTCCTTGCCAAGATATTTATTGATTGTCTTGGCCTTGGAGGGTGATTCTACGATGATAAACGACTTTTCCATAACGTAACTACTGTGCTCCCTAATGAACCGTATCGCCACTTTCTAGGGAGATTTGTCCCCCATACGGGCTTGGATAGTTGGAATCGAAAAGAATACCTGCGACAAAGGACTTCATTTCTGGAACACCGATATTGGAAAACCCCGCTGCCATAATGCGGTCGACGATGAGTTCAATATCCGAGTTCCTCAGCAAGCCTAACTGACGACACTGCAAAAGATATCCAAAACCTTCGCGGCTAATGACCATTTTTTCAGCATCATTGAGATACCGAAACGAAGCCTCGGCACTTGCTCCACTCGTTGCCACTGGCTGGCCAACCGCCATGCGCTCAAAAAGCCAGGTAAACGCCGTCGAGATTTCGCTCTGCGTATACCCACTTTTGGTCAAAAAAGAGACGTCGATATCATTGAGTTGTTTGTTGGACTTCAACTCGCTGACAAGGAACATCAAGATTTCGACAATGCGTTCGTGCATGTGTTATATCCTCTTTTGAGTGAGACGTGTAAGGTAAAAATCCTCCCGTCGTTGCATCTGCTTGCGCTGTTTCTCTGTCCTGTCGTCGTACCCTAACAGGTGCAAGGTGCCATGAATGAGCAGGCGTCGTACTTCATGGGAATACGGAACCTTGTACTGCTTTGCCTGCGACTTCGCACGGTCGAGGTTAATGTAAAGCTCCGCATCAAATCCCATCCCATCCATCAGCGGAAAGCTGATCACATCCGTACTGTAGTCGTGCCCCAAAAACAACCGATTGATCTTTCGCATCACACGGTGACCGACAAACACAACCGACAGCGAAGACAACTTCTTTCTCTCTTTCCTCAAAACAGCCTGAACCGTACGTTGAGTTTCCGTCTTCGAAAACCGATACCGGGGATGATGATTGATCACTTCGACCATCCGAAGCTTACTTCTTACGTTTTCCCCTGGGCTTTGTAACACTCGCCCCACCTGAAGACTTGCGAGTTGCAACCGCCTTTTTCGTAGCCTTCTCCCGTGGTACGACTGAAGTTGCCTCTACAGCGGTTGGTAGCACCGTTTCCGTTAACGAGAGTGCAATACCGGAAAGCATCACTTCGGGTCCGAGCGTTGTAAAATCGCCAGAGAGAATCGAGCGGTCGACATTCGCATAGAGCGAGCAACCGCCTTCCCGCTCGATGATCAGACCAGAAAGCTTCCCATGCTCTTCCCCGACAAACGTTACTTCCCCCAACATATCGCTTACGACATAGCCAGTACAAAAATGGAGCTGGAGATGAGCCGTTGGAGTATAGACGAAAATCAAATTGCCTTTTCGATGGCCTATTTTAATATCGGGATAAATCTCCAATGCGAGTTTCCGGCCGGTTTCCCTGTTCTCGATTTCAAAACGATAGTTGTTCCCCTTGTGTTTTGCTGGGGTGCTGAGGATTTGCCCAATCTTTTGGATATCCGAGTTCTTGAATTGAAACGACATGATGACTTTCCGTAATGAACGTTCTAAAAAGTGAAAACCCCGACTTGCTCAACAGGAACCTACGCTCGTTCTGAGCAATCGGGGATCAATCGGTGACGATAATCGTGCGATGTCTGGATTGTACTGATCGCCTTGGGATTCCTCCGTATAAGAATATGATCCTTAAACCGAATCGTCGTCTCCTCAAGAATCTCTGGAAGCAATCTGCCCTACGACGTTTCCCCCAACCACTTACAGGTCTAATATACGCACAGGAAGCCCGATTGTCAAGTTTAGATCGTTATTTCCGCATTTTCGATTGCCGCCTCGCACTCAAACTTGTACCCACGCGATTTTATTTCTTTCTTACACTTCTTGAGGATTTCGTCCACTTTATCATCGCTATGGTTCTGGTCGTGATGGAACAAATACAGCCGCTTGACATTCGCCTCGAGCGCGATCCGCAGGGTGAAAAGATAGTGCGAGTGCCCCCAACCTACACGATCGATGTACTCTTCCGGCGTATACGTCGCGTCGTGAATGAGTACGTCTGCGTTTTGACAAAAATCAAATACACGCTGATTGGGATCGCCGTCGTTCTCCTCAAACTTCTCCTTGACGATTTGCTCAAAGTTCGTCAACCGTTTTGCAGCCATCCGATCATACGGCTCGTTGTCGCTGATGTACACTAACGTTTTCCCTTTGTACTCGATCCGATAACCCACCGTAAATCCGGGATGATTGACGTATGAGGTTTTCACGGTAGCGCCAAAGACGCTAATCACATTGCTATCACCGATAGGAAGGAATTTGATTTTGGCATTGAGCTCGTGCAGTTGAATCGGGAAGTAGATTTTGTTCATCTGCTCGGCGATAATCTGACTGAGTTTCTTATCCGGCCGCTCTGTGCCGACAATCGTGAGCTCATTACCAGCAATGAATGCCGGTTTGAAAAAGGGAAACCCTTGAATATGGTCCCAGTGAGGATGGGTGATGAAGAGGTGGGCGTTGATAGACTCACCCGAGTTGACGAGATGGTCGCCAAAATTTCGAATGCCCGTTCCCGCATCCAAGATGATCAGCTCATCGTCGTCGAGACGGAGTTCCAGACAGGGTGTATTGCCACCGTAGCGAACCGTATGCTTTCCGGGGGTTGGGATCGATCCTCGCACGCCCCAGAACTTGAGTTTCATAACCTTACCCTTAGCGCTGTGAACGATACTGCTGGACGTACAACAGATAATTTTTTGCCGATTGCTCGACCTGCTTCCGCTCTTCTTCTGTGAGCTCTCGTTTTACACGTGCCGGAACACCAGCAACCAATGTTCCTTCGGGCACTTCAAAATGCTCTAACACCAGCGACCCTGCGGCAACCAATGAATGATGATGGATCTTTGCGTTGTCCAGGATACGCGCACCCATCCCAATCAGACAGTAATCTTCTACCGTCGCTCCATGTACGATAGCTCCATGGCCGATGGTCACATCCGAACCGATAATCAGTGGGTATTTTTTGTGCGTGACATGAAGCGTGCAGTTATCCTGAACGTTGGTGCGCTCACCAATCCGGATATAATGCACATCACCCCTCACAACGGCGTTGAACCAGATGCTGCTGTCACGACCGATCTCGACATCTCCAATAATCTGTGCTCCTTCGGCAAGAAACACCGATTCATGAATCTTCGGATGAATACCCTGAAACGGAAATATCACACTACTTCCCTTTCACGTATCGTGGAGGCTGCCAACCTGCTCGTTTCCATTTTTCTAATTCAATATAGATGCTGCCGAGAATAACCTTCATCCGTGCAACTATCGGCACACGGGCTTCATCATTACTAAACCACCCCTGAAATCCACCCGTTAATCCAAAGATCCCGGAATAGTCTGCCCTCCCATTAAACTCTATCACATCAACAGGATACTCTACCGCATCGATTTCGACCGATGTCTGTTCATTGAGATAATTGATATAGGTATTGACGACCTCGGTACCAATAACCGTTGGAACGTTCACCTGCGCCCGTTGGTGGAGGTACTTTCGTGCGAAAAAGAAGAGCGAAAGACCATCCTGAGATTTTTCCTTGACCTGAACGGTATCGACCTTTTCGACAATTCGCCGAGCCCCCCTCTTCTGGATGCTTTTTTCAATCAGGACTCGGTTTTGAGGGTAGTCAAAGGAATAGGAAAGATAGCCAATCTCGTTCTTACTGCTATCTTTGCTTATCCATGAGTAGGAAAAGACCTCTGCGTCGAACTCACTCTCGAAGACGACATGGAGGTTGACGAACGGAAGACCCGGTGCTGAATCGATAAAAGCCTGTGCTTTGTAGACAGGTCGGCCATTTCGCACTTCGACTCCAACGATCCGGATACGAATCGTTCCCAATGAGAAGACGGAATAACTGACGGAGTACTCAAGCTCTTCCCCTACCTGTAACAAAGGATCCTGCGTTCTTACCACGGATGCGCCAGGGGCCGGACCCTGTGCACAAAGAGCTTGAAATCCAACGACAAGAACAAAGAACGACGATACGAATCGGCGGAACGAATTCACGAAAGGCTGAGCGTGTTAATTGAGCCGAGCGATTTTTTCTGCCTCTGGGAACAAACCGACTGCCTTTTGGAATTGTGTGTCCGTATCAAGCATGATGGTCGCGAACCCTTCGTGGTTCCAAAGCCGCCGTGCGATTTCTGCTTTGAGACGTATCTTGATGAGAGCTAAATCTTTCTGGTAGTCTTTTTCCTCGACAGTCAAGCCGTTCTTTGTGATGAATGAGCGAAAATCCGACATCAAGTCGTCACTCACTTGGAAGGATTTCTTGAAGGAAAGCAAATCCTTCCCGTACGTACTGCGGATCTTTTGACCCTGAGCGTCGAGATAGTCTTTGATGAATTGGAAGAACATATCCCGGCGCAAAATATTTTCCGTGAGTGAAGAAATCTGATTCGACTTGACGATGTAATCCGGCGTAATCCCTCCGCCACCGTAAACGACCCGACCTATACTCGTCTTGAAGACCGGTCGCGTCGTGTCGCTTTCGCCTTTATGCTCGATATTTTCTCCTTCCTGTTCATTCCGTTGGAAGGCCTCGCGCTGATACTCCTCTTTCTCCTTCCCCTCATACGGACGCTGAATCAGACGCCCGCTAGGCGTGTAATACTTCGCGATGGTCAACCGTAAGGCAGAACCATCCGAGAGTCTCCATTGGCGCTGTACCAAACCTTTGCCGAACGTTGTCTCGCCAACGACCAGCCCGCGGTCCCAATCCTGAATAGCGCCGGCGACAATTTCGCTTGCGCTGGCGGATGCATTGTTCACAAGAACAATGACCGGTAACTTTTCATACGGATCACCGCTTTTGGCAAAGTATGCCTCTTCATATTCGGGACGGCGAGCTTTGGTGTAGACGATTTTCTTTGGATTGTCGCGCGTGCCGCCATCCAAGAACAGATCAGCCATCTGGAATGCCTGCTCGAGATAGCCTCCCGGATTCCATCGCAAATCCAGAATGAGCCGCTTCATTCCCTGTTCTTTCAGCTTCGTGAGCGCGCGCTGCATCTCGTTGTTCGTCTGTTCGTTGAACTTATCCACGCTGATATATCCGACCTCGTCATTATACATGAAAGCAGCCGTAACACTCACAAGGGAAATTTCATCGCGAATGATCTCGAAGACCAGAGGTTCTTTGACTCCGGGCCGTATGATGGTGACCGTGACTTTCGTCCCTTTAGGACCTCGCAATCGAGCAACCACCTGCTCATCCTTATATCCAATCGCCGATGTGTCGTTAATCTTGACAATCCGATCATTCGCCAAAATACCGAGACGTGCCGATGGTCCACCGCCGATGGTTTCTACTACAGTAATTGTATCGTTCAAGACTCTGAAGGAAATCCCAATTCCCTCAAACTTCCCGCGAAAATCCTCCGCTACTCGCTCGAACGCCTTGGCAGGGATGTAAATCGAATGCGGGTCGAGCGTGCTCAACATGCCGTTGATGGCGGATTCGGTAAGTTTCTTCAGGTCCGGTTCCTCAACGTAGTATTTCTCCGTAAAGCTGAGAATGTCCTTCAATTTATTGAGCTGGTCATACATCGTATCGCCGGAGATCAGCTGGTTGATCTCCATGCCGGCGAACACACCGACCAGCATTAACACGGCAACAGTCCAGATCGAAAATCGTCTCTTCATATCCTTGTCCTCGCTATGATAGCATTACGTTCGTGAACTTCCCTTCTTCAAACGGGAAATACGGTGCACAAGTTTCATCTGCCACTCCTTCTCCAACCGGAAACGCCAATGGGGGATCACGACAGAGCTCTGAAAAACCCGTTCAAAACCCTCTTCTGACAGCGAAATCGTCTCAATCGGGAATCGCCAGAAATTCGCTGCTGTCCCGGTTTCTATCCGCACGTCGACTCCCAACCATTCGTCACGCAGCCCCATCATCTGGCTGTGATCAACTTCGCCCACGCTCCGCAACTTGCGGTCTAACAATTCCCTTCCCTCAACATAGTAATAGCGGTCGTGTGCCTCCCCTGCCTGCAAGCCGATATTAAATTCAACCCCAAACCAGAGCTCAATCGGCAATTTCTCGAGGTTCGTGAGAGAATACTCAATTTCGAGATTCGGGTCGTCCGGGCGAAAGCTAATACGCTTCTGCACGCGAATGCGGTGACGAATCTCACCACGCCAAACAACACCGTTCCGCGTGAGCTCAACGACCTCTCTCCCTCCCCTCTTCGCCGTCTTCACTTCGTACGGCTGATTAACGAAATCGCCTAATTCCTGGTAGTTGCACGCGTAAACCTGTTCAAGGGTCGTTGCTGCCCCAAAAAAGTGATCGATAAGGCTGCCACGTCGATACCAGTCGTAGTGAAGAAACCGCTCTAAACCCTCTTCTTTCGCCAGCACCATGTCGTGGATGCTTTCGGCACCCTCGGTTGGAGCGTGCGGAATCTTTGCCAGGGTCAACTTTCTGTGATAACCTTCTTCGCGACGCGTGACAACATCTAACAAATTAAGGGAAATCGGCTTAAAATCAAGCTCGAACACCGAACCACCCTGGTCCGGCTTAATGTAACAGTTGATGAGGGGGGTTTCGACGAGTACTTCCTTGCGGCCGTCACAATCGAAATCGACGATTTCGATATTCACCGATTTCCGCTTTTCGATTTTGTCTAACGTCCGTTCAGCGGAGATAAGGTTGTTGAAGATGGGATACCGCAACACCGGAAGATAGAATCCACCAAACACACCATGCCAGTACGGATCGTTACACTGAGCGGCCCAAAGATGTTCCAAAGCGCGCTCGACCACTTTGGGAGCGACCTTTTTCCTTTGGGCAGCTCGGACGCGATGCGACACACGTAGCATCTTCTTGTGCATCGTATTAATTTCGGGGTACTTCACAAGAAAATTTCGCCAAAAGCCTCCTTTAAAAAATGGCTCAAATTTTTCCAGCTTCCCTTGCTTCTTCAGCTCTGCTTCGAGTTCCTCATACTGTCCGAACAGTCGCGGTCTGAGGACCCAATGGAGCATTTCCGCATAAGAGGCGTTCGGCAGATAGATTCTACCAATCGGTTTGATCTCACGAAGTACCTCGGAAAAAAGCCGCACTCGAATCCAATCTCGGTTATCCGAAAGCGCCTTAAAAAAATCTTCCAGCCAGTGGTTCTCGTAAACATGTTCGTACGTCTTTGGCCAGACGCCAAACTTCTCCCCATCGTCCGCATAGACAACAACCCGATCTCCCTCCTCCGTAGCCACCTCCCGCAGGTAATCGATCGTTTTTTGCACAGGTTGAAACGGAATCGTGTACCGAAGCCTCTTGCTGATGGGAAAGATGGCGAGCGTTCTTCCCAACTCCTCGGTCATGTAGTAACCGAGCAGCTCATACTCAGACAATCCGGCATATTTGAAATGCGTATCATCCACGGTAATATATTTGAGACCAGCTTCAGCGATGTGGAAAGCGAGATGTTGCTCCCAGACGCGTTCGGCCAACCACATCCCTTGCGGCTCAGAACCAAAATGCCGGCGAAGCTCCTTCGAGAGCTTGAGTAACTGATCCCGTTTGTCTTCATCGGGAATGATGGAAAGAATCGCTTCATAGTACGCACCGCCAATCATCTCCACCCGACCCTGCTGGACGAGCGTTTTCAGACGCTTGAGAAACTCTGGTCGCTTCACTGAAAACCAGTTCAACAAGATACCGGAGTAGTGTTGGGCAAGGCGAACAGCGGGGTAGCGTTCCAACAGATCGATGAACGGCTTGTAGGACTTTTCGTACGCCTTTTCAAATACCGACTCGAAGTTGCCGATTGGCTGGTGATTATGAATGCCGAGAACGAGAGTAATGGTTTTCAAGGAGGAAGTCAGGAATAAGGTGTGTTAGAATTCGAGCCGGACGCCGACGCGCGTTCGGCGTGGATCGTAGTATGCACTCGGATCGCCGAGCTCGCCGCCAATTCTGCCGCTGGAATCATACCAACGGACATTCTTTCGGTTAATCAGATTCCGTATGTCAGCAAAGATCGTTAGAAGATATCGTTTCTCGGCGTCGAGTGCAAATTGGCGGGAGAGCTTTGCGTTGAAAAACAAGACGTGCTGCATACGAGCGTTGTTGGGCACAAGCATCCGGCTCGTGTCTGAAGGTGTAAATCCGTCACGCGTGGGAAAATAGGTAAAGGGGCGCGGCGAGTTATAGAGAATGATGACATTCGCCTGGATATCCCAGGGAAGTTTCAGATCGGCGTCGGCTTTAACGGTGTGGCGTTGATCCCAACTCAACGGGAAGGGCTTCACCGCAAGCGGAAAGCCCCATTGCGCGTAGTTGATCCTCTGGTCGACATATTCGCTCACACCTTCCGTCGTCATGTAGCTGTAGGAAAGGCTGCCGGTGAATCGTTCATCGCGCTCTCTGCTGATCAACAATTCCATGCCCGATGAATAGGCTTCCGCGTTGTTCACATACGAAGCAAAACCGTAATCGCCTGCCGCCTTGCTGTCAAACGGAATGAGCGTTTTCGCGTCGATCTGGTTTTTGGTGTTCTTTTTGAAATAGGTGACCGAAGCCACCAGATGTTCTGAAAGACCGTATTTGAAACCGATTTCCCACGCCACGGTACGTTCCGGCTCAAGGTCGGGATTACCCGCAAGGACGTTCTTTGCGTCTGAACGTAATTGCGCTGGATTGACGCCGGAATAGAGATAATCAAACAGCGGATACTGGAAGTAATGGCCGAAATTCACAAAGAAAAAGCTCGTCGGACTTACCGGGCCGGCAAAGGAAATACGCGGGCTGAATTGATGTTTAACCGATGCCCTCGTTGTACCTTTGACGACTTGCTGATACTCGTTCGGGCGGGTGGGAATAAATTCCACAAGCGGTCGCTCGGCGGTAGGATCAAGGAAATCCCATCGTAAGCCGATGCTCATGTTCGAGCCATCCTTGACGAGTTCAATCTTGTCCTGCACAAAGACGCTTCCCGACCGCGGTTGGTAGCTGTAGGAATTCGAGTAGTTCAACAACGGAGCGTCAACAATGGGTTTGCCGAAGTAAGTTGTCTGCGGCTCGTACTTCGCTAAATCGGAGAAAAGATCGTACTGATTCAACTCGAACCCCACTTTAAACAGGTGCGTCTTATTGATCTGAGTTGTAAAATCCCCTTTGAGCGTGTAGACCGTCTGGCGCGTATCCGCCCACCAGTTGCGCGATCCCCTGAGCACATATTGCAGGTAGAAATCATATTCATACGGCTGCAGCGACAAATCTTCCTTGGAGCCTTCGCCGATTCGCGAGCCATTGAAATACCGGCTGAGACTGAGCGTGTAATAAGAATTTGGAGACAACGTGTGAGAAAGGACGAAAGCCAACCGATAGGAGTCCCTCGATCGTGCTGGTAAACCACTGAGATTGAATCGCCAGCTGAACTCATAATCGCGCCATTTGCGGAGCGAGTAAATTCCCTGGAGAGTCAATCGAAGATCGGTCGATGCTACATATTCGACCTTCGCAAAGCCACTCAGCTCCTGACTGACTGGAGAGGGAAAAAAATGCTGGAAATCCTGCCACCAGCGAGTATCATGAGCGAGCAACGTGTTAGCGGTAAAGTAGCTCAACCGCTCACCCATGATCGGGCCGCCTGCTGAGACTTCAACCTCGGTTGCCTTATCCACTTGCTTGTTGATCGATTCCGGCAGCCAGTTGTCCCGTTCCAGTCGCACGCCAAACTTGTGCTGACTCCCTCCCGTCTTCGTGATGACATTCACGACACCCGAAAGTGCATTGCCATACTCTGCCTCAAAACCGCCGGTGTGGATCGTCAAGCCGCTAATCGAGCTTCGCGGAAGGTTGGTCCCAAGTCCCCCGCCGATCACATCCTGCACCGGTAGCCCATCTACTAAAAAAACGACCTCATGAGTTTTACCACCTCGGACATTTCCCTCCACGGTTGTTCCCGGCTGAAGAGTGAGCACCTCTTTGAAGGCGGAGATCGGCAGCTTCTCTAATTTAATCTCACCAATCGAATAGGCGGTCGCCGCGAGGTCTCGTTGAATCAACGGCCTCTCCGCCCGCACTTCGATCACCTCCAGCTCGATGGCCGTTTGCTCCATCTGAACATCCGCTCTTGTACGGAGGTCGGGCAGAATCGTTACCTGTTTCACGACAACCGTCTTGTAACCCACAATGCTGAATCGTACGTCATAGACGCCGGCGCGGATATTCTTGATCTGATAATTCCCTTCCGCATCCGTGCTTCCGCCCAGATTCTGGCCGATGATGATGATGTTGACACCCACCAATGGTTCCTTCGTGCGCATATCCACCACTCGGCCTTCAAGAATGCCCGTAATGCCGCGGCTATGAGCATGATGACCCAGCGCGTGAACAACAAAGAGCGCAATCAGTGAAAATATCAGAGTTCTCTTGATGCTCATTGGTCTGGATTGCGATAGGGAAAACAACTCGGTCCCCTCGGAACAGTAAACTCGTTACAGGGTTGACTGGTAATGATGGGAGGGCAATCTCGTGGATTCACCCAGACTGTAACAAAACAGAGCGAATACGTCGCTCGTGCTGTCGCATTACCTGTCTTATCAAAAATCGTGACGTTTGCTGTCAGAATCCACGGTTCCGGCAACGCCAAGCAGCGCGCAGAACAGCTCGCATCCTGCACGTATCGAAAAAACTGACTTCGAAGATCCACGTTGCGGTCATCTACGAAGTTCCAGGAAAAAAGGAAAACTAACGACGTGCCGGGGTCGAAGATTAGCCTGCCGGTCGAGGGCGTGTAACCGGGCGCCTGAATAAGATTCTGTGCGCGAATCTGGAATGTTTTCTGAATCTGCGGATTGCGTGCAGACACGATCTCGACCGTTCCGCGAAAGCTTGCTGTCCCCTCCAACGTTTCATCGAAGATATTCTTGACGGTGAGGTAGACCTTCATCGAATTGTCAATTACGGAGAGCGTATAGTCGCCTCGCACCGTCGCTTCAAAGGGCTGGTCCGGTTCTCGATACGGAGGGAGAGACTCATCGCAAGGGCCGAGGAGCAGTACAAGCGCTGAGAATATCAAGAATTGGTGGGCTTTTCTATGGTTTACAGGCCCCCTCATGTCCGATGGCACCTTATTTTTCAGGCTTCATTTGGGGGAAAAAGATGACGTCCCGAATTGAAGGTTGGCCGGTGAGCAGCATGGTGAGGCGGTCGATACCGATGCCAAGTCCGGCGGTCGGCGGCATACCGTATTCGAGTGCTCGGAGAAAATCCTCATCCAAAACCTGGGCATGTTCATCGCCGCGGGCCCGGAGTTTCATCTGTTCTTCAAAGCGCGCGCGCTGATCGAGCGGGTCGTTCAATTCAGAAAACGCGTTGCAGAGTTCCTGACCGTTCACGAACGCCTCGAAACGCTCGACCAACCCAGGCTCGGACCGATGCCGTTTGGCAAGCGGCGACATCTCGATAGGATAGTCGGTGATAAACGTAGGCTGGATGAGGTAAGGTTGAACACGCGTGCTAAAGATTTCATCAATCAGAGCACCAGCTCCGAGCATCGACTCGACTTCCACACCAAGTTCTTTTGCGATCTCGTAAAGCTCTTCTTCAGATTTTCCACGGAGATCTCTGCCGGTAAATTCTTTGATTGCTCCAAACATCGTCATCCGCTTCCAGGGCGGCTTAAAGTCGATCGTGTGTGTCCCTGCTTGAATTGTTGACACGCCATTCACAGCACAGGCAACCTCGTAGATCATCTGTTCCGTCAACTCCATCATCCAGATGTAGTCTTTGTACGCGACGTACAGTTCGAGCATCGTGAATTCCGGATTGTGGTTGCGGTCCATTCCCTCGTTCCGGAAATCTTTCGCAATCTCATACACACCATCAAAACCGCCGACAATGAGCCGTTTCAGGTACAACTCATCGGCGATTCTCAGATACAAATCAATGCCGAGAGCGTTGTGGTGTGTGATGAACGGGCGCGCAGACGCCCCGCCATATAGCGGTTGCAAGACGGGTGTTTCGACTTCGAGGTAGTTTCGTTCATCGAGGAATTTCCTGATGGTGCGAATAATCTTTGAGCGTTTGACAAAGACCTCGCGCACCTCAGGGTTGACCGCCAGGTCGACATACCGCTGACGATACCGAAGCTCCTTGTCGGAAAAAGGATCATAGACTATCTTGTTCCCCTGCTCATCGATTTTTTCTTTGACAACAGGTAGCGGTCGAAGCGACTTGGCGAGAAGCGCCAGGTGTTGCGCATGTATGGAGACTTCCCCCATCTTCGTCCGAAACAGGAATCCCTTCACGCCGATGATATCGCCAATATCCATCAGCTTGAAAGCGTCATACATCTCACCGAGATCATCTTTCTTGAGATAAATCTGAATCTTTCCGTGTGAGTCCTGAATATGGCAAAATGAGGCCTTCCCCATCCGGCGGATGGAGACGATACGTCCCGATACGGAGACATTCCGCGGTGGCGCATCGTCTTTGAAGGAAGAGATCAGCTCGCTCGAAAAATCGGTCCGATCGAAGCTGTACGGGTACGGATTAATCCCCATCTTCTTCAGGTGTTCAAGCTCTTCCCGACGACGCTGCATCAGCACATTAAGCTCTTCGTGCTCCGACATTGACTCGTCGGTTTTTGGCGGTAATCCTTTTTCGTCTTTATTTTTCATGGGTCGATGATTTCTACAATGGTATTCCGGCGATCCGTTTCAAGTGTTCAACTTCTTTCGCTGTGAGCTTTCTCCACTTGCCGCGTGGTAGTCCAGTTGTCGTAATTCCGGCGAAGGAAACCCGTTCAAGTCGTTGGACTTCATACCCTAACTCTTCAAGCATTCTTCGGACTTCACGATTCCTTCCCTCATGTAACGCAATAAACAGTTCAGTCCGTTTTGTCTTCGGGATTGTTTGCACTGCGGTCGGCTTCGCGATGCCGTCTTCCAGGCGCACTCCCTCTTTCAGATGTCTCAGGTCGTCATCGGTAATACCGCGTTCAAGACGCACATGGTACACCTTCTCGATTTCATACTTAGGATGCGTTAAGGCGTGGGCAAGTTCTCCGTCGTTTGTCAGGAGTAGAACTCCCGTCGTATTCCGATCTAACCGACCAACGGGATAGACACGCTCCTTCACTTTCACATAATCCATCACTGTCATGCGGCCCCGTTCATCGCTGACGGTGGTAATCGTGTCTTTAGGTTTGTTGAAGACGATGTAAACTTTCTTCTCCGACAAATAGACCGGATTTCCGCGAACCGTCACGCGATCCGTCCGCGGATTGATGCGGGTACCAAGTTCCTGGACAACGCGGCCGTTCACTTTCACAACGCCGGAACGAATCAGCTCGTCGTTGCTACGTCGTGAACCTATTCCCGCCAGTGCCAAGTACTTGTTTAACCGAATACCTTTTTGATGAAGCCCTGAATCTTCTCTTTGAATCGTGTCCATCGACTCTTGGGTTGTGCAGGCTCGCGCACCTCATCAACGATTGGCGCGAGTGCAGGAGGCGCGACGTCGTCTACGGCGAACGTTGCGTCAATGGGTGGGGACGTTTGTTCAGTATCAATCTCAAATTCTGTTTTTAGCTCAAAGGCCACTTCCTCTTGGTGCAGGGTCTGCTCTCCATCCTGCTGGTGAGGTTCGACCTCTGGCGCCGGAGAAGTCATCTCCACTTCACCAGACTCGGTCTGAATCATCCCGAGTCCTGTTTCCTGAGTCTCGGCACTATTGGTGATTTGTTGGGATCCAGCTTCTTCCGCAGCAATATTTGCTGCAGGTAATTCATCCACGACAGTTGGCGTAGACTCGTTTGAAGGTTGTTCAATCATCTTCAGCTCAACCGAAACGACTTCATCGTCAACCGGCAATACCGTCTCCTCGGCTTGAACCGGCTCATCAATAACGGTCGATGAAGCGTCTTCAACAGTCGTGCTCTCAAGAGATTCCTGAGCCTCTGGCCCACTGCTTTCTTCGTCCGTTGGGACCACTTCGGAAGGCAGCTGAGGTAAATAATGAACCGGAACATCCAACGCGGGTTGGATATCCTCGGGAGCGCTCGTGGTTTCCTCCTGCTCTGCTGACTCCACAGCGATACTTGGAGCAGCACTTGGCGGCGTTATTTCATCACGGATTTCGGTTGCCTCGACTTTCGGTAGCTCTGGAACAACATGGTCCAATTCTGATTGAGGCACTACTTCCTGCGTCTCCTCTGCCTTCTTCACGGTCAAGGAGCGACCGGGCCTCTTGGGAACAATCGTCGCAGAATCGTCCAAATCCGGCTTTTTCTTAGGAATATGAGGCAACCGGGACTTAAAGTCTTCCTCCTCTTTTTTGGCCTTTTCAGCCTGTTCTTGGGCTTCCAGCATACGCCGTTCGGTCTCATAACGTGCGTCTGCCAGTAGCTCTTCAATCTCCCGGGGACGGGGGAGATCGGAGATGTCGCTGAGCCCAAAGTGTTTCAAAAACTGCTGGGTTGTGCCGTAGAGTAACGGCCGGCCTGGTGTCGGCGCTCGCCCTACAATGGTGATGAGTTTCTTTTCTAGCAATGTTCCGAGCACATAATCACAATCCACGCCCCGGATGGCTTCGATGTCCGGGCGGGTAATGGGCTGCCGATATGCGATAATGGCGAGAGTTTCCAGCGACGATTGCGAGAGTTTGCGGCGACCTTGCTCTTTGTGGAGTTTGCCAATCCACGCCGCGTAATCAACGGTTGTCGCAAACTGATACCCGCCGGCAATGCGAATAATGCGATACGGACGATGAGATTGCTGATATTCGTCGTTGAGGATGGAGATAATCGTTTCGATTTCGTTCTCCTGGAGCGAACGCGGATCGCCTTCTTCCGAACTTTCCCGGAGGATTGCTTTGATTTGCTCGAGCGTCAACGGTTCTTCAGCAGCAAAGATGAGTGCTTCAATCAACTCCTTGACACCAGCGGGGAGCGAAAGAGATTGACGCTGAGAGACGAGTGTTGTGGTTTCAGGCATAGATCCTCACGCTACGTGGCGCATGATGGAAAGTTCTTGAAACGGTTCAAGCTGGCGCACCACCAACTTCCGAGACCGAATAAGCTCGAGTAAAGCGATAAAGGTCACCACGATACGAATCTTTTCCGTCATTCCTTCGATGAGTTCGGCAAACGTTGTTTCTGAGCGTCGGGAAAAGAAATCGAGAATATACTCGATCTGCTCATCGATGGTGACGTTAATCTTAACAATCTCATGCACAAATTTCTTCGGCATTCGTGCAACGGCATATTGAAATGAAGCAATCAAGTCGAACAGCGATACATCGCTCAGGGACCTCTCGTCCTCTTCCATTTCCATGACGCGAGGGTCGGCTTCATGGTATCCGCGATACGCGATCTTCATTTGTGCCTCTTCACGGGCTACAAGCTCTTGAGCGACTTCCTTGAATCGTTTATACTCGATCAACCGCTTCACTAGATTCGCGCGCGGGTCTTCCTCCTCTTCTTCTCCCGGTTCGGGCGGCAACAGCATCTTGACTTTGATTTGCATCAGCTCGGCCGCCATCACGAGAAAATCACCGGCGATCTCCAGGTCGAGGTCACGCATATACTGAAGATAGTCGAAAAATTCCTTCGTGATCTTCGCAATCGGGATGTTATAAATATCCAACTCATCCCGTTTGATGAAGAAGAGCAGGAGGTCTAACGGTCCTTCGAAATCTCTGAGTTTGATCGTATACATGCAGTTCGCTGCTCAGCGCTTACCCAATTCCCATCGCTTGATGTACTTCCGACATCGTTTGTTCGGCAACAACTCGTGCACGCCGCTCTCCATCCGAAAGAATATCTTTCACTTCATCGAGATGTGATTCATAGTATGCTCGGCGTTCTCGATGAGGCGCGAGGGCGTCGATGATTTTGTTCGCGCAGTTCATCTTGCAGTCGACACAACCGAGTGCTCCACTTTCACAGCCCGCGCGAATTTCCGGTACCTCGGCCGCATTGAATTTGTTGTGGTATGCGAAGACGAGGCAAATGTCCGGACGCCCCGGGTCCCCCTTGCGCACCTTTTGCGGGTCGGTCACTGCCGTCCGCATCTTCTGCTTAATTTCAGCAGGAGAATCGGACAAGAGTATTGTATTCCCCACC
The DNA here is from genome assembly GCA_035574455.1 of Bacteroidota bacterium. Lineage (GTDB taxonomy): Bacteria > Bacteroidota > Ignavibacteria > UBA10030 > UBA10030 > DATLYT01. The sequence continues at coordinate 17,649 of DATLYT010000168.1, forward strand.
GACTTGCTCATCCGCTTGCCATCCAAGCCCGGTAAGCGAGCGAATTTTGTGATTTTCCCCTCAGGCTCCGGAAAAACGGGCTTGTGCGGAGCATAGAGCGCGTTAAACCGTCGTGCAATTTCACGGGTTATCTCGATATGGGGTAGTTGATCTTCCCCTACCGGCACGACTTCACCTTTATACAGCAAAATATCTGCTGCCTGGAGCACAGGATAACCAAGATGCCCATAGGCAATCGTTTCCATCTCTAAATCACGAACCTGCTCTTTCAGGGTCGGGTTTCGTTCCAGCCGTGCCGTTGTCACCAGCATAGAAAAAATCAGGTGCAACTCGGTGTGCTGCTTGATTTGCGACTGTCGGAACATCGGACTTTGCTTCGGGTCGAGTCCCGCCGCCAACCAATCAATCAACATATCAATCGAATTCTGATACAGCTCGGATGTATCCTGATTGGTTGTTAGCGCGTGATAGTCGGCAATGAGATGGTAGTTCTGATATTCTCCTTGTAGCGAAACCCAGTTTTCGAGAGCGCCCACGAGATGGCCGAGATGCAGCTTTCCCGTGGGACGCATACCGCTGAGAATGACTTTTTTTCGTTGACTCAAATCCTGAGAAAAACTCCTTTCCGTTCTCAGTTCATAAAGAGGTATGGTTTCCAGACCTCTTCCACATGTCCGGCAAAATCTCGCAAGAACATCACATGGTTCGGACGAATCGGCTTGCGTCGTAACGACATGCCCGCTTCATGTGGCGTTTGATCACCTTTCTTGTTGTTGCACCGTACACAGGCGCACACCAGATTTTCCCACGAGTCATCGCCACCGCGCGCTTTCGGCACGATATGATCGACCGTTAAGGGGACATCCGATCTACCGCAGTACTGACAACGATGTCCATCGCGGCGAAGAATATTCTTGCGAGAAAGGACGATGCGCTTGTAGGGAACACGAACGTAGACAGAAAGGCGGACGACGCTCGGGAAGGGCATCGAGGTCGAAACCGAGTGAAGCATCAGGCCGTCGGCGGCTGCGATCAACTCAGCTTTCCCGAGGTAGAGGAGGATAACGGCTTTTTTGACGTTGCAAACACTGAGAGGCTCGTAATTGTGATTGAGGACGAGCACTTTGCGATTCAGTTTCCCCTTCGACACTATGGTCTGAGCATGCGCACTGAAGACGAACACACCTCCTTAATCAAACCGAAGCCTGTTACTATGACGCTTGAAGATTGAGCTGTTACGTGTTGTAAAATATAGCATAAGTGCGGCGGATAGTCAAGCCTGAAGAATATACAAACACCTTACCGCATCATTGACTGCTAGAACGTACACTATAGCCCAATGCGCGGCGTCCCGATATGCCTGTAAAATTAGCTCTTTGACCTACGATAACGGCTATGGATTTCTTTGATCGAGTCGCCTCCAAATTTTTCCAGAAACGCGTTGGCCAGAACCGGCGTAATGACAGATTCAGCAATCACGGAACAAGCCGGAACCGCGCAAACATCGGAACGTTCGTAACGAGCTCGCACACGCTTCTTCGTTTTCAAATCAACAGACCACAGGGGGTGTGCAAGCGTGGAGATAGGTTTCATTGCTCCATGCAGGATGATCGGTTCACCGTTTGTCACACCACCCTCTAATCCTCCTGCGCGGTTGGTTGCCCTTCGTATGACTCCTTCTTTGACGGTAAACTCGTCGTGCACAGAGGAGCCATACTTCGAAGCGTTTGCAAACCCATCCGCGATTTCTACGCCTTTTACAGCATGTATCGACATGATGGCTTGAGCCAACGCACCATCAAGTTTCCGATCATACTGCACATAGCTCCCCAACCCCACAGGAACGCCCGTGACGAGTACCTCAAATATTCCACCTACAGTGTCCCCTAATTTCTTCGCCTTTCGAATCACTTCAATGGCTTTTGATTCTACGCGTTTGTCTAAGATACGAACATCAGATTTGTCGGCTTCTTCTGAGACTTTATAAGCTCCACACGAGGCTTTTGTGTACTTCTTGATGAGTCGGTCAATCCGCGTGCGGTCATCCACGAGAACCGTTCCAATCCCGATGACATGGCTACCAACGAAAATCCCAAATTCTTCAAGGAACCTTCTCACAATCGTGCAACACGCTACCCGCATGGCCGTCTCGCGAGCACTCGACCGCTCGATGGCATTACGGATGTCATCATAACCGTACTTTACGGCTCCTACGTAATCTGCATGACCCGGTCTTGGGATGGTGATCTTTTCGACGTTGCTTCCCTTCCCCTCAACTGCCATCTTCTCCGACCAGTTCTTAGAATCCTTATTCCGTATGACGAGAGCAATTGGCGAACCAAGCGTTATACCAAAGCGAATGCCGGAGAGAATCTCGACCTTATCGGATTCAATGCGCATCCGTCCGCCGCGGCCGTAGCCTTGCTGTCGCCTCCAGAGTTGATGGTTGATATACTCGGAAGAGATCGAAAGTCCGGCCGGGATGCCTTCAACAATGCCAACGAGT
>DATLYT010000169.1:0-10272 GCA_035574455.1 Bacteroidota bacterium
ATAAAAAACAACCGCAACAACGCCGACGTGTAGACCAGAAACCGCTAAGATGTGAACCGTACCGGTATCGACAAACGCTTGCTTCACGTCGTCCACAATCTTGCTTCGCTCTGCCAACAAAATTCCTCTCAAAAAGCTTGCTTCCCTCGGCCGATGCAAACTATCGATAATGGTTAAGAGGGAGCTCCGTGCTTGACGAAACAACGAGAGAAAGTCCGAGTACGCTTCTTGACCGATCACGACAAGTTCAGACCGATCGTTCAGCGACACAACGCCATGGATATCGTTCAGCTCCAGATAACGGCCATAGTCGAACTCGCCTGGATTGCGCGGCCGAGGAAAATCATCAAGCAGTCCCACCACAAAAAGCTTCGAGCCTACATGAAGAGAATCCAGCAGCTTCTGAAGAAGTGAAATGCTGCCCTGGACAAGAACCTTTCTCTCGATCTCCCGGCTTTCCCGCTGACGCAGGATCCTATTCGTTTCGATCACCAACTGGAAGCGGTGTTGATGGAGATACGGCTCTTCAGCGACCCTACCCGTAAAAGCAATCTGCTCATCCTCCTGCACGGGAATCAGTCGTTGCTTTGCATAGTGATCGCGTTGGAATACCTGCAAAAGCATCCCAAGCAACAGCACAAGGCTGGCTATGCTGAAATTCGTGGCTGTATGCCGAGGGAAGAATATCGAAACTATGACCGCGCTACAGAAAACAGCAACGGTAACCCAGAAAACGGGTGATGGATCAATGGAAAGATACCGAGCAATGAGAATACCGATACTCAGCAGAAGGACAAACCGAAGAGCGGGACGACGTTCAAAAGGCGACATGAGCCAGTCAACCCAACATATCCAGAACAACCGGCGTAATATGGGTAAGATTCTTGATTCTCACAGAATACGCTCGTCGGTGCTTGCCAATGACTATGCAGGGAACCTGATTGCGCGTGTGGGTTTTTGTGGAGAGGTCTTCGATGTTGCCATGGTCGCTGATCATGAGAATGAGTGTATTGTTCAGATCAACCTGCTCGAGGATCCCGGCGAGAAATGCATCAAACCGCTCAAGCACCTCGACTGATTGTGCCATCTCCTGACTGTGTCCGGCATGGTCAGTGAGCCAGTACTCAAACAGAGTGAAGTCATGGTGTCGAGCAATCTCTGCGAGATGCCTCCCCGCTTCTTGAGCAGAGATGGGCATGATGTCCGGGTAGCCCATTTCCGGCCAACGTTGACGATGCAAATCGGCAGACACCGCTTGATTTCTGGAGAGTACGTCAGCCGTGAGGAGCGGAACATCAGCCATGATGCAGGAGAGTGTTGTGACAGTGAGCCGCCGCGTGCCCGAGTTGGTGTAATCGAAGAATTGCTGTGGAAACGCATTGGCAAAGCAAACATTACGCTGACGCGACTTGAGTTGGCGGAAGATATTTTTTTCGTAGATGATGGGTCGGAGTTCGGTTGTCGGATAAGGGCCAAAATGTCTGCCGATCTTGCGCGCCGCATTGACGCCGGTGAAAATGGCCGTCTGTCCGGTGCCGCTTTGAGGAAGTCCGGCAACGCCCAACGTCGCATTGACGGGGATAAGCTCAGCATGACTTGTCGAGGCATGGCGATGCTTCTTACTGAACAGTTTCTGCCCGATCAGATACTGCAACGTCGGCAGCTTTGCGCGGAAAACGGGGTTGACGTCGGGGTCTTGCACACCGATGCCCACACCATCCAGAAAGAGCAGAAGCACGTTCACGGAAAATACGTCAGCGGTGGTTTTTGCTTTCGAGAAGGACTGTCACAGGGCCGTCGTTGACCAACTCCACTTCCATCATAGCCCGAAAAACACCTGTCGCCACCTTTTCCGCGCTTAAATGACGACGGAGGTGGGAAACAAACTCGTTATAGAGCTTCTCTGCTACGTCCGGTGGCGCCGCTTCCGAATAGCTCGGCCTATTCCCTTTTCGCGTGTCGCCATAGAGTGTAAATTGAGAAACGACCAGTGCAGAGCCCTGTACCTCTAGTACGGAGCGATTCATTTTTCCTTCTGTATCATCGAAAATTCTGAGGTGCGCACACCGTTCAGCGAGGTAGGCGGCATCATCACTCTTGTCTGTTTGCCCTACGCCGAGGAGAATAAGTATGCCCTGCCCAATCGAGCTATGCAGCGCGCCATTGATGCTCACCGAACACCGTTTTACTCGCTGAATGAGAGCTCGCATGCTGAGGAGAGAAGTGACGTTCGTCAGGGAGAGTTAATTGATCGGTATGGGATTTCTGACTTTGCTGTGACATGAGCCGAGGACAACTCGCTCCATCCCCTGGAGGTCTCGCACAACGCCTAAGTCGTAGAACCCCGCGTCGTGCATCATGGAAAGAACGGTAAAGGCCATCCGGTCGCCGACCTCGACGAGCACTGTTCCACCTTCGTGAAGAAGATACGGTGCGAGTTCGATGAGTCGCCGGTACAGCTCATAACCGTCGGCCCCATCGCATACAGCTTCGCGCGGCTCATAATCCCGAACCTCCGGTTGGAGTGTTTCCCATTCGAGTGTAGAAATATATGGTGGATTGCTCACTAGCAGATGAAACCGCCGACGCAGGAGCTGATCGATCGGCTCGAAGGCATCCAGATGCTGGAAAATGATTTTTTCTTCTACGCCGTGGTCACGAGCATTCTGGCGCGCGACATCAAGCGCCTGCTCGCTGTTATCGATACTCGTCACAAGACAGCGCTTCACAAACTTCGCCAGACTGACAGCAACGTTCCCGCTGCCGCTGCCAACGTCAAGGATGGAGATCATCTTCTCTCCCTCCAACGCGTTGCAGCGTACGATCGCCTGCTCAACAAGCGTCTCCGTCTCCGGTCGAGGAATCAGCACACGCTGGTCAACAATGAACGGGAGACCCATGAAGTGCGCTACGCCAACGATATACTGTACAGGCTCACGCGCTAAACGACGTTCATAAAGGGAGCGAAACGTCGCCAATTCCTGTTTGTTGAGCGGTTTGTCAATATTCGTGTACAACTCAATACGTTGACAATGGAGAGCGTGGGAAAGAAGGAGTTCAACACTCAAACGCGGTTCCGGCACATCATGACTTTGCAAATGCCGAATCGCGTTCTTCATCAGCTTACGGATAGTCCACTGCTTTGTGGCGATCTGCAACATTATCGCGTTTTCCCCTTTCGTTTCGGCACCGAGCTTTTGGCCGAACCCTTAGCCTTTCTCACCTTACTGCGATCAGACTTCAGTTTACCGCCAGGCCTATGTTTTGCGAGCCGCTGTACCGCCGGCGGTGTTGATGATGAGTGCGCTCCAACTCGCTCTTTGGCTTTCTCACCTGCCTCACGACGCTCGTCCGAATCCTCATGCTCCTCGGCTAATTCTTCCACCAGCTCCTCGGAGACCTCAATGTTGCGTAACCGTACACGATCTTCGGAGTAAAACCCAAGCCGCTCCATATCCGTAGCATAGTCGACCTCATCCTCATCTGTTGGCTCGACATATTCATCGCCTAATTCGTCCCCGGCTGGAAAAAACTCGAACCGGTCGTCCCCTTCAAGAAGGGCAGTAAAGTCTACAAGCGGCGGAACTTCAAACCGTTGCAGTTGCCCCTGCTTTGAGACTTCGAGCCAGATTTCTTTGACCGGGACGACGACATCTTTGTGGGTTGCTAAGATTCGCTCGGCTTCATTCAGGGAGCGCTCATGCATAGAAACACCTTTGTTCATCTTCGTACGTTACTGGAGACGAGGACGAAACGTTTTCGTTCATATTCCTACTCCCCATCCTCCTCTGGTGAACAATGCCCCCGCGCACATTCCACCCTCAGCGGGTTAGTCACTCGTGTCCTTGTCTCTGGCAGAATGTAAAAGGTTTTAAAGGAAAGCGCAAGCCTACCAACAAAGGCGATCCCATCGTTTACATGATCCGAAGAACACCGCAATATCCTTCTCAATCCTCAGCTTCTCACAGACTCTTCGCCGACAACAAAAACGGTCGCCTGGGGGCGACCGTCTGTAAACATTCTTGAATGAACTGTCGTGTCTTACTTTTTCTTCATCTGTTCTGCAAAAAGCTGAGCAACTTTCTCGATATCGTACCCGACCTTCGGAAGGTATACTCCTTTGTGTTTTTCGACCATTCCCTTTAATGTATCGTACGCGTCGGCACTGCAGAAAAAAATTGGCGTATTACGGTTTGCCCCTTCACGCCGCGCAAGTTGCAAAAGAGCTATGCCCGGCAAGTGGCCTTTGAGGTTATCATCCTTGAAATCATTATCGAGGATGATCAGATTAAACCCCTCAGACTTAATCTTTTGCCATGTATCGACGCTCGTCGCGGTTTCGACGATTTCGATTTCGTCTTCGACAATTGCACTCGTGACTTCCAGTGCAAAGCCGTGCGACTTGCGTTGTCCTTCGTCGTCGTCTGCTACTAAGACTCTCAGAGGCATTCCTCGTGATTCTCTTAAGCTATTGAACGGTGCTGCCAAAACATAAATATTTTTCGCGGGAAAAACAACCCGACATTATAGTTCCCTTAATATCATGGAAAGAAGCCAGAGAAGCAATGAACAATTTCAGAACACGATCCTCTGAAGAATCTTTGATTCAAGGTTGTTAGGATACCTTCTTCTCTCTTCTGGATCATTCAGAAAAAAGCGTGCTTTGTGCTCTTGCCTCCCTTCGTCCTCTAAGCAGACAGTAGGGACTATTCTTGTTAAATTATTGTACAATCTTCGCAAAACCACGCTTCGACAGATCTCGATAGATCGTTAGAGTCGCTAAACCCGCTACCAAGAAAAACAAAAGAGCGCTTCCGATTTCTCCAAAAATCAGTTTGCCAATACCGAACAACGCCGCATAGACCAGCACAACGCCAGCAAACCAGTTCATCAACAAACCTCCGTATCCAGAGTCCCCTTGCACATCAGGGAGAGTCACCGCAATTTTTTTCCAACCAGCGCCACCCGGGTGAACGCGTCGATAGAAATTTTGCAAAGTAACCTGGTCGGTAGGCTTTGTGAGAAACGTTACCGCCAGCCAAACGACTGTTGTCAGCGAAACAATATAAAACAGCGATTCGGGGAACTGGACCGATGTGGCGAACTTGATATACGCGTAGATGAACAAGGGGGCCACCATGGCTGCAATTTCACTCCACGCATTGATCCGCCACCAAAACCAGCGAAGGATAAGCACAAGTCCTAAACCGGCACTTGCCTCGATGATAAACGCCCACGCGCCGGAGATGGTATCTAAGAGTAGCGTGAGAATGATCGAAAAAACCATCACGATAAGAGTCGTCACTCGCGAAACAAATACCAACTGCTTTTCTTCCGCTTGAGGCTTAAAAAAGCGTTTGTAAAAATCATTGATGATATACGATGTTCCCCAGTTCAACTGCGTGGCAATGGTTGACATGTAAGCAGCAAAGAACGAAGCGACGAGCATGCCTTTGAGTCCGGCTGGAAGATAATCCCGCATCGCATAGACATAGCCCAACTTTTTATCTGCTGGACCGAGGTCAGGATAGAGTACGAGCGTTGCCAGCCCGACGATGATCCATGGCCAGGGACGAACACAATAATGTGCAATCGTGAACCAGAGTGTGGCAAAGAGTGAATGTTTTTCATCCTTGGCGGACATCATCCGCTGTGCGATGTACCCACCCCCGCCCGGCTCTGCGCCCGGATACCACGACGCCCACCATTGCACCCCGACAAAGGCAAGGAATGCACTGATACTGAGTGCAAGAGCGCCTCCGACTTCTTCCATCGACGAACCTTCACCGATGACCGGCGTGAACTTGAGCGACCACTCCGGCAATTTTTCTTTGAGACCTGCAATGCCACCGACCTCGGGAAGTCCAAGCACCACAAACGCGAGCACGATCGTACCGGTCATCGCGAGAATAAACTGGAACGCATCGGTTACTGCGACGCCCCAGAGGCCTGAAAGTGCCGAATAGATGGCGGTCACGACAAGCGCCGCCCCGACGTACCAGATCACTTGCTCACGAGGAATACCGAACATCCCTTCAAGAATTGCCGCCATCGCCAGATTCACCCATCCCATGATCATGCAATTCATAAAGATGCCGAGATATATCGCCCGAAAGCCACGGAGGAACGCTGCCGGTTTACCAGAGTATCGAAGCTCGACAAACTCCACATCCGTCATGATTCCCGCGCGGCGCCAGAGCCGAGCGAAGAAGAAGACGGTCAGCATGCCGCCGAAGACGAAGTTCCACCAGAGCCAGTTACCGGCAATGCCGTTACGAGCCACGAGTTCGGTGACAGCGAGCGGTGTATCCGCCGCAAAGGTCGTTGCAACCATTGAAGTTCCTGCGAGCCACCACGGCAGATTGCGCCCCGATAGGAAGAACTCGTACAGGCTACTTCCCGCTCGTTTCGTGTAATAGATGCCGATTCCTGCACTGGCGACAAAGTACAATCCCACAAGTATCCAGTCGATTGTTTGCATGTGAAGATATCTCCAAAGAAAGTGTGGGCTAATTTAGGTTAAGGAAGAGGCAATTGCAATCGATTTCCCACACTGGAAGCAACGACAACCAAGTGCAACTTCAAAAAATCGAGTTTAGGTAGTGGTGCGCTTTTAGAATTGTTCATTAGTCGTTCCGAATCCCAAATATCTCCTATGAAGACCTTCCGTCGGGACGGGAATTACAAGTCTTTTTGCAGTAATGTCCGCACTTGCCTGACACTGGCCTTGTTGATATCTCTCGATGTTTTGAGGATAATTCATTTCAAGCCCATTTTTTCGCTCGCGATTCGCTAAATCGCCATCCCGCCCGAGCGGGTCTGGCGGGGACGGCTTGTTTTCGGCAAAACCCGTAGGGTTTCGTGAAATACAAGCCGTAGACTTTCAGTCGAGGGTGAGAAAAAGGTCGCTGAATACATATAGATAAACTCGACTATCTCTCCCCTTGCTCCTTTCTTTACAAATCCCTATCTTCACGCCTGCCTGACACATGCAGGCATTTCTACCCTCGGAGAATCCCACTCACAAGCTCGATACGCTCACAATCAATGACCTTAGACCTTCTCGACCAGACCCTTCCCTTTGTCAAAAATCATATCCATCCCCAACGGATCCCTCTGCCCGATTGGAAAATGAGGGAGGGCGATATTCCCGGCGCCAGCGAGATGAAGTTCAACGATAAAGCATGGCGTACAATTCAGGTTCCCTTTCAGTGGGGTGGGTATGATAAGGTGGCTTGGTTTCGTCGCCAAGTTGTAGTCCCGCCAGAATTTTCCGGAAAACCTATTGCCTTACTCATCGACCTTCCCGAGTCTCTGTTGTTCCTCAACGGTACACCACATTTCGGCATCGATGCCAACCACCAGGAAGTACCGCTCAGCGCCAAAGCGAGGGGCAACCAACAGTATCTTGTTGCTATTCAATCCTACAGCGGCCGTACGCTTGCACCGACGAGTTTCCAGAATGCCGAACTCGCCGTTGTCTATCCTCCGGCGAGGTCGTTGTACTACGGCTTGAAAACGTTACGTGAGCTGGCACAGATTTACGGAACGGCAACTGCGGAGGGAAAAGAGATTCGCGAAATTATCCGGCGAACGTTAATTTATCTCAAATATTTCAAACCCGAGGGCGAAGAATACCCGAATGCCATCAGTCGGGCGCTCAACTTTCTCATTGGGGCACTCGGTACAGAGTTTGGGTCGAATATTCCCGGTCTTGTTCACCTCGTCGGCAGTGCCTACGTGGGTCCCGCAGGCTCATGGACGATGAACGAGGCGGGCCGCAAAACAGCGGAGGTTTTCTCCAGTGTCTTTCAATTAATGGAAGAATACCCAGAATTGGTCTTTGGGCTTCACCAAGCACAGCTATATGAACTCATTGAGCGTAGATACTCCGAACTCTTTAGAACTTTGCGACAACGCGTCGAAGAAGGGCGATGGGAGCTCTTAGGTGGAATGTGGTCAGAGCCGGATTGTGTTCTTCCGTCGGGAGAGTCGCTCATCCGGCAGATCCTTTACGGGAAACGCTACTTCAAGCAGCGATTTAACAAAGAACCGGAAATCGCCTGGTTGCCGGGAGCGTACGGTTTCAGTGGAAATCTTCCTCAGCTTCTCGCAAAGTCGGGCTTCAAATATTTTGTCGCAACCCAACTGCTCCTCAACGACACGAACAAATTTCCTTTCCACACCTTCTGGTGGCAAGGAATCGATAAAACGAGAATTCTCTCCTACATCCCTCCGGTCGGCTTCGATCAGGTACAGGGTAGCAAAGAACTGAAGAAAAGCTGGGATGCCTTCCAACAAAAAGACACCGCACAGGATTATTTGCTTGCCCTCGGTTACGGTGATGGGAAGATTGGCCCATCGATAGAGCAACTCGAGTTTCTCCGTATCTTCAAGAACACGCCGGGGCTCCCGAAAACCCGCTCCTCCTCCGTATGGGAATTCTTCAAGCAAGCTGAGACACAGACACAGGACATTCCCGTATGGGCTCATGAGCTGTACCTCGAGAAACATCGCGGCATTTACACGACTAACGCCCGGGTAAAACACAACAATCGTCTCTCCGAAACAACACTCGCCACGGCGGAAGTCCTCTCCTCGCTCGCTATGCTTGCCGGCGCTCCTGCATCGCGTCGGAAGTATCCTCAAAACGAGTTGGATGAATGCTGGAAACAGTTGCTCACACTACAAGATCGGAATGTGCTTTCTGGAACAGCGATCGCGGATGCCTATCCTGACGTTAGCGCCATGTATCGCTCTCTCATCGATTCGGCCACACAGGTCATCTACCGCTCTGTCGATTTGTTAACAGAAACATCAAAAAAACGCGGTAACCAGTTGTCCTTCACAGTATTCAACCCGTTAAGTTGGGAACGAAGTGCGTACGTCATTCTGACATTTAAGTCGAATGAAAAGATATTCACGATTCTTGATGACAAAGGGCTGGAAGTTGAGCATCAGGTCGTGGAACTATCCAAAGGTAAAGTCTCGCTGTTGTGCTATCTCCCCACGCTCCTACCACAATCGTTTTTGGGCTTGACGGTGTACCCTGGTGCCGCAAAGGCGGTTAACAACAATCACTGGAAAATCAGTCAACGTGTCATCGAATCTCCCTTCTATCGTCTTCGTCTGGACAATAAGGGTGGTATCAGTTCACTCTACGATAAGCAGCAGCGGCGCGAGCTGATCAAGAAGGGTAAACGAGGAAACTTGCTTCAGACGTTTGTCGACCGCCCAAAACAGTGGGAAGCATGGGATATCGATATTGAGTACCAATCGAAGCAACTGCATCTGTTACAGCTAAAATCGGTGAAAATCGTTGAAGAAGGACCGTTGCGCGTGGTTGTCCGTTTTGAGTACCGTACGCCAGGACCGACGAAGCTCTCACAGGATATGATTCTCTACCACAAACACCGCCGAATTGATTTCCAGACGTCGGTGCGGTGGTTCGAGAAACAAACGCTGCTGAAAGCAACGTTTCCGCTCGATGTCAAATCACACCAACCGACGTACGAAATCCCGTTCGGCGTGATTTCCCGAACGTCGAGATACTCCGGAGCATCGGATAAGGCAAAGTTTGAAGTTCCCGCCTTGCGGTGGGCAGATCTTTCCGATGCCAAAGGGGGCGTCAGTCTTCTCAACAACTCCAAGTACGGCTACGATGCAAACGAATCGGTACTCCGCCTGACGCTTTTGCGATCGCCTCACTACGCTCACCCTACAGAACCTGCGAAATTGACGGATAACCGCATCAGCGATCAGGGAGACCACCAATTCGCATACGCCCTTTTCCCGCATGCGGGTGACTGGAAAAAGGCATTAACGGTGCACGCGGCGCGAGAGTTCAACACACCGCCGCTCGTTTTTGCAGACCGTTCACCTCGTTCTCTTCCTCCACTCGTGTCGAGTTCTCACGACAACGTGATTATCGACACGATAAAGAAAGCGGAGGACGGTGAAGAACTCATGATCCGTGCCTACGAAGCGCACGGAGAACAGCGCGAGGTCACCCTGGAATTCGGTTTTCCAATCCAAAAGGCGTTTGAGTGTGACCTATTAGAGAATACCATCAATAACCTGAGGACATCAAAGACAAAACTGAAGCTCAAGTTTAAGCCCTTCGAAGTAAAAACGCTGAAAGTCGCTCTCAGGCCTCTGTCGGTTCGAAAGAAAGGGTGATCGTCTCCAGTTGTACGAAAATCCGCTTAAGTATCATTCTTACTAGAACCCATCTTAAAAATCCTTTTCGCTACGAACGCAACGCGGAAAAGG
>DATLYT010000170.1:0-25666 GCA_035574455.1 Bacteroidota bacterium
ACCACCGAAATCAGCTTTCGCGCTTTGCAGAGTTTGGCAACGGCGGCGAGGTCGGTTATCTCCATCGTCGGATTCGTCGGCGTTTCGATGAAGACCATTTTCGTCGAAGGCCTGAGAGCGCTCTTGATCTTGTTGATATCCGTCGTGTCGACGAAATCGAAATCGAGCTTGTACTGATTCAGGACAAGCTTTCCGATGCGGTATGTGCCGCCGTACACGTTGCGCGAAACGATCACGTGGTCGCCTGCCTGCAGCAGATGGAAGACCGCGCTGATGGCTGCCATGCCGGAGCCGAACGCGAGACCTTCGTTTCCACCTTCGAGCGCGGCAATGTTTTTTTCTAGAGCTGTTCGGGTGGGATTCGAAACACGGCTGTACTCATACCCCTTGTTCTTGCCGAGCTCCTCCTGGACGTACGTTGACGTCAGATGTACCGGCGTCATAATCGAGCCGTAGGACGGATCCGGCTCGACCCCTGCGTGGACTGCTTTGGTTGAAAAGCCCATGGTTTGGTTCTCCTATCTTCGCTGATGTGCTCTGATTGGCACGGATGCGTACATCGAAATGAATTTCTTAATAGACGTGGAAATCTGTTTTTCAATCTGGGCACATCTGAGTTATCTCGACATATACTCAATCACATCGTACCTCGTTATCACACCGACGATCTTGGAATCCTCCTCTACCAGCACGGCGGGATGTTTCTTGGAGAGGTGCGCGATGGCCGACTGAACGGCGTCGTCGATGTGGACTTTCGGGAACGCCGGCTGCATCAGAGTGCTGACGGGTGCGTCGAACAGGGCGGGATTTTCCAAAACGGCGCTCATGAGTTCGCTTTCTTCGACGCTGCCCACAGGTTTTCCTTTGTCCATCACCGGAAGCTGCGAGATGTTGTGTTCTTTGATGAGGTCGAGGGCCTTGCGTACCGTTGCGACAGGATCGACAGCAACGACGCTCGGAATACCTTTCTTTCCCTCCAACACATACCGGACGGTGATTTTCTCCGGCACGAGGAACCGATTCTCCCGCATCCAATCGTCGTTGTACATTTTGCTTAAGTACCGTTCGCCGGTATCGGGCAGCAGAACGACCATAACCTCTTTCTCCGAGAGCCGCTCCGCGACCTTCAACGCGCCGGCCATTGCTGTTCCTGAGGATCCGCCGACGAAGATTCCTTCCTCTCGTGTGAGCCTCCTGCCCATCAGGAATGATTCTTTGTCGGTGACTTCAATGACCTCGTCAACATATTGAAAGTTCATGACGCCGGGGATGTAGTCCTGCCCAATGCCCTCCACTTTGTATACCTTGAATTGCGGCGTGAACTTCTTCGTGTAGAAGTACTCGCGGTACACCGAACCTTTCGGGTCGATGCCAATCACCTTGATGTTCGGATTTTTTTCTTTGAGGTACCGTCCCGCTCCGGTGATCGTTCCGCCCGTTCCGATACCCGCGACAAAGTAGTCGATCTGCCCGCCGGTCTGTTCCCAAATTTCAGGACCGGTTGTTTCGTAGTGCGCTTCGGGATTCTTGGGATTGTAGTACTGGTTGGCGAGAATTGAGTTCGGTGTTTCACGAACAACCCGTTTAGCGACTTCGGTGTAGCTTTCTGGAGAGTCATGCGGAACGGCGGTGGGTGTGACGATAACTTCAGCGCCAAACGCTCGCAATAGACGAATCTTCTCGATGCTCATCTTGTCCGGCATCGTGAAGACACACTTGTAGCCTTTCACAGCGGCCGCGATCGCGAGACCAAGCCCCGTGTTGCCCGATGTTGCCTCGACGATCGTTCCTCCGGGCTTGATTCTCCCTTCGCGCTCGGCCTCCTCAATGATGCCTACGCCGATACGGTCTTTCACCGAGGAGCCGGGGTTGAACGTTTCCACCTTGGCGAGGATGAGCGGCTTGTACCCTTTCGAAATCTTGTTGATCTTCACTAAGGGGGTTCGTCCAATCGTGGAAAGGATTGTTTCGTGGTACTGAATCTTCGTAAGGTCGCTGAGCATGGACTTGACACTCCGTGTTAATGACTGTAAAGGAGAAAACCGGAAGGAATATACCAATGAAAGGAGTAATTTCAAATCCGAAAGTCTGTGTGGGCACCATCGGCCGTTGGTTGCATTTCCTCCCAAGCTTCACTATATTGAGCGAAATTTTCGTCTCACCACGTCGATTTTTCCCTTGCTCGAACACGTCACCGTCAAAATTTCTCGCGTTAATCGAAACGTTGCCGACCTTCCGTTGCCGCGCTATGCGACAGAGGGCTCAGCCGGCATGGACATCTGCGCCGCTGTCGATGGTGAAGTGGTAATCGCTCCGGGAGAAACGATGTTAATTCCTTCGGGCTTTTCGATTGAACTGCCCGTTGGGTTTGAGGCGCAGGTTCGACCTCGAAGTGGGCTGGCGGCAAAGCACGGCATCGGAATTCTGAATTCGCCCGGCACGATCGATTCCGACTACCGAGGCGAGGTAAAAATTCTCTTGACCAACTTTGGCAGCAAGCCGTTTACGGTTCGACGGGGCGATCGCATTGCGCAGATGGTGATTCACCGGTATGCACACGTGGACTGGCAGGAGGTAGCGGCGTTGAATGGTACCGAGCGCGGAGCGGGTGGATTTGGCCACACCGGCCACTCAGAGCTCAAGAACGTCGAGAAAGCATAAGATGGCGAACAGACGTCGACAGAAGCGACCGGTTTTTCGCGAGCGTCCGGTACAGAAAGATGAGCGCTGGGAAGCGCTCTTCCAGTCGCTCGGACGCATCGAAATTGTACTGCTGGTCGGTGCCGTGTTGTTGATTCTGGTGCTGATGTATACCATCCAGAGCATCCTCTCACCATTTTTGGTGCTTGGTGCGATTCTGTTTCTTCTCTATCCACTTCGTCAGTACGTTCTTGCCAAGACGCTGATTTGGCTCAGTGTTATCCTTTTTTCACTTTGGTTTGTCCACACCATATCGGGGATCCTCGCTCCATTTATTGTCTCGATGGTGCTGGCGTACATTCTCAACCCGATCGTGGACAAGTGCGAGCAGTGGGGGATTGCGCGATGGATGACGTCGCTCGTGCTGATCATTATTGCACTGACGCTGATTACGCTCCTCGTCTTTTTCCTCCTCCCCATTGCATTGGCACAGTTCGAGGGCGTGTTGAATGCGTTGTCGCAACTCGCGGCAGATTTTAACAATATGATTTGGGGAAGCAGAACCCTCAGGATGCTCGAGCGTTTCGGCATCTCCGCGGAGGAATTACGGAACACGCTCAAAGGCCACGTCTCACCCAAACTCGAAGATGTCTTACGGAGTATGCTGACCGGCATGCTGTCGCTTCTCAGCAGTCTTTCCTACTTTGTCACTCAGATTTTCTACGTTGTGATTGTTCCGTTTCTCACATTCTATCTCATGTGGGACCTGCCGACGATTGGCGAGCGTTTTCGTCTGTTGTTCCCAAAGCATCATCGTCCCCGCGTGGAGAGCTATCTGAAGCGGGCAGACGAGCTCATCGGGCGTTACCTTCGTGGTGCTTTGATGGTGGCGGTGCTGCAGGGCCTGCTGACCGGCGTAATCCTCTCGTTCATCGGCGTCAAAAATGCCGTGGTGCTCGGTATGATCGCTGCGATACTTGACCTCATTCCGTACTTCGGACTGCTGATCACCATGGTTCTCTCCGCAGTCGTTGCACTCTTTAGTGAGCCCCCTGTGATTCAGAAAATGATCCTCGCCGTGAGTGCGATTGGCATCCTGCATCTGCTTGAGGTCACATTCCTTGCCCCTCGGATCGTGGGGAGCAAAGTCGGGTTGCATCCTCTCCTCATTATTCTCTCGTTGCTCATCTTCTCGTACTTCCTCGGTTTCATCGGATTGTTGATCGCTATTCCCGTTACGGCGCTGATGATTCTGCTCGTGCGCGAGTGGGAAGCATTTAAGCGTGGCATCTCCGTGGACGAGTACCACACCATTCGAGAATCCTGATATGCCCGGCACGCTGTACCTGGTAGCGACTCCAATTGGAAACCTGGAGGACATGACGTTTCGCGCACTCCGTGTGCTGAGGGAAGTCGACCTCGTCGTCTACGAAGAGCGCAAAGCGGGGTCGGCCTTGCTACGCCATTTCGGGATTGAGAAGCCCGTCGAAAGTCTGAACGAGCATAACGAAGCTGCGGCAACGTCACTGATCATCTCCGCCTTGAAGCAGGGGAAAAATGTGGCGCTGATTTCCGATGCGGGCACGCCAGTCTTTTCTGACCCGGGACAATTGCTTGTGGAAAAAGCGATCGAGGCGCAGGTCAAAATCGTTCCAATTCCGGGCGCTACCTCACTCATGCCGGCATTGATTTCCTCGGGCTTTTCCATCGACGAGTTTATTTTTGCAGGATTCCTCTCGCCGAAACGTCATCGTCGCATTGCCGAGCTTCAGCAGCTTCGTCATGAGCGTCGAACTGTTGTGCTGATGGATACTCCGTATCGGTTGGTACCGTTACTGCGGGATATCCGGGATGTGCTTGGACCTTCTCGCCGACTTTCGATCGCATTCGATTTGACGATGCCCAACGAGGAGATTTTTCATGGCACAGCGCAGTCGTTATTCCAGAAATTCTCCAAAGAAGAACGGAAAGGGGAATTTGTTGTGGTGATTGAAGGTCAGGCGAAGTGAGAATTGTAGGGTGCGGGGAAAAAACGAAAAGGACGAGCCTGAACTCGTCCTTTTTTTGTTTCAGTCTGGCTGGGCCTTATTACTTCGTTCCCGCATGAGGTTCAGTGTGCGTTGTGGCGGCTGGGGTTTTCTCGTCTGGCGGAAAGAGTACGGCAGCAGCAATCACCGTCGTCCACAAGCCATTCTTGTCTCCTTCGGCGGATTGCGTCACATTGAAGGTGCGGACGATTTTGCCAGACATCTTGTAGATTTTTTCCCGTTCGTCCCACGCCGTATCCGGATCGAATTCAATGCCCAACGTGGTGGCGAGCATCGTGGCGGCGAGGTCTTCGGCATAATCGCCTGCCCGTTCGTCCGTTTCACCGAACGGATGGTGCTCGGAAAGATAGCCGTACTGAGACGAATCGGCTGGTTGTGCGACTCCAATAGAC
Organism: Bacteroidota bacterium; assembly: GCA_035574455.1. Lineage (GTDB taxonomy): Bacteria > Bacteroidota > Ignavibacteria > UBA10030 > UBA10030 > DATLYT01. The sequence goes on from DATLYT010000170.1 coordinate 5,081, forward strand.
GCAGCGATGAGACGATTCGGCTCATTCGTGGCGTTCCGCGCCATGACGCAAAACGTAATCCCGCCAGGTTGAAGGAGTTTCAATCCCTCTTCACGCGGTATCCGTTTGCAACCGGGCGGATAGATGCTCGATACGGTTACGATGTTGCATTTTTCGATGCCGGCATCACGCAGTGCTAACTCAAACGATTGTAGATAATCCTTGTGCCTGCCGACGCCTTTTGTGAAAAACATTTTTCCTGGAACGAACACTTCCTCATCTCCAATTATATAGTGTGGGTTATTGTTGTTACTCTTGTCGAATGACCTTTAAAAATTTTCGTTTTCCGACCTTTAGGACAAATTCTTTCTTGTTGGGAATCGCGGCGTTCGAATCGGTGACTCGCTCGCCATCGATGCTCACTCCTCCTTGCTCCACGAGACGCCGCGCTTCGCTCTTGGAAGGCACAAGTCGAGCTTCCGTCATTAAGCTGACGACCGTTTGCATCCCGTTTTCCGGACTCAATCGATACTCCTCAACCTCATCAGGCAAGCTTTTCTCGATGAAGATTCGGTCGAATTCCTCCTCGGCTTTTTGGGCTGCTTTCTCGCCGTGATAGAGGGTCACAAGCGTTCGTGCCAAGCGTCGCTTGAGGTCACGGGGATTGACACTCCTGCTCTCCAGTTGCTGCTTGATCTCTGCTAATTCTTTATTACTCACATCGGTCGTCAGCTCAAAATAGGTGTAGATGAGCGTATCGGGAATCCGCATCGTCTTTCCGTAGATCTCTTTGGGCGGTTCGTTGATGCCGATGTAGTTATCGAGCGACTTGCTCATCTTCTCAACGCCGTCTGTGCCCGGAAGAATCGGTGTCGTCACAATTACCTGCGGCTCCAGATTGTACTCGCGCTGAATATCACGCCCTACCAGCAGATTGAACTTCTGGTCTGTTCCGCCCAGCTCTACGTCGGCTTCGATAGCGACGGAGTCCATCGCTTGTGCAAGGGGGTAGAGAAATTCATGGATGCTCAGCGGCTCGCCTGCCTTGTAGCGTTCTGAAAAATCATCGCGCTCCAACATGCGTGCAACCGTATACTTGCTGGCGAGGCGAATGACGTCCGCGAAGTTCATCTTCGCGAGCCACTCGGAATTGTAAAACATCCGAACTTTCTTGGAGGACAGAATCTTCGTCGCCTGCTCGAAGTACGATTGTCCATTCTGGCGTGTTTCTTCTAAGGTGAGGGAAGGTCGAGTTTTCGTACGGCCGGAAGGATCGCCAATCATTCCGGTAAAGTCTCCTATGATGAGGATCGCTTCGTGGCCGAGGTCCTGAAATTGCCGAAGCTTGCGAAGAACGACAGAATGGCCGAGATGGAGGTCGGGACGGCTCGGGTCGCAGCCGAGCTTTACGCGCAACGGCTTTTTGGTCTTGATGGAGCGCTGAAGTTTCCGTACGAGGTCATCCTCCGGAATAATTTCCGCGACACCCCGTTTGATCACGTCCATCTGTTCGTTAATCGGTGGGAACAATGTTTACGTCAAACTCCTCTTGAGTCGTTTCGCAATCTCGCGTTGAGCTTCACGTTTGGCAATCGCTTCGCGCTTATCGAAACTTTTCTTGCCTTGCGCCAGAGCTAATTCTACTTTTGCGTAGGGACCTTCAAAGTACACCGACAGTGGGATGAGCGTCAGGCCCTTCTCGCGTAACCTGTTCTGGAGTTTCCGGATCTGGCTCTTGTGGAGGAGCAACTTTCGAGTCCGCTTGGGGTCATGGTTGTACACGCTCCCTTGCTCGTACGGACTGATGTGCATATTATGGAGCCAGACTTCTCCGTTCTTCACCTGTGCGTAGCCATCTTGCAGGTTGGCGTTCCCCTGTCGCAGTGATTTAACTTCCGTTCCCTTCAGTGCAATTCCGGCTTCGATGGTTTCGAGAATGTGGTAATCGTGTCGTGCTTTCCGGTTGGAAATGACAACCCCGCCAGTACCTTGTCGACGTTGTTGTCCACGTGGGTGTTGGCGGGAGCGTTGTGGTTCGGTGTCAGCCATCGGGCCGAAAAAATTTCGATGTAATGATACAGGAAAAGTGAACAAGAATCAAATCTTTTTTCACGTAGATTTCGCGGGTTCGCTCTGATCCCAACAACGCGTTCTTCGACGTGCAAACTGTCACCAACCTACCCTCGCCTTCTCCACGCTTCCACTTTACACTTCAGTCCAAGAAACCACCTGCCGAGCCCCTTAGTGTGTGTTCACCTATTACCCCCGTCCGCTGACATCCCGGGTTAAGCCATCATCCATCATCGTAGAGTACGGCTCCGCGTTCCTCAAGTTCACCTGAGGAATCAACGCAAGGTTGCCTTTCGCCGTAGTTCTCCCTATATTGAAACGGTTTTTTCCCATATTTTCAGTCTTTGTACTACCCCGCAGTGCGAGGTGAGCACAATCTCGTGAAAGGAATCTCATGGCAGAACGACAATACGATGTGACGGTCATAGGTGGAGGTCCTGGCGGTTACGTTGCTGCAATTCGCGCAGCCCAGCTTGGTTTCAAGGTCGGGTTGGTGGAACGCGACAAGTTAGGAGGCATCTGTCTCAATTGGGGATGTATTCCGTCCAAGGCTCTCCTCAAGAGTGCCGAATTGTATAGCAAACTCAAAGAAGGTGAGGAATACGGCATTAGCGCCAAAGAGCTTTCGTACGACTTCTCGAAGATCATAAAGCGAAGCCGTGACGTTGCCGACCGCCAGAGCAAGGGTGTAGAGTATTTGATGAAGAAGAACAAGATCGAGGTAATCAGTGGTGTGGCAAAGTTTATCGGGAAGAATTCGCTGGAGGTAACGAAAGACGGGAAGGTCGTCGATACGATTAAGACAAAGAACACCATCATTGCCACGGGTGGACGGCCGCGGACGATCCCGGGCGTGGCGATTGATGGGAAGAAGGTCATCTCCAGCTCTGAGGCGATGGTACTTCCCAAGCAGCCGAAATCGATGATCGTCATTGGAGCGGGTGCAATTGGCGTTGAGTTTGCCTACTTCTACAATGCGTTTGGCACAAAAGTCACGATCGTCGAGATGATGCCGACGATCCTGCCGGTCGAAGACAAAGAGATCACAAAGATTCTCGACTCGAGCTTCAGAAAGTCTGGTATCGAAATTCTCACCAACACGAAGGTCGACTCTGTGACGGTGGGGGATGAGGTGACGGTGAAGGTGTCCGGCAAAGAGGGAACCCAGACACTGGAGGGCGAGGTTGCGCTGATGGCGATTGGCGTGCAGGGCAATGTTGAGAATTTGGGGCTCGAAGCGCTCGGCGTGAAGGTAGAGAAAGGGTTTATCAAGGTTGATCAGTTCGGTAAGACGAATGTTGATGGTATTTACGCAATCGGAGATGTAAGCGGTCCGCCTTTGCTTGCCCACGTTGCTTCGCACGAGGGAGTGGTCGCGGCGGAACACATTGCGGGCAAAGCCAAGCACGGCATTGACCGTAATAACATTCCCGGCTGCACCTACTGCCAGCCTCAGGTCGCTAGCGTCGGTATGACGGAAGAAGCAGCGTTGGCGGCAGGATACAAGTTAAAGATCGGAAGATATCCCTACCGCCCGCTTGGCAAAGCGATGGCGACGGGTGAGACGGTCGGGACGATTAAGCTGATTTTCGATGAGAAGTATGGCGAGCTGCTTGGCGCGCATATCATCGGTGCCGAGGCGACGGAGATGATTCACGAGCTGGTGGTCGCAAAGTCGCTTGAGACGACGTACGAAGAAATCTTCCGCACGATCCATGCCCATCCGACTTTCTCCGAAGGAATTATGGAGGCAGCGGGGGAGGCCTACGGCGTGGCGATTAATATTTAGTTTTCAAGGCTTTGGAGCTAGAGTACTATGAGCAAAGTAAAAGAACCGACGGCTACATATGTTGTGAATGAGAAGGGCGAAAAGACTGCCGTCATCCTTCCTATTGAAAAATATGAAGAACTACTGCAGGATCTAGAAGACCTTGCAGTGGTTGCTTCTCGTAAGACAGAACCGACTTACGACTGGGAAGAATTGAAAAAAAAGCTCAAGAGGGATGGCATCCTTTCGAATAAAGTATAGAAAGTCGTTTGAGAAGGAAATTCGAAGGATACCACAAGAGTATGCTGACAGAATTGCCTTGCTGATTGATTCTTTGGCTCAGAATCCATTTACAGTTGGATCCAAGAAGCTTAAAGGCGGAGACTTGTACAGAATTCGAGTTGGAGACTATCGAATAGTTTATACGGTTGACGAGAAAAATCAAATGGTAGTTATCGAAAGGGTACGGCACCGCAAAGAGGTATATCGCAAACTTTGACATGCATATGGCCGTCACAAATATCGGCCGGACGCGGTACGGTGAAGCGTGGGAGCTTCAGAAGAAACTCTTCGAGCTTCGCCACTACGGCCTGATTACGGATCTTCTCCTTTATACGGAACACGAGCACGTTTACACCATCGGAAAGGGTGGCGATGATAACCACCTGCTCGCGTCGGAAGAAGAGCTAAAAACCGGCGGCGTCGATGTGTATCATATCGACCGTGGTGGCGGTATTACCTATCACGGACCGGGGCAGGTTGTCGGCTACCCGATTCTCGCTCTCGACCAGTACTTTGCAGACATCCATCGGTATCTTCGGAGCTTGGAAGAGGTCATCATCCTCGCGCTCGAAGAGTTCGGCATCGAGGCTGGTCGCGAAGAGGGGATGACCGGCGTCTGGGTCAAAGGCGAAAAGATTGCGGCAATCGGCGTCAAGGTGAGTCGTTGGGTCACCATGCATGGTTTCGCGCTCAACGTGAACACCGATCTCTCAAAGTTCGACCGCATCATCCCGTGCGGCATCTTTCACAAAGGGGTAACGTCGATGCAGCGGCTGTTGGAGAAAGAAATCCCGTTGGAGCAAGTCCATACCAAACTCACCGAAGCATTTGCGTCGGTGTTTGGCTGCCAGCCCGTGGCCGTCACACAAGAAGAATTGGTTCGCGTTGTAGGTCGTTTTGACATCGAGCAGCCTAAGGGACAACCTCAGTCTGCCAACGTTTGAGCTCTAGTAGTGCGCACAGCAAAAAAGGTCAAGACGAACAAACGACAGCAAGGCAAAAGTTCGCAGCAACATCGAACGACAAACATTCAAGCATTCAAGGAGTCCGTCGAGCAATGACAAGTGCAGGAACGACCGTCGCCGTGAAGGAATCGCAGCGAGCGGGATTATCGAAGGAGCAACTCCTTCGAGCCTATCGCACCATGCTGCTGGCACGCCGCATGGATGAGAAGCAACTGATCCTCCTCAAGCAGGGCAAGTGCTTCTTCCATATCGGCGGCTCTGGACACGAAGCGGCACAAGTTGCGGCAGCGTCTGCTTTCAAGCCGGGGTACGACTGGTTCTTTCCCTATTACCGTGACATTGGTCTCTCGCTGCATTTGGGATTAACGCCTGAAGAGGTCTTCCTCGCTGCGCTCCATCGCGCGGAAGACCCAATGACGGGCGCCCGCCAGATGCCTTCGCATTTCGGCAAGAAAGAGCTGAGGATTGTTACCCAATCCAGTCCAACAGGAACTCAGTACTTGCAAGCTGTGGGAGTTGCGCTTGCGGCGAAGAAAGAGAGGGTCGATGAGGTTGTGTATGTATCGGGTGGCGAGGGTTCGACGAGTGAAGGTGAATTCTTCGAAGCGGTCAATTGGGCGGCTCGGGAAGCAGTACCGGTGATTTTCTTCATCCAGGATAATAAATATGCTATTTCCGTCCCCGTCACTCAGCAAACAGCCGGCGCTTCGATTTACGAAGTCACCAAGGGCTTTGCTGGACTTGAACGCGCACACGTGGACGGAACGAATTTCATCGAAACATACAGTGCAGTCTCGAAAGCCGTCGAACGAGCTCGCTCGGGAAAAGGCCCAACACTCATTGTCGCCGATGTTGTGCGCCTTTTGCCGCATTCGTCTTCTGACGACCATGCGAAGTATCGAACCAAGGAAGATATTGAGCGCGATAAAGCCAAAGATCCCCTGCCCAAAATGGCAAACTTCCTCATCGAGCAGGGGTATCTTACGGATGATGAAGCCATGGAGATGCAGGAAGAGGTCAAGCGTGCCGTCGATGCGGCGGCCGATTGGGCAGAGTCCAGACCGTTGCCCGATCCAGCTACAGTCGAAGACCACCTCTATGGTCAAGCGCATGCCAACCCACCGCGCGATTTCGTGGAGCCGGAACATAAGGGCAACAAAGTGGTACTCGTTGATGCTATCAACCACGCACTCCACGAAGAGATGGAACGCAATCCCAAAATGGTTGTGTTTGGCGAGGACATTGCCGATGGAAAGGGCGGAGTATTTACCGCAACGAAAGGGCTCTCGACCAAATTTGGAACGGAGCGGGCGTTCAATTCACCGCTCGCCGAGGCGAGTATCGTCGGTGTAGGCATCGGGATGGCGCTCAAAGGGTGGATGCCGGTTCCGGAGATTCAATTTGGAGATTACATCTGGCCTGCGTTTATGCAAATCCGTGATGAGATGGCGATGCTCCGCTACCGCTCGAACGGCAATTGGCCCTGCCCGATGGTCATCCGCGTTCCGGTTGGTGGATACATCCACGGCGGCCACTATCACAGCCAGTGCATCGAAGGCATTATGGCGCACATCCCCGGTATTCGTCTGGCGTTTCCCTCGAACGCAGCGGACGCAAAGGGCTTGCTCAAAGCCGCCATTCGTGGAGACGATCCGGTCATCTTTATGGAACACAAAGGTCTATATCGTCAAGGCTATGCGGCGAGCCCAGAACCTGATGCAGAGTACGTTCTTCCGTTTGGAATCGCAGCGGTGAAGCGAGAAGGAAACGATATCAGCATCGTTACCTACGGAGCGATGGTGCAAAAGTCCCTCGAGGCAGCCAAGAAAATGGAGGAGAAAGGTGTGAGCGTTGAAGTAATCGACCTCCGCACGATCAATCCGCTCGACCGGGAGACCATTTTCCAATCGGTGAAGAAAACGGGCAAAGTACTCATTGTGCATGAAGACACGCTGACGGCGGGTTTTGGTGCAGAGATTGCGGCACTCATTGCCAAGGACTGCTTCGAGCACCTTGACGGGCCGGTCATGCGTGTTGCGGCGCTCGATACGCCCGTTCCCTACAGCCCGCCGTTGGAAGACGCCATGTTGCCGAACGAGCGGAAGATTGTGGCAGCGTTGGAAGAACTTGCGGCGTACTGATGAACATCTATTTTAGCCGACATGCTAAGCGAAGAATGAGATGGAGAGACATCAGTGAGGAGGAAGTCGTGAAAGTTGTTGAGACTGCAGAGGATATTCAAGATTCAATAAAAGGACGAAAGAAGGTAATCGGGCAGGTGGGGGGAGAAGTTGATCAAAGTGATTTTCAAAGAGGAAGCAGCGCGAATTGTTATCATCAGTGCAATCGATAAGACGAGGTAACCATGAAAATTGAATATGATAGAGAAGTCGATGCGCTTTACATCCGATTGCAGGAAAAAATGGTAGCCCGGACAACGGAGTTGGAAGATGGGATTTACATCGACCTGGATGAGAATGGCAAGCTCATTGGTCTCGAAATTCTCGATGCCACGCAACGCTATCCTAAAGCCGATATCTTTAACTTGACGACTGAGAACTTAGTCGTTGAATGACACTCAATAAACAAAGGGTTGAAGCGCTCACCGATGATGCCAGAGGCCTTGTAGTCGTTACCCTAATACGGTGATGGTGTGGTTTGGCAATCCGAAGAAGAGTATATCTCCGAAGAAACGGGAGAAGAGACTGTGTTAATGGAGAATCGCGAGGGCAATGTCATAGGATTTGAAAAACTCAACTATTCCTTACCTTCATCTGAACAACTACGAATCGCTTTCGAAACGGTAACGGCTTAAGGTCATTATCGAAGGGGAAAAATATGCAGGTTGACGTCGTCATGCCCAAAATGGGCGAGAGCATTCAAGAAGGGAAGATTCTGCGCTGGACGAAGAAGCCGGGCGAGAAAGTCCAGAAGGATGAAACCATCCTCGAAATCAGCACGGATAAAGTGGATTCCGAGATCCCTTCGCCTGCCACCGGTATTCTGACCAAGATTCTTGTTCCCGAGCAAGAGACGGTGGCGGTTGGGACGGTGATTGCCGTCATCGAGACCGATGTCGCTGCGGCCAAAGTGGATTCCTCGACGCCCTCGGCTCCTACAGCAAAGCAGTCTGCTACCCCTGCACAAGCTCCACAGGTTCACGCTCCGGCGGTATCGACTGTGGTCGCAGAAGAGAAGGCGACTGCCCGGAGTCGAAATGGCGAGCGGTTCTATTCTCCGCTCGTCCGAACCATCGCGAAGAAAGAAGGGATTGCCATCGCCGAATTGGAAGCGATCCCCGGCTCCGGTCTCGGCGGTCGAGTGACAAAAAAGGATATCCTGGCGTATCTCACAACTCGCACGTCCCGTGGAGCTGCTGTTCCGAGCTACCGACCTGAAGTCCATCTCAAACCGGTCGACGAGAAGGAGCTGCTCAAAAAATATCCGGCCCCGAAGTACAAGGTTGTGCAGATGGATAACGTGCAGCTGAAAATGGCAGAGCATATGGTTCGAAGCGTCGCCACCTCGCCGCACGTGGCCGCAGTCTCGGAATGCGATTGTACGCGGATGGTCAACTTCCGGAATCGCAACGCCGAACGCTTTGAGAAGCAGGAAGGCTTCCGGCTGACCTACACGCACTTCATTGCTGACGCTGTGGTTCAGGCGCTCAAAGAATTTCCGTTGATCAACAGCTCGGTCGAGGGGGATAAGATTATTCTGAAGAACTTCATCAACCTCGGACTCGCCGTTGCCTCGCCGTCCGGGCTGATCGTACCGGTCATCAAAAACGCCGAAGAGAAGAACTTCCTCGGTCTTGCCCGCGCCATCAATGATATAGCTGTCAAGACCCGAAATCGGAAGCTCATGCCGGATGATATTCAGGGTGGCACATTTACGGTGACGAACTACGGAGTGTTCGGCACGGTCATCGGGACGCCCATTATCAATCAGCCGCAGGTAGCGATTCTCGGCGTCGGTGCCATCAAGAAACGACCCGTGGTCATTACGGATGAAGAGGGTAACGATTCCATCGGTATTCGCTCGATCGCCATCCTGACGCTCTCGTTCGACCATCGCATCATCGACGGCGAAATGGGCGGGAAGTTTTTGGAAAAGGTGATCGCGAACATTCAAGATTACGACTTCAGCAAGGTTTTCTAACATGGAATTCATCATTCAAGAAATTCCGGTTCAGCCCGTTGAGCAGCAACCTGCCCGCCCCGAAGGAGCTGTGGAGGTAAGCGGTCGCCCGCGTAGACCCGAATGGCTCAAGGCGAAGATTCCCGGCGGCGAGAACTACGCGCATCTCAAAAACATTATCGACACGCACCGCCTCCACACCGTCTGCGAAGAAGCGCGCTGTCCAAATATGGGCGAATGCTGGAACGCAGGCACGGCGACGTTTATGATTTTAGGCGATATCTGCACGCGTTCCTGCGGTTTCTGCGCGGTGAAAACAGGCCGGCCGGCCGAGGGTCTCGATTGGGATGAACCGCGACGCGTCGCCGAAGCGGTCAAGTTACTCGGGATCCGTCATGCCGTCATCACCTCGGTCAATCGCGATGAACGGAAAGATGGCGGCGCACCAATTTTCGCGGAGACGATTCGTGAGATTCGTCGCCAGGTTCCCGGCTGCACGGTAGAGGTATTGATCCCCGACTTCAAGGGTAGTGAGGAAGCTCTTAATATCGTGCTGGACGCTCACCCTGATGTGCTGAATCACAATCTCGAAACGGTTCCACGGTTATATCTCACGGTTCGACCTCAGGCAAAGTACCATCAATCGCTTGAAGTTCTGGAGCGCTCGAAGAAGCGCGGCTTCCTCACAAAGACGGGACTCATGGTCGGAATTGGAGAGAAGCCCGAAGAAGTTCTCGACGTGATGAAGGATGTTCGCGCTGTCAATTGTGATATTCTGACGATCGGTCAGTATCTCCAGCCCACAAAAGACCACTTGCCCATCGACCGCTATGTGCATCCTGATGAGTTTCGGATGTATAAGGAAGTAGGGATGAAGATGGGCTTCAAGCATGTCGAGTCGGGTCCGCTCGTTCGGAGTTCCTACCACGCGGAACGCGCACTCTGATTTTTCCTCAGAATTTCCGTTGACATTTTTGCCTTTTTCCGCTATATTCAAAAGCTTGATTTTGAACAATACGAAGATCTGGAGGATTTTGAGTGGAGACATCGCCGAAAACACGATTTTTTAAACCGGAAGAGGTCCCGCAAAAATGGTATCTTATCGATGCCAGCGGGAAAACGCTCGGCCGCATTGCATCTCATGTTGCGCGGCTTCTCCGAGGGAAAAACAAACCCCAGTTTACGCCGAATGCTGACCTTGGCGACTTCGTTGTCGTGATCAACGCCGAAAAAGTTCAGGTCACAGGCAAACGGACGGAATTGAAGCAGCTTTTCCACAACACCGGCTATCCGGGTGGAGCGAAGTTCGAGTCGTTCAAAGAGCTCATTAAGACTAAACCGGAATATGTATTTGAACATGCCGTGAAGGGGATGCTGCCGCACAACCGGCTCGGCCGTCGGATTATCAAAAAGCTAAAAGTCTATCGTGGCGCTGAGCATCCACACGCCGCGCAAAAACCAGAACCGGTTCAGCTGTAGGAGCAGAGCACGAAATTATGTCCACGATGCGTTCTATTGTCAATGTCGGCCGTCGGAAAACGGCAGTTGCACGGGTGAAACTGATCGAGGGATCGGGTAAGGTCATCATCAATAATCGCGAGTTTGAAAAGTATTTTCCGTTGGAACTTCAGCGACAGGAAGTCCTGAAACCTTTTGCCGTGACCTCTACCGTAGGCCGCTACGACGCGCTTGTCCGCGTTGAAGGCGGTGGACCAACGGGCCAGGCGGGCGCCATCAAGCTCGGCATCGCCCGTTCGCTTGTCTCCATCGATGAAGAATATCGTTCACCCTTGCGCAATGCAGGGTTGTTAACCCGCGATCCGCGCATGGTGGAGCGCAAGAAGTATGGCCAGAAAAAGGCTCGCAAGCGGTTCCAGTTCTCCAAGCGGTAATCAGTTTTTCATCAATCATATTCTCCGATTCAACCGGTGGTGTCCTGCTCCAATCGACAGTCGAGCGGGATTCCGGGAGAAAAAGACGAGAATAGTCGTTCGCCCGCTCTGGCGGGTTCACAACCAAACAAAGGATCGTTATGCCTCGTGTTGAGTTAGAAGCTCTCCTCACTGCAGGTGCGCACTTCGGGCACCTCACTCGCCGTTGGAATCCCAAGATGAAGCCCTATGTGTTCATGGAACGCAATGGGATTCATATCATCGACCTCAAGAAAACGCAGGAGTTACTCGAAGCGGCGTGCAATGCGATTTCGAACATTGTTGCCGAAGGGAAGAAACCGCTCTTCGTGGCAACAAAGAAGCAAGCAAAGGAAGTCGTGGAAGAAGAAGCAAAGCGCTGCGGTGCATTCTATGTGACCCAGCGGTGGCTTGGCGGTATGCTGACCAACTTCACGACGATTCGTAAAAGCGTGAAGCGCTTGACGAATCTGGAGAAAATGGAAACCGATGGCACCTTCGACAGCATCACGAAAAAGGAACGCCTGCATCTTGTTCGTGAGCGGGAGAAGCTCCAGGATGTACTCCAGGGTGTGGTGGAGATGTCCCGCCTGCCGGGGGTTCTTTATGTGGTCGATGTGAAGAAGGAAGCGATTGCGGTGAAGGAGGCGAAGCGGTTGGGAATTCCCGTGATTGCCATCGTGGATACGAACTGCGACCCGGAGCCGATTGATTACCCGATCCCTGCGAACGACGATGCACTCAAATCGGTGCAGTTGATTACGAAAGCCATTGCCGATGCAGTGTTGGAAGGGTCGCAGCGGGCGGCAGCACGGCGAGCGCTTGAGGCAGAACAAACCCAGCACGCCGAAGCGGAAGCAACAGAAAAAGCCTGATCGTTTAGGAGAAAGAATGTCGTCAACTATGACAGCAATATCGACAGAACTCATTAAACAGTTACGAGACAAAACCGGCGCCGGGATGATGGACTGCAAACGCGCGCTCGAAGAGACCGGCGGCGATATGGAAAAGGCCATCGAGTACCTTCGCAAGAAGGGGGCTGCGACGGCTGCCAAGCGTGCGGACAAAGCGGCGAACCAGGGAGTGGTGGAAGCTTACATCCATGCGGGTGGACGCATCGGTGCGATGGTGGAGCTCAATTGCGAGACCGATTTTGTGGCGAAAACTCCCGAGTTCAAGCAGCTTGCCCACGACATCGCCATGCAAATTGCGGCAATGAATCCACAGTATATTTCCCGCGATCAAGTGGATAAGTCTGTGATCGAAAAGGAAATTGAGATTTATAAGTCGCAGGCGGTCAACGAAGGCAAGCCGGCACAGATTGCCGAGAAGATCGCACAAGGCCGCCTGGAGAAGTACTTTCAAGAAGTCTGTTTGATGGAGCAGAGCTTCATCAAGGATTCCGGAAAGACCATCAAGGACCTTCTGGATGAGCAAACCGGAAAGGTCGGCGAGAAGATTGTGATCCGACGGATGAAAAGATTTCAACTCGGTGAAGAGAACTAACCATAAAAAAATCCCGAAGCCATTCGGGATTTTTTTTCATGCAATCTCAGCCATGTTCGCGGAAGAGGAATGAGCACAGCGAAATACAAACGGATTCTGCTGAAACTGAGCGGCGAGTCGCTGATGGGAGACCAGGAGTACGGTATCGACTCGAAAGTCCTGACGCAGTATGCAGAAGAAATTAAGTCGGTGAAGGAGTTAGGCGTTCAGGTGGGGATCGTGATCGGTGGGGGGAACATCTACCGCGGTATTGAGAATTCGAGCGACGGCATCGACAAGGTCACGGGCGACCACATGGGTATGCTGGCGACAGTCATTAACGCCCTGGCGCTACAAAGCGCACTGGAGCACCGAGGCTTGTACACCCGTTGTCTGACGGCGATCAATATGGAGAAGATTGCGGAGCCGTTTATCCGTCGTCGCGCAATCCGGCATCTTGAAAAAGGCCGCATCGTGATTTTCGCTGCCGGCACGGGCAACCCGTACTTCACCACCGATACGGCCGCGGCGTTGCGGGCCATCGAGATCGAAGCCGACGCCATCCTGAAGGGGACACGCGTGGACGGCATCTATGACAGCGACCCCGAGGTGAACAAATCCGCCCTCCTGATGCCGGAAATCACTTACACCGATGTCCTCAGAAAGAATTTGCGTTTCATGGATTTGACCGCGGTAACGCTCAGCAAAGAGAACAAACTGCCGATCATCATTTTCAATATGAGGAAGCCGGGGAATTTGAAACGCGTCGTCATGGGCGAGTCGGTAGGGTCTCGTGTGGTAGAGTCGATGGCGACACCTGCGTGAAGGATCGCCCTGACACGACACATTCGCGACGATTCATTTCTCACAAACCGTTGAGGACATATGCAGCTCACCACATCCAAAGACATCCTGAAGAATGCAGAAGACCGGATGAAAAAGGCGGTGGAGGTTGTGCGGGAAGAATTGGTGAAGGTTCGGACAGGCAAAGCCACCACCGTGCTTCTTGATGGAATCAAAGTCGACTACTACGGCACGCCGACGCCGCTGAACAAACTGGCAAACGTCAGCACGCCGGACGTACATACGATTGCCGTACAACCGTGGGATAAAGGCTCTGCCCATGCCATCGAAAAGGCGATCTTGAATGCCAACCTCGGCTTGAATCCGATTAACGACGGCTCGATAATTCGTGTGCCGATCCCCCCGCTGAATGAAGAACGTCGCCGGGAGTTGGTGAAACTGGTGAAGAAATTCGGAGAAGAAGGGAAGATTGCGATTCGCAACGTGCGCCGCGATGCCATCGAGCATTTGAAGAAGGCAGAAAAGGAATTTCATATGTCGGAAGACGAGCGGAAGCGTTCCGAGCAGGAAGCACAGAAGATGACCGACAAGTACATCAAGGAGATTGACAACCTGCTGGCGATGAAGGAGAAGGAGATTATGGAGGTGTAGCGTTTGGCGTAAAGGATGAAGTACTCCCAGGAATACGAATGAATACGTGAGTATCAGCTACTACGTGAAGTGCCCAGCCAGTGACAGGTTGGGCATTATTGTTTCATGATGTTTCAAGATCTTGATGGAGCATTTATGGATTCTAGCCTGCGCATTGATCCCGCAACGGAACACGACGTTCCGCTCATTCTGAAATTCATTCAAGCGCTTGCAGAGTATGAACAGTTGGCGCACGAGTGCTTGGCGGATGAGGCGACACTCCGAGAGACGCTATTCGGTTCTCGCCGCTATGCCGAGGTCGTCATCGCTCGTTACAACAACGAGCCGGCAGGGTTCGCGCTTTTTTTCCATAACTACTCGACGTTCTTAGCTCGACCCGGAATTTACCTCGAGGACCTCTTTGTCTACCCCCAGTACCGGGGAAAAGGCATCGGCAAAGCACTCATGGTCTATTTAGCCCAGCAAGCCGTTGAGCGCAAGTGCGGTCGATTCGAATGGTGGGTACTCGATTGGAACGAGCCTGCGATTGAGTTCTACAAAAAGCTCGGTGCCGTGCCGATGAGCGATTGGACCGTGTTTCGATTAACAGGTGAGGCATTACAACGATTGGCAGAAAAGAGGAACTGACGGCGAGGAAGTCACAGCCAACGTCCCGCCAAAGTCTCGCATGGCGCGACGGCGAACAGAAGCGCCACGTCTCCTCCAGAATTTCATGTAACCTTCCTTGTCGGTTGACGTAGATTTCAGTAGCTTTACCTTTAGACTTCAAACAATACCACAGGGGACAAGCCATGTCGACCAGCTCGAAACGTCTCTATCGCAGTAGCACCAATCGCGTCATCGCCGGCGTGTGTGGGGGGATCGCGGAGTATCTCGACATTGACCCGACGCTCATGCGCATCGTCTGGGTTCTCCTGACGATCTTCGGCGGGTGGGGAATAATCCTTTACATCGCAGCCGTCATCATCGTTCCGCTCAACCCATCGACGACTCCAGCGGGTGCGACTCAATCATCAGATCCAACTGCTTTTAAGCTGATTGGGATCGTGTTGATCGTTGTCGGCTGCTTTTTCCTCTTTATCAACCTTGATTTCTTTTCCTTCCGGGAGATGACGCGGTTCGTCTGGAATTACTTACTCCCCTTGTCATTGATAGGGGCGGGCATCTATATTCTCGTACGCCGTCGTGAAGCGGGTTCCGAGCAACCGCCTGCCCCTCCTCCAGCAGAGCCGGGTCATCCAGCAGAAGCACAAGAGCAGACGACAGGCCGGAAGAAACGAGGAGCGGCGAGGAAGTCCGCGCCCGAAACGCAATCGTCAGCACCGCAACCCGAACCTGCACCGCCTCCGCGTCGTCGGCTCCTGCGCTCGTTTGCAGACCGGAAGCTCTTCGGTGTGTGCGGCGGACTTGGCGAATACTTCGACATCGACCCAACGATCGTCCGTGTCTTCTTCGTCATTTTCACGCTGATGTCCTTTGGCTTTGGCATTCTTCTCTACATCGTACTGCTCTTCTCGATGCCTGAAAAACCTCGTCCCGTAGCCACGTAGGAGGAAGCCATGAATTCAAAATCGTCGATCTTCGGAATCCTCCTCATTGCCCTCGGCTCCATGCTGTTGCTCGACCGATTGGAGATCATCTCTTTCGGATGGGGGAGAATCTTCTGGATGTTTCTCGGCATCTGGGGCGCCGTGCTTGCTGTGCAGGGCTTCACGATGAAGCGACGCGGGAGAATCTTCTGGGGTAGCCTCATGTTCTTTTTCGGCATCTTTTTTTCACTCGATGCCTGGAATCTGATCTGGCTCACGGACGAACTTGGCTTTGGGGGGATGTCGCTCGCACTGGGGTTGGCATTTGTGATGCTGTATGTTTTCGAGCCGCGTAATGTTGGCGTTCTGGTGCCCGCAGTGCTCTTCGTTGGGTTTGGGACTGCGATGATTCTCGTGGAGTACCATTACCTTGATTGGTGGGAAGTCCGCCGCTTCATTCGCGACTACTGGCCGGTGGGATTAATTTTGTGGGGACTGGCGATCTTGCTCAAACGTAGACCGCAGGCGAGTTCGTAGACAAGGGGAAGCCGTCGCACAAAAAACTTTCTCGTCAAGACTTGCCCTGCGTACTACTAAAGTACAGTGCTTCGGTTGGGAAACATCGCGAACACGAAGAGAGTGTCTCCATCTCCTCTCCACGTCTTTCTTAATGTGCCTCCAGCCAGTTTTTCCCTACACCAATTTCCACTTCAATGGGTACGCTCAGTTTCATCGCTTCCTGCATCTGTTTCTCCACGAGCTTCCGCATCGTTTCCTCTTCATCCTTTTCGATTTCAAACACGAGCTCATCGTGCACCTGAAGGAGCATCTTGCTCTCGAGCTTTTTCTTAAGGAGGTCGGCGTCGATTCTGACCATCGCGATCTTGATCATGTCCGCCGCCGTACCTTGAATCGGCATGTTGATGGCTTGGCGTTCGGCGTTCTGGCGGAGATTCTGGTTCTTGCTGTGAATGTCGGGCAGGTACCTCCGTCGACCCATGAGCGTTGAGACATAACCCTGCTTGTGCGCCATCGCCTTCGTTTCCTCGATGTACTGCCTGACCTTCGGAAATCGCTCAAAGTAACGCTCGATAATCTCTTTTGCTTCAGACTGCGAAATCTCCAATCGCGTTGAGAGTCCAAATGGCCCGATGCCGTACATGATGCCGAAGTTGACTTCTTTGGCTTTGCGGCGCATGTCACGAGTGACGTCCTTGAGCGACACGCCAAAGACTTTCGCCGCCGTTGTTGCGTGCACATCTTCTTTGTTCCGGAATGCTTCCGCCAAACCCTCATCGCCGGACACATGCGCCATGATGCGCAGTTCGATCTGCGAGTAGTCGGCTGACATGATGAGCTGGTTTTTCTTGCCCGGGACGAATGCCTTGCGGATGGAGCGGCCAATTTCCGTGCGGATAGGGATGTTCTGGAGGTTCGGGTCGCTGCTGGCAAGGCGTCCCGTTGCCGCCACCGTTTGATTGTAGGATGTGTGGACGCGCCCGGTTCGCGGGTTAACCATCGTGGGCAGTGAGTCGATGTACGTCGACTTGAGCTTGGACAGCTGGCGATAGTCGAGCAGTTTCTCGATGATGGGATGCTCGTGGCGGAGTGTTTCGAGCACACCGACATCCGTGGAGAAGCCGGTTTTTGTTTTCCGGACGGGCGAGAGTTTGAGGTTGGTAAAGAGGACTTCGCTGAGTTGTTGGGTAGAATTGATGTTGAATTCGCTCCCGGCGAGTTTGTAAATTTCGCGTGTAAGGCGGTCTAATTCTCGCTCAAGCTCCTTCGATATGTCGGCTAAATACTCCACATCGATCGACACGCCGGCCCGTTCCATTCGTGCAAGAACAGAACAGAGAGGAAACTCCACTTCCTGGCACAACGCCATCATTTTTTCTTGGCGAAGCTTTTCGCTCAACACCTCATACAGCCGGAACGTGATATCCGCGTCCTCGCAAGAATACTCGGCGAGAGCCTCGAGCGGCACATCACGGATATCTTTCCGATTCTTCCCCTCGCCCGTGAGGTCGTCATAGGAAACCATCGAGTAGTTGAGATACTCACGCGCGAGAGCGTCGAGATTGTGCTGGCCATCGGCGCGCAAGATGTAACTCGCAATCATCGTGTCGAACTCCACTCCTTGTACGTCGATGTCGTGTTGCCAGACCGCAAGCATATCGTACTTAATATTCTGGCCGATTTTTTTGATCTTGGGGTTTTCAAGAATCGGTTTCAATGCTGGAAAAACGAGAGAGGGGGGTAACCCGGCGTATTGTTGTTTTGGACCGATCGAAGATGGCTCCCCAAACAGGTCGGTGCTCTGCGGTGAATCGCTGGAGATATCGACGGGGACATAGTACGCCTCCCGTGGCTTGAGCGAGAAGGAGAGGCCGATAATCTGGGACTGAAGAGCGTTGGTGGAAGTTGTTTCTGTATCGAAGACGAATTCCTTGGCGTTGGACAACCGAGCGCAAAGCTCGTGAAAGTCCTTTTCCGTCGTTATCGTCTTATACTGGTGCTTGTCTTCCTTGATGGTCGTGTATTTTTCGAATTTGAAATCTGTCGCAGCATCGGCCGGTTCTTCTTCCTTCCCTTCATCCTTGAGTTTGCTCAGCAGGCTCTTGAATTCGAGCGCAGAAAAGTACTCGCGAAGCTTGCGGGTATCGGGCTTACCCAACTTGAGTTCGTGAAAATCGATCGTGATAGGCGTCTCGGTATCGATGGTGACGAGTTTCTTGGAGAGCAGGGCAAGCTCTTTGTTTGCTGCAATCTTCTCGCGTACTCCTTTTTGTGGAATTTTGTCGACGTTGGCGAGGATAGTTTCGAGTGAGCCGAATTGTTGCACGAGGGGGATGGCCGTTTTTTCCCCGACCCCCGGTACCCCCGGCACATTGTCCGATGTATCCCCGACGAGTGCAAGAACATCCACCACACGGTCCGGCGGGACTCCGAATTTCTCCTGCACCTCTTCCGGCCCGACGATCTCCGCCTCGTTCCCCTGTCTGCCCGGCCGATACATTTTGACCCGGTCGGAAATGAGCTGCATGTAATCTTTATCCGATGTCACAAGAAACGTCTCCACCTTCTCTTTCTCCGCCCGCTTGGCGAGCGTGCCGATGATGTCGTCTGCCTCGTAACCGTCCAGCTCCAGCATCGGGATGTTGTATGCTTTAACGATGGCCTTGATGAGATCGAGTTGCGGTATCAGGTCTTCCGGAATTTCCTGCCGTGTGGCTTTGTATTCCTTGTATGTTTGATGGCGAAAGGTCGGTGCGGCGGTGTCGAAGGCAACGGCAATGTGATCGGGCTTTTCCTGTTCGAGAATCTTATTGAGGAAGGAGACGAAACCATAGACCGCGCTCGTGTTCTCGCCTTTGGAATTCCGCAGCGGCGCGCGGATGTAGGCGTAGTACGAGCGATAAGCAATGGCCATCGCATCGATGAGGAACAGGCGTTCGTTTTTCTTGGACATTCAATAACTCCGAGTGAAGAAAACGTACGTCAGAAGAAGAGTGCGATTCCCATCACCACCAGAAACGTGGCCACGATGTTCCGGAAGCGTTCGAGGGAAATGTTCGTCAGCAATCGTTTTCCGATGAGTGTGCCTGCAAAAGCAACCGCCATAACGGCCAGAAGTGAAACGTTGGCATTGCCCAGCATCGCGAACTGAGAGTAAAGGTAAACGGGAATTCGCGTCAAATCAATAACGATGGCAATGGCAGTAGCTGTGGCGATAAAGGATTCTTTGGAGAGGTTGTAGTTCAGCAGGTACGCGCTCCGGATTGCTCCTTGGTTACCGATCATCCCGCCGAGAAAGCCGGAGAAGAAGCCTCCGAGGAAATCGAACGAGCGAGGAATCCTGAACTTTGAGGCGGCGGGAAGGAACTCCAATGAACCTGCGGCAATCAGAAAGCAGGCCAAAGCGTATCGCACGTACACTCCTTCTAACGCTCCTTGCAACAACGATCCACCGGCAGCGCCGACCAAACTCCAGAGACCAAACTTGAGGAGAATCTCTTTGTTCACATGCTGACGAAACAGGCCAAATTTCAGTAGGTTGTTGGCGAGATGGACGATCGAAACGAGAAAGACAGCGGTCTTGGCATCATAAAAAAATGCAAAGGTCGGCGTGAGTACCGTGCCGACGCCGAAGCCGGTTACGAGCGTGAGGGCGCTGAAAATCAGCGTTATCAAGAGCACGAGAAGAAAGCTGGGTTCCGTCATTCGTTAACGCTCTCGGCAATTGTGGGTTGCGCTTCATCCTTCTCTGTTGCTCCTTGCGGCTCTGAACCGCGCAGGTCGATAAACGCGGAACGGAGGATGAGAACCGTCACAAGGAGCATTCCGCCGGTGACAAAGAATGTCTCCCTCAAGCCGAAGTGCGAAGCGATGTATCCTCCTGCCGGCGGGCCGATCATGTTTGCCAGGATATTGCCGCTGGCCGCAATGCCCATGATACTGCCGCGTCGTTCCAGCACTGCGTGTTTGCTGATGTACGAATAGAGTGCAGGGAGCATTCCACCCAAACAGAATCCAAGAATTGCGCGGAGGAAAATCAACTGATACGGGTTGGAGACAAGTCCTTGAGCCGCATAGGCAACCCCGGCTCCCGATAACGCGATGGTCAGATTCTTCTTATAGCTCTTGGCGTCGTTCCGCTTGCCCCACCATGGCGCGGCAAGAACGGTGAAGACACCGGCGATCGAAAAGATTCCACCCGTCAGTGTAGCAACCAAAGTCGTTTGGGAGATGAGAGATTCGACATACAGTGCAAAGATCGGTTGAATCATGAACACGGACGACTGCGAGATGATGATCACGACGAGCGCGATGCGAATGGGCTTTGAGCGGAAGGCGTACGCATACCCGCTGAGTAACGACGATGCATCAAGCTGGTCCGGTTTGGGCTTGTTTTCTTCCCGCACGAACTTCACAATCAGAATACCGGCAAGCGTGCAAAGTCCGGCAACGATGAAAAAGATGGGGCGGAATCCGAACGCATC
>DATLYT010000171.1:0-10646 GCA_035574455.1 Bacteroidota bacterium
CTTTGCTAACTGTTTTCCCAACTCCACACCCCACTGGTCGAACGAGTTGATGTTCCAGATAATTCCCTGCACGAAAATCTTATGCTCATACATGGCGATGAGCTGACCGAGCACGCGGGGAGTGAGCTTCTTGAAGGCAATCGTGTTTGTCGGTCGGTTGCCGGGGAAGACTTTGTGCGGAAGCAGTGCTTCGGCTTCTGCCGGTGTGAGATGAGCAAGCTCCTTTCGCGCTTCGGCTTCGGTTTTGCCCCGCATCAATGCTTCGGTTTGAGCGATGAAGTTCGAAATGAGAATCGCATGGTGGTCGCCGATGGGGTTGTGCGATTGCATCGGCGCGAGGAAATCGGCAGGAATCATCTTCGTGCCCTGATGCAGGAGCTGAAAAAACGCGTGCTGGCCGTTTGTCCCCGGCTCGCCCCAGATGACCGGTCCGGTGGAGTAGTCCACCGCTGTGCCATCTCGGGTTACACGCTTCCCGTTACTCTCCATATCGCCTTGTTGAAAATACGCCGGAAAGCGATGCATATACTGGTCATAGGGGATGATGGCGTGCGTTTCGCAGCCGAAGAAGTTGTTGTACCAGACTCCGAGCAGCGCGAGGATAACCGGAATATTTTGCTCTAACGGTGCTGTTCGGAAATGCTCGTCCATCTCGTGCGCGCCCGTCAACAGCTCCTCGAAGTTGTCCATGCCGATGTACAGTGCGATGGAGAGCCCGATAGCCGACCAGAGCGAGTAACGCCCGCCAACCCAGTCCCAGAATTCGAACATGTTCTTCGTATCGATGCCAAATGCAGCAACGGCTTTCGCGTTGGTCGAGACTGCCACAAAATGTTTGGCAACGGCGGATGAATCCTGCACCCGCTCGAGAAACCATCGCTTGGCGGATTCGGCGTTGGTGAGGGTTTCCTGCGTCGTGAACGTTTTGGACGAGATGATGAACATCGTCGTCTCGGGATTGAGATGCTTGACTGTTTCCGCTATGTGTGTGCCGTCGACATTCGAGACGAAATGACATCGTAGCCGCTCGTGGCCGTAGGGTTTCAACGCCTCCGTGACCATAACCGGACCCAGATCCGACCCGCCGATGCCGATGTTGACGATATCAGTGATAGTCTTGCCGGTGTAGCCCTTCCATTTGCCGTTGCGGACGGACTCGCTGAAATTGCGCATGTGGGTGAGCACGCTGTTGACCGCTGGCATCACATCTTCGCCGTCCACCACAATAGGCCGATTGGAGCGATTACGAAGGGCGATGTGAAGCACCGCCCGCTGCTCGGTAACGTTGATCTTCTCGCCGCGGAACATCTTCTCCGTCCATCCCCGGACATCTGCCTGGCGGGCAAGGTCGAAGAGCAGCGACATCGTCTTCTCGGTGATGCGATTCTTGGAGTAGTCAACGAGCAGGTCGTTCCAGCGGAGCGAAAATTTTTTGAAGCGCTGCAGATCTTCGGCAAACAGGTCGCGCATGTGCTGGTCGGCGATCTCTTGATGATGCTGTGCGAGGGCTTTCCAGGCGGGGGATTGGGTTAGGGATGACATTTTCTGAGTGGGTTAGAGTAGAGCGTCATTGCGAGTGAGTAGGAAGTCAAAGACTGCTGGATAACTCTTTCCATTCCGGATTTACGCTTTTGATTAAAGAGATTTTCCTTGTTTTGTAGTGGACTAACTTGTTGACTTTGTACCGCGTAGTAAAACTCTTTCATTTCCTCCTCTCTCTTTTCCCCATTCATCCTCTCATTTTTTGCTCTTCATCGCTTCGTACGTCTTCGTCACATTTCCCAAAGGTCCACCGAGACCGTTACGGAAGTTTGGAAACTCCTTCTCATACTTCGGCGCGAGCTGATCGCCTACGGCTTTGACAGCTTCTTCCACCGTCGCGCCTTTTTTCACCTGCGCTTCGACAGCGGGATAGAGGTCTTTAAGGTATTGCACAACAAGGTTGAGCAGGTCTTTCCCTTTTTGCACCGGCCCGTGGCCGGGAATGATCTGTTCAATCTCCAACTTCCCGATGCTTTCCAAGGTCGCAGCCCATGCCAGCGGCACGGCGTCTCGCATAAAGGGTAACCCGCCGGTGAGGATGTCGCCAGAGATCAACACCTTTTCTTTCGGCAGATAGACAACAACATCGCCGCGTGTGTGGCCTTCGCCGAAATAGAGCACGCGGGCTTCGCGCTCGCCTGCCCACAGGGCAAGACTCTTATCGAACGTCAGGTTGGGGATTGCGATCTGCAGTGTCTTCAGCTCTTCGAGATACGATTCCTGATTGGCAATCTGTCGCTGGAGAACCTGTTTCGCGCTGTCGGTCATTATCGACCCGTCGGGATTCTTTCCCTCTGCCAGCCGCGCTTTCAGTCGCCCGATTTGGACCGGCAGGCTATCGAGATTTTGCTTTACACTCGGGATCGCCTTGCCGATGATGTCATCCCGCGTGTTGACGTGCGAGATGAACTCCGTGCCGATAGGAAACGCCGCCTGGTAGGCTTGGTTCCCCTGCACATGGTCGCCGTGCCAGTGCGTATTGATCACGTACCGAACCGGCTTGTCGGTAATCTGGCGGATGGTTTGAATCAAGTCCTTCGCCCAGCTCGGCCTCAGATGGGTATCCACGACGATGACGCCGCGGTCGGTGACGATGATTGCCGCGTTGCTCAGAACGCCGGGCTTCCCGATAGCGCCGTATACACCGTCGGCCACTTTGACGATGTCGAAGAACTGCGACGTCTGCGCGACCGCAGTCGATGTGGTGAAAGCGAGTGCAAGAAGCAGTCTCATGGGTCTCATCGCTCCTCCTAGAACAAGTAGTGATTAGCAGTCCAGACCGTCGAAAGATATCAGCCTGCAGCGGGAAGATAGCGCAAATTACGGAAAAGTAAAACGACAGCCTCATTGAACCTTTGCGGTATGAGTTTGAATATCGTACATTGCAGCGTCTCCTTCAGGGCGTATTGTAATGTACGGATCAGCGAACTCTACGTAAATCAATGAGAATCCGCGTATGAACATCCTCGTCCTCAACTGTGGCAGCTCTTCTCTCAAATTCCAGATCATTGAAACCGACCTTGAGCTGATTGAGAACAACAGCGACGTGATGAAAGCAAAGGGCGTTATCGAACGGATTGGGAGTCAGGCGTTGATTACACTCCAGGCAAACGGCAGGCCGACGGTCAAGCAGGCCGCGCCGTTGCGAGACCACCGCGCTGCGCTCGATTTCGTCCTGCGATGGATCATTTCGCCCGATGCGCAGATTCCCGGTATTCAGTCGCTCTCCGATATCCACGCCGTCGGTCATCGCGTGGTGCATGGAGCGGAAAAGTTCTCAAAGTCGGTGGTTATCGACCAGAGCGTCATCGATGGCATCGAAGATTGCATCGAGCTTGCCCCGTTGCACAATCCGGCCAATCTCAAGGGCATCTACGCGGCACGAGAGCTCCTGGGGACCGGCGTGCCGCAGGTGGCGGTGTTCGATACGTCGTTCCACTCCACCATGCCAGAGACGTCGTATCTCTACGCCATCCCGTATCAGCTGTACCGGCGGCACAAGATACGGCGGTACGGATTTCACGGCACGTCGCACCGGTATGTGGCGTATCGCTATCGGCAACTTGTCAGCAAGAAACGCGAGGAGACAAACATCATCACGCTGCATCTGGGCAACGGGTGCTCGGCATGCGCCATTCGCGGGGGAGATTCCGTTGACACAAGTATGGGACTAACGCCGCTGGAGGGTTTGGTGATGGGAACCCGCTCGGGGGATCTTGATCCGTCCATCATCGAGTTTCTGGCGCATAAGGAAGGCATGTCGCTTCCGGAGATTGACGCGCTCCTGAATAAGCAATCGGGTTTGCTGGGGATTTCGGGACTGACGAATGACATGCGAGAATTGTTGGACGAAGAGCGCGAGCATCAGGATCGCCGCGCGAAACTTGCGATCGACCTGTTCTGCCTCCGCGTCAAAAAGTACATCGGCGCATACCTGGCCGAACTTGGCGGGACGGATGCTATCGTCTTTACCGGCGGGATCGGCGAGAACTCGCCGACCATTCGCCAGCGTATCTGCAACGGTCTGGAGTGGTTCGGGATTGAACTTGACGAGGTACTGAACCAGCAGGCCACGGATCGACGTGAGATGGAAATCAGCCGGAGTGGAAGTCGCATCCGCACGTTTGTCATTCCAACCAATGAAGAATTGCTGATTGCCCGGGACACCGTGCGCTGCGTAAAGAACGTGCCCCGACGGTGGTAGGTTGATGGTGGATGGAAGGGTGGAGCAATGGAGAATGGAGAATGAATAATGAATAATGGGTGATGGAATGACGGGAACGATAGCATATCGAAATGCGGTCGAAGGACTTGTAGACGGGGAAAAATATAGATAATGATTTTGGAGTACACATCAGCGTGAATACGCGAGAATCAGCATCATCTGCGTTCGTGAAGCTCTACATCAAAAACATGGTGTGTCCTCGCTGCATCAAAGTGGTGCGGGAGGAGTTGACGCGATTAGGTCTTGATGTGCGAAATGTTGTGCTTGGCGAAGTTGAAGTCAGCGGGGAGAGCAACCAGTTACCGATGGAGAACATCCGTCACGTCCTGCACGAGAACGGCTTTGAGTTGATCGAAGACAGGCGGGTAAAGACGATCGAGAACATCAAGCACGCCGTGCTTAAGCTCGTGCAAAACGATTACGAGAAGAATCCGCTTCGAATCAAGGATTCGGAATTCATCGCCCGCGAAGTGGGTCAGGACTACCACTCGCTCAGCACCCTCTTCTCTTCCGTTGAAGGCATCACCATCGAGCAGTACATCATTCTCCAAAAGGTCGAACGGGTGAAGGAGCTTCTGAAGTACGGCGAGATGACACTGAGCGAGATCGCCTACACAATGGGCTACAGTAGCGTTGCCCATGTTTCCAACCAGTTCAAGAAAGTGACCGGCATGACGCCCAGCCAATTCAAGAAGTTAGGCGGAGTTCATCGCCATCCGATTGACCAGGTGGGGATGAAGCATTGAAAGCCATTTCCTGTCTTGACTTCGAGGGAGCCATCGTTTAGATGGCTTTTTCATTTTCTGAGGGGGATAGATTACAATTTTTCTCAAAATTCTGTAAAACAGTACCCTCTGCTGGTGCTTAACCGCCGTTCTCTCGGAGCGGACCACTGAACCGTGCTCGTTAGATGCTGATTTCGTAACCGAGGCGGGCCATCGTATCCATGGTCTTGAGGTTATTGCGTAGGTTCACAAGTAGATACAGATTATTCCGCCTGGAAAGATAGTAGTTCAACAGTCCATTGAGGACATCTCCACTCGTATTCTGACTTGGCAGCGAGAAGCTTTGATAGTAGACACGTAGGAAAACATCTGTGAGCAACCGAGTGGTGGCAATAGCGGTGTAAAATTCATCTGTGCTTGCATCAAGCTTACGTGCGGTGTAGTTCGCTTCCAATCGAATCTGACTAAAGGGATTCAGAGTAAAGCCGACCCGGTAGAATTGCAGTTGTTTCCCACCAGAGACGCCCCGTTGTGCCGTTGCCTGCAATTGGAGAAACTCCTGATACTGAGACTGGATGCTTACCGCGTGGTACAGATTCGTTTGACCGATGGACGGTCGCTCATCGTACGTGAATGAGTAGAAAAGGTGTGTGAGAGGGACGATTTCTACTGATCCGCCGACGATGCCTAACCGGATCAACGAGGAGGCAGGCGAGAGACGCTCGAGCAAGAGCCATCCCGCGTTGAGCCCCAGTGAAGAAGCAACGTTGCGTTTGAAAGTCCATACATATTGAGCCCGCCCAGAAGTCTTCCAGTTGTTGTTGCCAAATTCGAGAAACGCGAGTGGATATTGATAGGCACGCGCAATGTAGCTTGCGGAAGCCACGATCGAGGGACCAACTGTGCTTAACGAGGAAAATTGCACATCAAGGGCCGAAGAGCGGTCCTTCACGTCATAAGAGAAATGGCTCTTAAGAGTCCAACTTGGCGCGTAGAGAAGCTGGAGATCGACGAGAGGATCACCACCGGTCAGAGTCATCCGGTCTGTGAGTTGACTGATGTTGAGTTGAACCTGCGTATAGCCAGCAGAATGAGCTCCGGCAATCATCGAGTACCAGTGAACGGTTTTCGCCGGTTCGCCGGTGAAGATATTGTTCACGAGGGGGGAACGCAAACTCATGATAAACACTTTGGTAGCCTCGCGCTCGAAGCCGTATTGGATTCCCCAGCGAACATCGTCGGAAATTAACTTTGAGTAGAAGCTATTCAAGGGAAGGCGCGTAAACTTTTCACTCTCCGTGAAGAAGTATCGGTTCTCCGCCACATAGAATCTGTTGCTAATAATGTCAAGCGAAAATGAGCTTGCGCCAGCAGCGCTGAAGTCCGGTTTATACGTTGCCATCATAGAGTGACTGCCCGCGTGAAGCCGAGTTTCAAACCCCGTACTGGCCTTCCAGTCCGAGCCGACACTTCGAATGCGTTCGGATCGAAGATAGGGCAGAAAGTAGCCGTGAACATGCGTCGATGGAATGCGGAAAGAAACGGGTATCGCTTGCGTAAATTGAACGCTGGTCGTGGGGATACCGGGTGGGAGCGGAATCAGAGAGACCACTTCAATGCTGCCCTCGGTGCGTCTGTACGGCCCGCGTAAAATATTGATGCCGAGGGAATCCACCGATGCGCGCAACAGGCCGGACAGTGGAATCCAGAACTCCCCCATCCATGCGCTCGAATCCACGCGAGTAAAGCTCTTCCACTGATAGTTCCACTCCAGTGATATCTGACTGACATTCGTGATCTTAAAATCGTACTGCGTATTGATGCTATTGACGCCGAAGAGATAACCGTCCTTTCCTCTCCTATCAGGATCGATCACAATCCATATCATATCGTCCTGACCGGTGCTTCCGTCTCGTTGAAGACCTTGGGCAATGGGTTTCAAGGCTGGGTTGAATGAAGCCTCTACACTGATGTATAGTGTGTCATCGCGTGTTGCGACCACAGCAATGGTGGGATAGGTCGGTGGTTGGTGATATTCCGGGTAGAGGGTAACGAACTTGGAAAGACGCAAACTCAGCGGTTCATCGATGCCATACACCTCTTGCCAACCTCCTGCGAAATAAAGACTGAGGAAGAGTGGAAACAACCTCGTCTGCAACATACGCTCCTCATGTGATCCAGTAGAGACAGCCCAGGGACTCGAGTGCTCCCCCTTCGGGTCCCTAGGCATTGTTCTTCTTATTGCATTGATATCGACTGTTTTAAGGGTTTAATTACAGACGTCCCGTTGATCTGCAGGATCCGCTTGTCCGGAGACCAGAACGACCCGGCCGAGTAACGAATTTCCATCACGTTCGGTTGAAGGGCTTGTCGTACACCCTCTTCGAATTCATACACATGCTCATGATGAGCAGTAATGCCTTTGCCACTCCGAGTCTGGTATGTTATTGTGAAGCCGCCGGCAAGGGTTCGATCTCCTGTGGGCTGCGTTGGTAGAGAGTACCCGGTTGCAGCGATAAGATCCATAGGACCTCGATATACGCCTGAGACCTTTACATCTGCTGTAAAGACGTTGGCTCTTACCGGGGTAAAACGCCCGGCAATGGTAATATCGCCCACAGTTTCTCCTCGCTCGTCAAACAATTGCACGCGACGAATGCTTTTGTACGCTCCGTTTGTCAACTGCAGGATGTTGGAGGCACCTTCTTCTCCGTTTCCTCCGTTGCTGCAGGAGATACTAAAGAGCGACCACGACGTGCTTTCTAGGGCAAAGTTTTGTGGTAGTCGGTCGAAGAGTGCAGCCGCATTGAATGTTCCTGTCTGAGGGTTGGCAAACAGGGTTCCTGTTCCTTCCATAGTCTCCCCGTTAACGTTTCCCGCATATTTGAAAAGAATCGTTACGGATCCTTCTTTCTCCGGGACATTACCGTATCCCATGAAGCCCAGAAATATCAGAGATGCAACGACAATGCTTGAACCTCCAATAAAGATAAGTCGTTTCATGGCAGACTCCTCCTTTCTATATCATCTTGTGTTGTTGACCCGTTATCGCCTGCTCGCTGTGGTCCCCGTCTGTTGGCTGCAGCCGTCAAATCCACGCTCGGGGACCACTCGAACATGAGCTTGTCGACCTTGACCAGCAGACCAGCGAGCGAAGTACTTTTCGGCAATGTATGGGCATTGCAAGAATTTGTCAACCTCCACCCCCTGTCGAAAAATTACGACAGGGGAGTGTCATAATTTTTTGACACCGTCGGTCTTGACAAATACTTCCTGAGCACACGGCCGCTACTCATCCTTTTACTCCAGATGCAACTTGCCGGCCACAAGGAGCAATTCTTGCATCGAGTGAAGACCGAGTTTCTTCAACAGACGCTTCCGGTGCGTTTCAACTGTGCTCACCGCGAGACCTGTCGCTGCGGCTATTTCCTTCAGTGTCATTCCTTGAATGGTAGTGTTGAAGATCGTCCGTTGAACAGCGGAGAGGCAGTTAAGCTCCTTCAGAACGCGGACCAGCCGTACATCCGTAATCCGACGTTGTATTCCCCACACTCGTATCAACTTCCCCTTATCAACGACTCCCATCCAGCTGTTGAGGAAGTGCACGGATGTACCGTTTCGATGACGCCCGTGCGAGATCGCATCATGAATCCTAAGGCCTGAAGCAAGAAACCGTTCCAAGGTGTCGATGTTCGTGGGATCTGGGAGGAGAAAGAACTGAGGAAACCTCAGACCGATGAGCTGTGATGGCGCCTCATATCCATACATGCATGCGAGGCTCTCGTTGCAATCTGCCAGATAGGCGTGCTGGCTCAGATGATGGATCTGATCTTCCATGGAAAGCACCGTTGGCATCGGTTTCTCCAGACCACCAAGCCATACCCCATCCTGACCTTCTCGGAAGAAACAACGGTGGAATTCATCCAACAACGTACTTGCTTTCATGACTCCTCCCCAATTCGGTTATTGTCTGCGAATATAAAATACTGCTTCGCGATTGTCAAGCTATGATTCGATTGTGTTTTTATAACATTTTCCAAACATTTTGTAACGGTTTAGCATATCCTTTTTTCTATACTTCATGCGTTAGTGGCTGCATCAATCCAACCCAGGAGAATTCCCATGAAAACAATCGAACTCAAAATCGAAGGCATGCACTGCGGACATTGTGTGATGGCGGTGCGCAAGGAACTGAGCAAACTTGCCAGTGTAACGGTCGAAGACGTACAGATTGGAACCGCCAAACTGCAGATCGATGAAACAACCGTTACTTCGGACCAGCTCGCAAAAGCGGTGGAAGAGGCCGGGTATCGAGTTGTTTCGGCCGAGTGAACTCGTGAGTCAGAAAACCATGAGCAAGGATCAATCTATCAAAACACTCACACTTCCCGTCGAGGGTATGACGTGTGCAAGCTGCGTACTGCGTGTGGAGAAAACCCTCAAAAAGGTGGAGGGAGTACAGGAAGCAGCCGTCAATCTTGCGACGGAAAAAGTTACGCTCTCCTTCGATCCCGCAAAAGTTCAGCTCGATACGCTTGCACGTGCCGTTGACGAAGCCGGATATCGGCTTATTGTGCCTGTGGAGAAACCGTCCGACCTGTCCCTTCAGGAAGGTCAGAGCGAGATGCGCGGGGAACCTTCAGAGGCCTATCGAAAGCTCAAACGCGAATTCATCTTCAGCGCCATCCTGACGATTCCGATTATGGCCATCAGCATGCTGATGATGACGGAGTGGTTCATGGTCAGGTCGCCGCTCGCGATGGATGACATCAACAAGCTGCTCATGATTGCAACCACGCTTGTCATGGTCGTTTCCGCGAAGCGGTTCTTCACCATCGCATGGAAGCTCGCGAAACACTTCACATCGGATATGAACACACTTGTGGCAGTCGGAACCGGCACGGCCTATCTCTACAGCACTCTCGTTGTTCTGTTTCCGCACTGGTTTCCGCCGGACGTGCAGTCTCATGTCTACTTTGACACGGCCGCTGTAATCGTGACGTTGATCCTGATGGGTCGTCTGCTCGAGGCGAAAGCCAAGCAACGCGCTTCCGACGCCATCAAGAAGCTGATGGAGTTGCAGCCGAAGACGGCGCGGGTGATTCGCAACGGAGCAGAGATTGATATCCCCATCGATCAAGTTGTGCATGACGATGTTGTCATCGTGCGGCCCGGTGAGAAGATTCCTGTGGACGGATTGATTACCAACGGCTTTACGTCGGTGGATGAATCGATGGTGACGGGCGAAAGCATTCCGGTCGAGAAAACGGTTGGCCAGAAGGTGATCGGAGGCACTATCAACAAGAACGGCACGATTGAGTTTCGCGCGACGGCAGTT
This sequence comes from Bacteroidota bacterium, assembly GCA_035574455.1. GTDB lineage: Bacteria > Bacteroidota > Ignavibacteria > UBA10030 > UBA10030 > DATLYT01. The sequence continues at coordinate 10,331 of DATLYT010000171.1, forward strand.
GGAAAGGAAACGGTCATTGCCCAGATCATCAAGCTTGTCGAAGAGGCGCAGGGCTCCAAGGCGCCGATCCAGACGCTGGCCGATAAGATCGCGTCGGTCTTTGTTCCAACGGTCATAGGAATTGCCGTACTGACGTTTGTTCTCTGGTTCATGGTTGGAGGTTCGGGATTCACGCATGCTATGATCAACTTCATTGCCGTCCTTATCATCGCGTGTCCCTGCGCGTTGGGATTGGCAACGCCGACCGCCATCATGGTGGGTACCGGACTCGGTGCCACGCGCGGTATTCTGATCAAGAATGCAGAAAGCCTCGAGC
>DATLYT010000172.1:0-15880 GCA_035574455.1 Bacteroidota bacterium
CCCCCCTTCACTGCACCATCCCGAACCGCTTGTTCTTTGCCGTCATCTTCAGGAAGTACTGGAGTCGCTGTCTGAACGCCTCCTGCCGATTGCGCGAGGCGTCAATCCAGCCGATGCGAATCCGTTTGTAGGACTCAGGAAACTTCTGGAAGTTCTTCCAGACCGTCTTGTCTTTCTTGAGGGCTCTCAAAATATCTTCCGGAATCACGAGCCGCTTGTTTCCATCCTTGTCTGTCTTCATCTTGCCCGTGAGTACACCGGTTTTGTCGTTAAAGACCGCCAGGCCGGCTTTCGTCATCTTGCCTTGTTTGATTAACCGCCGTACCCGCTCGATGTTCATCTCCGACCAGTTGCTCTTCGGGTTGCGGGGTGAGAATCGCTGTGCTGCCCGGTCCTTGTCGTACTTCTTGACGATACTGTCGATCCAGCCATAGCAGAGTGCTTCTTCCACCGCGTCATTGTAGGGGATGCGCGGCTTGCCGGATGCCTTGTTGTAGTAAATGAGCCAGATCTCTTTGGCCGTCGTGTGATTCTTGCTCAGCCACGCGCGCCACTCGTGGCGGTTCTTGGCGTAGAGTGTCTTTCCAATGTTCATAGAGTCTACAGGTCTTCTGGAGTTAGCCCCGTGTGCTTAGCGATGCGAGCAAGCATCCGTGGTCCTATTTCTTCTGAGTCCCGAAAACTGAAAACGTAGTCCGGCCAACCGGGTCAAGAAAGGTTTTTGTGAAAGCTTGGTGTTTCTCGTTTGATTGTCCAGCCGATACGCATGAGGGAAGCAAGTACGCGGCGGGCTTTCTGGGACGACCAGTGGGTCATGCAGCAAGGAAGGAGATCGTCAACGGCATGGAAGAGACTTCGCCCAAGTCAATCCTTTCGGCAAGGACGCGCAGGGCAAGCGATTGCGCCTTCAGCATGGCTTCTTCCTTGGTCTGGCCGTAGACATGGACGCCGGGAATATCAACAACTTCGGCTATCCACCTACCGTCTGCTTCTTGTTCAAATTCAATGCGGAAGTTCATAAGGTCATCCGTGTGTTGTGTAAAGATACAAAAATTACGCACAGCGAGTCAAGCCGTGATTACCCGAAGACAACCATCAACCATCTACCATCAACCATCAACCATTAACCATTAACCATATTTTTTCCCTACCACCACAACCCTCCATCCATGTACTCCCACAATAGAAACGTCATAATCCGGTAGTCGAACGGCTTTTCGCCCGCGATCGGAATCTGCGTCCCGAGAGAAAGCGCAATGTGTCCCCGCTTCACGAGTCCGATGTAGAGCTGCGGAGTAAGAAAGAGATTGTTCGACCCTGTCTCGAATGACTTTACGCCGTTCAGCTCGATCATCGGCATCACTCCCTGTTTTTCATCCGTGAGCGGGAATGTGAAGGCGAGGTTGTATTGCAGTTCGCGTTCGTTGCCTTTGAGCGGGTGTTCATATTTCACGCTGGATTGCAGGACGAGTCGCTCGAATCCTTTCGCCGCGGCGAGGTACGGCGCGAGCTTCCAGTGACCCGAGCCGAGACCCTTCGCCTCGCTGCCTGTCGGGATGCCGAGCTCAATTCCGCTACTTAGGATGAACAGCGACTCGAAGCTATCGAAGAGGGCGTACTTGCCCGAAAGCTCAACGTCACCGATGCCGCGTGCGGTGTTGGAGTAGTCTGCGACGAACGGGATGGAGACTTCCCACTGACCGCGCGGTCCCACACGTTCTTCGTACACAAACTTTGTCGTCGAGCCGCGACTTTTGCTGTGCGTGTAGACGGGAATCATCAGCGCTTCGTTTTCGGGGAAGGCTTTCGCGGTCACCTGCGGCCGGCGGAAGTTCAGTTCACCTTTTGGCCAACGGTCGTCGGTGCAAAAGGTCTTGATGTAGTCAAGGATGAGGTCGATCTGCTCCTCGGAAATCGCTTCTCCCCACGCAGGCATGCTCCAGGAGAGTCCCCGTGCCGGACCTCCATGCGCAACGACGGCCTTCCAATCCTTGCGGGGTTCGCGGGAGTTGAAGGAACAGTCGGTGAAATCCGGCGGCGGTACTTCAAGCTCCAGTCCTTCGACCTGGCCGCGGCCGTCTTCGCCATGGCATCGCGCACACCATGCGTTATACATCGACCGCCCGCTGGTGAAATCGACTTCCATGTGCTGGGAGAACAACGGGAGCGTGAACAATACGAACGAGGAGAAAACGAGAATTCTCATAGCAGCTTGCCCTAGAACTTTTTGAAACTTTACCTGAAAAATTCCAGACAATCAACCCCGTTATACGGGTCCAACCGGGAACGCGAGCGGAACTGTTTGACGCGCGACACATCGGTCGGTTGCTTTTCCCTCCAAGAATGGCTACTTTGCCGGCGACCATGGCGAGCAAACAATTTGTCATCGGGATTGACGGCGGAGGGACGAAGACGGCTGCATTGCTGGCGGACCTTCAGGGAAATGTCCTGGCAGAAGAGACGGCGGGACCTTCCAACTTTCAGATCATCGGCGTAGAGCAGGCCGCAACGACGCTCTTCTCCGTCGCCGAGGCCTGCTGTCGAAAAGCAGGGCTCTCACTTGAGCAAGTGCGGCGCGTTGTTGCCGGACTCACTGGAGCAGGACGGGCAGTCGACCAACAGCGCATGCAGAAAGGGTTTGAGTCGTACGCACAGGCGAAGGGTGTGTCGTTCGAGCGGGTGGTGATCGAAAGCGACGCCCGCATTGCGTTGGAGGGGGCGTTTAAAGGCGGAGCGGGGATTATTCTTATTTGCGGGACGGGGTCGATTGCCTTTGGGAAGAGTCACAGTGGTCAAGTCTTTCGTGTCGGTGGATGGGGGAGAATCTTAGGGGATGAAGGGAGCGGCTATGCGATCGGGCGGGATGCGTTGAATGCCGTCACGAGACAATTGGATGGACGGGGAAGGAAAACGCTTCTGGCCGACCTCATTGCCAGACGATTCAATCTTCGGACGCAGGAAGAGATCATTACCGCCGTCTATCGTGAAAACTTCGACCTCGCTTCCGTAGCGCCGTTGGTCATCGAAGCCGCCGAGCAGCACGATACAGAGAGCGAACGCATCCTGAACAAGGCAACATTTGAACTGACCGAGCATGTTCGGTCATTGGTCCTTATGCTCGAAGCGGCCTCTCCGGAACGGGCGCGACAAAAGATTCCGTTGGCATTTATCGGCAGCGTGATTAGCAACGAGTCGGTGTTCACCAGGATTCTCACGCATAAGATTACCTTTTCTCTGCCTCAAATCTCCATTGTGAAGCCCCAGGCCTCACCTTCCTACGGGGCGGTGTTACTGGCGCTGCAGTAGGTCTGCAAGCCTCCGGAAGTCTTCTGGGTCGCTGTCCAGCGGGTTTCCAAGGTTCAAAACATTCTCTCCTTGTGCCTTCAGTTCTTTGTGGCTATTTTCCTGATAGTCACCCGTCAAGATTTCTGAACCAACGGTAAACCTCTCATGAAAACCAATCTTCTTATTCTCAGTGTCTTTGCACTTTTCATTTCCTGCTCCACACAGCCGGGAACGCAGTACGGTCGACCCTCTGCCACGCCGGTATCAAAAAGCCCTCTCCAGTCTTCCAGCCCGTGGGTTGACGAAACCCTGAGCCGTATGACACTGGAAGAAAAGGTCGCCCAGCTTGTCTTCGAGCGTGCGGATGGCGGCTATCTCAGCGCCGATGATGAGCGATGGAAGTATTACGAGCGGCTCGTTCGGGAGCGTAAGATCGGCGGCTTTGTCTTCTTTGCGGGGGATGTGTATGAGTACGTTATGCAGATCAATAAGCTGCAGGCGGCGTCGGAGATCCCGCTGCTCATCGCGTCGGACTTCGAGTTTGGCACGGCGATGCGTGTGCGGAGGGCGACGCTCTTTCCCCGCGCGATGCTGGTCGGGGCAACGCGCAATCCCCAGTATGCATACGAGATGGGCAAGGTGATTGCCAAAGAAGCTCGCGCGCTCGGCGTGCATCAGGATTACGCGCCGGTGGTGGACATCAACAATAACCCCATGAATCCGGTGATCAACACGCGGTCGTTCGGCGAAGACCCTCGGCTGGTTTCCGAGATGGCGGCGGCGTTTACCCGCGGCTTGCAGGAGGGCCCGCCCGAACGACAGGGTCTGGTGGGCGGCGTGATTGCGACGGCGAAGCACTTCCCCGGTCATGGCGACACGGATGTCGATTCGCATCTCGATATGCCGGTGCTGCCCTTTTCCAAGGAGCGGCTGGACTCGCTCGAGCTGGTCGGCTTCCGCCGCGCCGTCGATGCCGGCGTGATGTCGATGATGATCGCCCATCTCTCCGTCCCCGCGTACGATACGACGACAGGCCTGCCTGCTACACTCTCCCGTCCGATCATCACCGACCTGCTGCAGAACCAACTCGGCTTCAAAGGTCTCATTGTGACCGACGCAATGACCATGCAGGGGGTGACGAAGGCGTTTTCAACGGCCGATGCAGCGGTGCGCGCGATCAAAGCGGGCACAGACCTTGTACTCCTTCCTCCGGATGTGGATGTTGCGATCGATGCTATTGTCGGTGCGGTGCGCCGGGGGGAGATTACGGAAGAACGTATCAATGTCTCCGTTCGAAAACTGCTCGCTCTGAAGCAATCACTCGGGCTGGTGGAGAATCGGTTCGTTGACCCGAACGCGGTCTCATCGATTGTCGGCAGTGCCGAGCATCGTCGTCTCGCAAAACAGATTGCGCGTGATGGCATCACCGTTGTCAAGAACGACAAGAACATTCTGCCGCTCCAGAAAAACAACCTCAAGAAAATCGTCGGCATTGCGTTTGGAGACCTTGAGGACCCGACGACGGGAGCGTACTTCCGCTCGCTCGTCCGTTCTCGCGTGCAGCGCTATGAAGACCTCCGCGTCGATAACCGCAGCAACGCGATCGAGTATGATTCCGTCCTCACTCGCGCGGCAACGGGCGACATTCTACTCATTCATATGTACGTTGCCACCCGCTCCGAGCAGATGACGGGCTTCTTTAAGCCACAGCAAGCGGAGTTTCTCAACAATCTTCTCAAACTCAACAAGCCGACGGTTGTTGTCTCGTTCGGCAATCCCTACCTCCTGAGTGCGTTTCCAACCGTGCAGGCGTACCTCGCCGGTTACAGTCAGGCCGATGTTGTGGTGGAAGCTGCCGTCGAAGCCATCTTCGGCGAGATTGAGACGAAGGGTAAGTTGCCAATCACCATCCCCGCCTCCACCGATGCTTCGAAGGGTGGGTCTGGCGGTTATGCGTACGGAACCGGCATCACACTTCCGAAAGTCACATTGCGTTACGACGAACCGATTGCGGCGGGATTTGATCCGGAGCGACTCAAACGTGTGGATGAGGTGATGAAGCAGGCGGTGCGCGACTCGGCGTTCCCGGGCGGTGTGGTGCTTGTCGCGCGCAATGGCGTTGTCGGGTACCACAAGGCATTTGGGACATTCGAGTATGACCCATATTCGCGGCAGGTTGATGTGAACACGATCTATGACCTTGCCTCTGTCACAAAAGTCATTGCCACGACGAGCGCGGTCATGCGACTCGTGGACGAGAAAAAGTTAAGTCTTGACGATCCGGTGGTGAAACACATTCCTCAATTTGGGCAAAAGGGGAAAGAGAAGATCACCATCTACAACCTGATGGTGCACAACAGCGGTCTGCCTGCGTGGCGACGGTTCTACGATTTCTGCACGACGCCGCAGTGTGTGCTGGATTCCGTCTATGCCTCGCCGCTGCAATACAACACGGGCGACTCAACCATCTACAGCGATCTCGGGTTGATTACCATCGGGAAAGTGATCGAGAAAGTTGCCGGCACCACGCTGGACCGCTACGTCGATTCCGTCTTCTTCAAGCCCTTAGGGATGCACAGCACGATGTATAATCCCCCTCGCTCCCTCTGGAACCGTATCGCACCGACGGAGATCGATACCTTTTGGCAGCGAACGGGTGTTGCCGTGCGCGGCCGTGTGCACGATGAGAACGCGGCGACCCTCGGCGGCGTGTCGGGTCATGCCGGTTTGTTCTCCACCGCATCCGACCTTGCAGTGATGATGCAGATGCTGTTGAACGGCGGCACTTACGGTGGCGTGCGTTACCTCCAGACGGAAACCGTGCAAAAGTTTATCACGCGTCAATCCGAAAAAAGCACAAGAGCAATCGGTTGGGATACGAAAAATTTGACCGGCTACACGTCGGCTGGGAGGTTGTTCGGACCGAAATCGTTCGGTCACACCGGCTTCACCGGTACGTCGCTGTGGGCCGACCCGGAGAAGAATCTGTTCGTGATTCTCTTGACGAATCGCGTCTATCCCACCCGCAACAATACGAAAATCTTCGACGTGAGACCGAAGGTGGCAGATGCCGTGATGGAGGCGGTGGTGAAATAGGGATTGAAAATGACCGATGGGGCATGGTTGATGGGTGTTTTCTCCTTCCAACGTTCTGCTTCGGAACGAGAATTGAGATGTCATTCTGAGGATCCGCCAAAGGCGGAGACGAAGAATCTGCCTTTTGACTCTAAAAATACGTCAATGAGATTCTTCGCTTCGCTCAGAATGACAAGAGACTTTGAATAGAAATGTCACGAGCGATCTATCAAAAAAATTCGCAGGCAGAAAAAAAGACGAGGCAGTGATCTACGAGTTGGAGGCAATCAAAGAATTGCAGGAACGCGAGAAACAGAAAGGAAATCAGTAGCTGTTTTTCCCTTCCTCCCTTTCCTAAAATCTTTGTATATTCTAACCCCAAGAATTGCTGCACCGACCTCTCTGGTTTTAAGATCAGATAGGTCTCATCTTGTTGGTTGACAGATTCAAACACCAAAGGATATCGTTATGCCCATCAAACCATTTAAGAATGAACCACTCACCGATTTTTCCAAACCGGCAAACAAGAAAGCATTTGAGCAGGCTCTTGCTAAAGTCCGGGCGGAGCTTGGCAAGGAATATCCGATTGTGATCGGCGGGGAGGAGATACACACGCCGGACAAGCTGAAGTCGTACAACCCATCGCGACCGAGTGAGGTCGTCGGCGTGTTCCAGAAGGCTGATGTTTCGTTGGCAGATAAAGCCATCGAAGCCGCGGCCGCTGCATTTGAGAAGTGGCAGTGGGTCGAGCCGAAGAAGCGCGCGGACTATCTCTTCAAAGCCGCGAAGATTATGCGCAAGCGGAAGCATGAGTTCAGCGCGGTGATGGTCTACGAAGTCGGTAAGACCTGGCCCGAAGCGGACGCGGACACTGCCGAAGCGATTGACTTCCTCGAATTCTACGGCCGCGAGATGTTGCGGTTGGCAGGACCTCAACCGCTCGTGAGAATCCCAACGGAGAAGAACGAGTTGAGGTACATTCCGCTTGGTGTCGGCGTTGTCGTGCCGCCGTGGAATTTCGCCCTCGCGATTCTGACCGGCATGACTTCGGCCGCGGTCGTCGCAGGCAATACCGTGGTCTTGAAACCTTCTAGCGATTCCCCGCTCACAGGTTGGTGGTACTTCAACCTCATGCGCGAGGTCGGTTTGCCGGATGGCGTTATCAATTTTGTCACCGGTCCGGGTGGTACCTTCGGCGATGCTCTTGTAGCACATCCGAAGACGCGCTTTGTTTCGTTCACCGGTTCGAAGGAAGTCGGCATTCATATCAACGAGCTGGCGGCGAAAGTGCAACCGGGCCAACGCTGGCTCAAGCGCGTCATCGCGGAGATGGGCGGGAAGGATTCGATAGTGATTGACGAAAATACTGACCTCGATGCGGCGGCGCAGGCGACCGTCGTTTCGGCGTTTGGATTTCAAGGGCAGAAATGTTCTGCCGCCTCGCGTGCCATTGTCGTAGAGAAAGTGTATGACAAGTTTATCGAGCTTGTGAAGGAGAAGACAGAAAAAATCCAGGTCGGTGCTTCGGACAATCCATCGAATTACATGGGTCCGGTGATTAACAAAGGAGCGCAGGAGAAGATTCTCTCGTACATCGAAAAAGGATTGAAAGAAGGCGGACGGCTGATCACCGGTGGAACCAAAGTCGACGGGGAAGGATATTTCATTCGTCCGACGGTTATTGCAGACGTCGACCCGAAAGCCACGATCGCACAGGAGGAGATTTTCGGTCCCGTGCTCGCCATCATCAAAGCGAAGAATTTTGACGAGGCATTGGAGATTGCCAACAACACAGAGTATGGATTAACCGGCGGCGTGTGGACAAAGGATCGGAAGAAGATCGAGAAAGCGAAGAAGGTGTTCCACGTCGGCAATTTCTACATCAACCGGAAGATTACCGGTGCGCTGGTTGGCGTGCATCCGTTCGGCGGGTTCAACATGTCGGGAACCGATTCGAAGGCGGGTGGACGGGACTATCTGCTGCTCTTTACACAGGCAAAGTCGATCTCGGAAAAGATAAAATAACTTCACACTATCAACTTTCGGCGGTTTACACGTTATGAAAATCCATGAATACCAAGGCAAAGAAATTCTGAAGAAGTACAATGTTCCCGTCCCCAAAGGTGGAGTGGCGTTCAGTGTTGAGGAAGCGGTGAACGTGGCGGAATCGATCGGTGGTAATGTCTGGGTGGTGAAAGCGCAAATTCATGCAGGCGGTCGCGGAAAAGGCGGAGGCGTAAAGCTCGCCCGCAGTCTTGACGAAGTTCGCCAGCGTGCGTCCGAAATTCTCGGCATGCGGCTGGTGACTCATCAGACGGGACCCGAAGGGAAGATCGTGAAACGGTTATTGATCGAGCAGGGGATGAACATTGCCAAGGAGTTGTACGTTGGCATCACACTCGACCGCGCACGCTCGCAACATGTGGTCATGGCTTCGACGGAAGGCGGTGTGGAGATTGAAAAAGTCGCCGCCGAAACCCCGGAGAAGATTCTCAAAGAATACGTCCATCCAACCGTCGGATTCCAGCGCTTCCAGGCGCAGAAGCTTTGCTTTGGCCTCGGATTGACTGGCGATGTGTTCAAGAATGGCGTCAAGTTCCTTCTCGCATTGTACAAGGCGTACGAAGCTTCCGACGCCTCGTTGGCAGAAATCAATCCGCTCGTCATCACGCAAGAGGGCGACGTGATCGCGCTCGATGCGAAAATGAACTTCGACGACAATGCGCTCTATCGTCATCCGGAAATCGTCGCAATGCGTGACCTTGATGAGGAAGACCCCTTGGAAGTCGAGGCCTCCAAATCCAATCTCAACTATATCAAGCTCGACGGCAACGTCGGCTGTATGGTGAACGGTGCCGGGTTGGCCATGGCGACGATGGACATCATCAAGCTGGCAGGCGGTATGCCGGCGAATTTCCTGGATGTCGGTGGCGGGGCAAGCGCGGAAACGGTTGAAGCGGGCTTCCGGATTATTCTGAAAGACCCGCACGTCAAAGCGATTCTGATTAATATTTTTGGCGGAATCGTTCGCTGTGACCGCGTCGCGAACGGCGTGGTGCAGGCAGCGCGGAACACCAACATCAACGTGCCGATTGTGATCCGTCTTGCAGGAACGAACGCCGAACTTGCCGCCGAGATTTTGAAAAACTCCGGCTTGAGCTTCCTTGTCGCCTCCAGCTTGAAAGAAGCGGCAGAGAAAGTTACCAAAGCCATCGCGGCATAACCACACAATCCAAAACAGTTTCCCGTGCCTTGGAACGAACAGTACGAGCCCGTCATCGGCCTCGAAGTCCACTGCCAGCTGCTGACGAAGTCGAAAGCCTTCTGCTCATGCTCCACCCGCTTTGGCGATAAGCCGAACTCCAACGTTTGTCCTGTCTGCCTCGGTCTGCCCGGCTCATTGCCTGTACTGAACGAACAGGTAGTGGATTTCACCATTCGCATGGGTCTTGCTACGCATTGCACCATTGCCCCCGTTTCGATCTTCGCACGCAAGAACTATTTCTATCCCGACCTTCCCAAGGGATATCAGATTTCCCAGTACGAAGAGCCAATCTGTACGAAGGGTTGGGTGGAGATCGAATTGGAAGAGGGGAAGACGAAGAAGATTGGCATCACGCGCATTCACATGGAAGAGGATGCGGGGAAGTCGATTCACGACCTCGACATCGACACGCTGGTGGATGTGAACCGCTGCGGGGTGCCGTTGATCGAAATCGTCAGCGAGCCCGATCTTCGTTCACCACGTGAAGCGTATTTGTACCTTTACAAAATCCGACAGCTTGTGACCTACCTTGGCATCTGCGACGGGAACATGGAAGAGGGAAGCCTACGATGTGATGCGAATGTGTCGGTGCGGAAGAAGGGCGAGACGAAATTTGGGACGAAAACGGAAGTCAAGAATATGAACTCGTTCCGCTTTGTGGAGAAGGCGTTGGAGTACGAAATCAATCGCCAGATCGATCTCCTGGAGAACGGCGAGCAGGTTGTTCAGGAGACGTTGCTCTGGGATGCACACAACGGTATCGTTGCGCCGATGCGGTCGAAAGAAGAAGCGCACGACTACCGGTACTTCCCCGAGCCAGATCTCGTGCCGGTGCGAGTCACCAAGGAGTGGATTGAAAAAGTACGAAAGACGTTACCGGAGCTTCCAACGGAACGTCGCAACCGGTTTGTGAGCGAGTACAAGTTACCGAAATACGACGCGGATGTGTTGACCACGGAAAAAGATCTGGCGGATTGCTTTGAGTCCATCGTACAGCACCTTGCAAAGAAGACGGATGAGACTTTCAAGCTCGCGAGTAACTGGACCATGACGGATGTTCTGCGCGTGTTGAAAGAACGTCACATCGAAGCGCGAGATTTTCCCGCTCCTCCACAGTATCTGGCTGAGCTGATCAACTTGATCGTCGATGGCACGATCAGCGGAAAGATTGCAAAGGATGTCTTTGAAGAGATGTTAGCGACGAACGAATCGCCAAAGACGATAGTCGAGAAGAAAGGCCTGATGCAGGTCAGCGATGTCAGCGCGATCGAGAGCGTTGTCGATGAAATCCTCGCGAAGAACGCGGAGCAGGTTGCAACGTATCTCAGCGGCAAGAGTCAGGTCTTCGGCTTTTTTGTGGGCGAGACGATGAAGGCGATGAAAGGGAAAGCAAATCCGAAAATTGTCAACGAGCTGTTGCGGAAAAAGTTGGAGTCGATGAAGGAGTAGCAATGCAGCAGGGGAGTCATTAGTGAAGAAATTATTTTCTGCGATAGCTATTTGTTGTGTTGTTATGAGTTCTTCAACCTATGGGCAGAGTTTTTTCAATCCGGGAGTGAAGTTCAGTCATACCTTTGGAGAGCAAGGCGGCTATACTTTTGGTGTGGAGATGAGCTACACTTTTGCTTCCCGTGGGTTGAATGGCTTGGTCGGTCTCGTATTCTCACAGGATATCTGCTTCTCAGCAAACAGAAGGAAAGCGCATTTTGGAGTCGAATATATCCCGGTTCCTCCTTTTGTCGGATTACAAGTGGGTCCTTCGTTTCTTAAAGACGATCATGGTTCTTCAGTCGGTTTCACGACGACTCTATTCAGCGGGGCGTTTCTTCTTCCTTACGCAGCACTGACGTTTCAAAAGAAAAAGAGTGCTTTGTTCGAAGCGGGCACCTACCTGAAAATTCACTTTCCTCTTGAACGAATCTCACTGGTTCATTAGGCTACAGTCATTCCCTCATCACTCTTACGGACATCCCCATGCGACCTAAAGTCATCGCCGGTAACTGGAAAATGAACAAAGACCTGGCTGAATCCAGCAGCCTTATCAACGACCTGAAAGTGAAGTTAGGGGCCGGCGTCAACGGCGTGCAAGTCATTATCTGCCCGCCATTTACATCGCTGTCACTGGCAAGCGAACTCATCAAAGGCACCCCCATGAAGCTCGGCGCGCAGAATATGTATCATGAAGACGAAGGTGCCTTTACGGGTGAAGTGTCGCCGAAGATGCTCAAGTCCGTCGGCTGCACACATGTGATACTCGGCCACTCCGAGCGCCGGCAATATTTCGGTGAGACGAATGATTTCATCAACAAAAAAGCCAAGAAGGCCCTTGCGGTGGGACTCATCCCCATCATCTGTGTGGGTGAAACGCTTGAAGAACGTGAGAAGGGAATCACCGACCAGGTTGTAGCCGCACAGGTGAAGGGAGTGCTCAAAGATATCCCCGCTTCGGATGTCGAGAAGCTCATCATCGCCTACGAGCCGGTCTGGGCGATCGGCACAGGACGCAACGCAACGCCGGAACAGGCCGAGGAAGTGCATAGCCTGATTCGTAAGCTCGTGGGACAACTGTACAGTTGGGCAAATGCAGAGAAGCTTGTGATTCAATACGGTGGCAGCGTCAAACCGGACAACGCGGCCGAGCTCCTGAAACAGCCTGATATCGACGGCGCGCTGGTCGGCGGAGCATGCCTCAAAGCCGACTCATTTTATCAGATTATTCTCTCGGCGAAGTAAAGAGAGGAAAGGGAGAAGACCACAGGGAATTCTTCCTTCACGCGCTTAAGGTGTCCACAGATGTTTGAGATTTACCGTTATTTCACGAACACCATTGCTCTGCGTGAGATGGTCAGTTTGTTCTCACGGTCTTTTGCAGAGAGTTGATACACATACAGCCCACTTGCAATGGCGCCAGCGTTCCAGTGTTGTTGATGATATCCGGGAAGTTGCTCACCATCTACAAGTGTAGCAACTTCTTGTCCCAGCAGATTGAAGATTCTCAGACTGACGTGCGCAGCAACAGGCAGTTGATAGGCAATGGTCGTTGTCGGATTGAACGGGTTGGGATAGTTCTGGAACAGCTCGAACCGCTCCGGCGCCGAAACGAGAATCGGTATCTCTTTAGTCCAATTCTGACCATCACCCATGCTGATGCGGAACTGCAGGCGATGTTCTTCTCCGACGGGTGCGGACTTCTCGACTGCAAACACAAACACCGCACGTTGCTCTTCTCCCGCAGCGATGGCACTTATCTTCTGCTCGGTTTGAGCAAACCGTAACCAGGCCGGAGCACTCTGGATTCTCACGTTCACTTCGGTTGCTTCAACACTTGATGCGTTCACAACCACAAGCTCAAGCATATTGCCCTGCGAGGCAAAGGGAATGTGGTAGGCAGTCTGTGCCGGCGCAACTTGGTTGAGCAGAACAGCCAAGAGTAGACACCTTAAGATTCTCTTTTCCATCTATCTTCTCCTGTTTTTCTCCTTCTTACTTACATTTTTTCCATTTGCTCACTTCTTCTTAGGCAACCGGTCAAGGATATACTGCGCATGGTGGTATAAGAACTTCCAGCCCTCGATAGTTACAAAGCGCGGATCGCGCGGAAGGCCTTTTCCCTGCTTCTCTTTCGTGTGCTCGTATTCACGATTAACCTTTTCCTGAAAGAGCGATACCTGCATTGCGGTGTTGAGGGAGTCGCGGCGCTCGAGGTGGCGCTTGGCGTTGTCCAAGTGGTTGTCGAGTTCGTTGACGAAGTTCTTGTCGCCGAGCCAGCCAAGTGCAAAGACCTGGTGTTTATAGGAGATGAGACTATCAAGCAGGACGGAAACGGGGGTTGATGCAGAGGGGCGAGGTGGTACGAAATCCTTGAGGCTGTATCCTATGAGAGATCTCGTGATCTCATCAGGCTCACGGCCCTGATAGTCCAGCACGAACTGATAATCTGATGGGGTCCCGAAGCGAGTTAACAAAGTATCTGCAATCGTTCGACGGTAGGGAGCGCCAATTTCTTTGCCCAAACGATCTCTCAGCAGGGCATTCAACTGTGGATAATTAAGAGTGCAGAGCATCTCGAACGCGGCAATACGATTGATCCCATTTGGTTCAGGATCGTTTACAAACATGTACACAATCTCGGGGAACATCTGCGTGCCGTACACATCGAGAAGATCTTTAAGGATGTTGAGCCGGTCGATCCACAGGTTTGCCTCGCGCACCAGTCGCAACGCTTCTTTCTTCGCACTATCGGCATACTGGGGAACATTCTGGATGATCGGCTTCAGGAGATAAAATGCCAGCGTACTTAACGATCTCTTTGTCGTATCTCTTAAGCTTGCAAAAACATAATGGGCCGTGCTGTAATCTCCAAACTTGAACAAATACTTCGTGGCAAGGACCCTTAGCGACAGAGGGTCATTGATGATTGGACTCGACGGATGAGTTTCAGCTGAATCAATCAATTGTTTAGCTACACGAAATAAATTGGGTGACTCGAGTGCTTCCAAGGCACGCAGCGACAGCTCATAGAGTTCGGTCTTATTCTTCCACATCTGTTCTTCGATCACTGGCGCGGCTTCTACAATGCGGTATCGAATCGCCTGTCTGATTGCTTCGCTGCGAACGAAGGGGTCCTGGCTGGCAATCTCAGCAATGATTTGCTGTCGTTGCTCAGGAGTAAGCGTTTGGGCGTCAACAGTACTGAAGTATAGTAAGAGAACGCCGATGAGAATGACCGTCTTCTTCATAGCCTTAGCCTTTCACTGTGAACAATAGCGTTTTAGTTCCTCAAGGTAATGATCGATGAACCGTTGAACGAGAAGATCTCGATGTATGTTCCGCTCATGCTCTAATTTTCTTTCAGCCTCGCGTGGATCGCCTTGTTTATATTTGTCACGATCGTATGCTTGTTCTACAAATATTTCCTCAACATTTGACCATACCTTTGTCAACGCATCCCCGATCTTTGACCGCGCCGCACCGAGCGCCGCATCGAGACTTGAGACTTCCTCACACATCGGCCGATACTGCACAAACTTCTTCTCCCAAATACCCTAATTTTCTGACAGAAGCCTTTGCTCAAATCTCCTGTGGGCTTCCTCATGCCACAGCAACGCCTGGGCCACCAAATACTTCGGCATCCTCCCAACCGAGTGCCCCAGCGGATATTCATAATGCAAACGAAAATCTTCCAGCGCCCGGCTGCATTCTGACTTCGGAATCTGCGTCACATCGCTCACCAACTCTTGGCCATTCCGTCGAATGTTCTCATAGCAGAGGTCTTGAACGGCATTGAGCTGTATCCCTTGCGGCACGGCAAATCTCCAACGCCCAGTTGATCGATCAAAACATGCGTCCACCTCATACGGCGCTATCATCTGTGGCCCGGTCACCACAGCAAATCCACCAAGCGTCGTCGGCTTCTCGCAGACATTGACCCCAGCAAAACCGTTAGGACGAGCTACAATGGTGATCGGAGGTGTAACAGGAAAGACTGGCGGACACTCCGGTGCATCATCACATCCCTTCTTCACCAGCCAGACTCTCCTCGTATCCTGCGCCCGCATCTGCGCAATGTTCTCTGCCATCACTGTAACCTGTACCTCCACTGTATCACCACTCTGCATCGTATCAAAATATTCCCGCGTATCAATCCTGTCGCTCGGCTGCCATGAGATCACTGGCTCGAACTTTCCTGAACTCGGTGTGTGTTCCTCCTTCAAGATAATCAAAGGTTGATTATTCTGCGTCAACACAATCGTCGTGTCCTGTGCAGGATGGGTAATCGTCACAGCAGGTGGCGGGTAGGGACAGGTAAGATTGATGTTTGCTGTGCCCTCGACTCCCTCCACCGTCACCCGCAAGGTCGCTTGCCGGTTCCCCAACGGGATCACACCCCGTGAGGTATCAAGCACTGCCATGAACGAGAAACTCGAAGCTGTCACCGGAAACCTGATCGTCTGCCCCTCTTGCGTGCCCTGTCTCAAAAATGCATACGGCCCGACGCCTTCCAAGCTCGCCGTGGCCTGCAAGGTCGTGCCACCGCAAATCGTTACTGTCTGTCCTGAAGCATTCTTTAGTGTCACATTGACCGGGGTGTTGTCCGTGCACTGCAGGGTCGTCTTCCCCGGCAGCACTGCCAGCTGGGCGACCTCAAACCCGGGCCTCAACCCTGCTGCCACGGCCACCGTCGCCGAGACCGGCACCGGTGCGGAAAACGCATTGAACACCGTGTCTTGGATCGTAAAGGTTCCACCAGTACCT
>DATLYT010000173.1:0-9670 GCA_035574455.1 Bacteroidota bacterium
GCTCACCGGCGGCATGGCGTACGAAGGGATGAACAACGCCGGCCTGCTCAAGAAAGACATCATCGTCGTCCTGAACGACAATCAGATGATTTCCTTGTCTTCCTATTCCCCACGCACGTGGTCGTTGCAGAACTACTTCAATGAGGTCCTGACACATCCCGCCTACAATAAATTCAAAGCCAACGTGTGGGATTTGACAGGCAAACTCGATACGTTTGGAGATCGCTTGCGAGCCGTAGCGCAGAAGGTGGAGAAAGGTGTGAAGTCTGTCATTACACCGGGCATGTTGTTCGAAGCGCTGGGATTTCGGTACTTCGGTCCTTTTAACGGACACAATGTTGTCAAGCTCGTCGAAGTGTTTAACCATGTGAAGGATCTGAAGGGACCAATTCTGATTCATACGGTCACGGAGAAAGGGAAAGGGTATCCCCCAGCGGAGCAAGAGATTACACGCCTGCATGGTGTAACACCGTTCGATAAGGTGACCGGGACGATGCACAAATCCAATGCGCCGCCCGCGTATACCACACTCTTCGGCAAGGCCCTTGTGGAAGTCTGTAAAATGAACCCTAACGTTGTCGGCATTACTGCAGCGATGGCTGATGGAACAGGATTAACGATCCTGCAAAAGGAGATGCCTGAGCGATATTTTGACGTTGGCATCGCGGAACAACACGCCGTCACCTTTGCGGCAGGCTTGGCGACAGAGAACTACATCCCCGTTGTGGCGATCTATTCAACCTTCCTCCAACGCGCCTATGACCAGATTATCCACGATGTGGCGCTTCAGAATCTCCATGTGGTGTTCGTGATGGATCGGGGAGGGTTGGTAGGAGCCGACGGCCCAACGCACCATGGAGTCTTTGACCTTTCCTATCTTCGTTGTATTCCCGGCATGGTAATCATGGCGCCGAAAGACGAGCAGGAATTGCGAGACATGCTGTACACCGCGGTCGAGTACAAGAAAGGACCGATTGCCATGCGCTACCCCCGCGGCAACGCGTTGGGGGTACCGGTTCGTTCTGAATTTCAGAGGATCGACATTGGCAAGGCGGAAACCGTGCGAACCGGTCGCGATGTAGCGATTCTTGCCATCGGAAACATGACCCCAAACGCGATCCAAGCTGCAGAGTTGCTGAGCAAGGAGGGCATCGAAGCCGAGGTCGTGAATATGCGGTTCGTCAAGCCGCTCGATGGAGAGCTCCTCACATCGCTCGCTGCAAGATTCGACAGCGTGGTGACCGTCGAAGATAATTCCATCCGGGGAGGATTTGGGTCGGGAGTGCTGGAGTTCTTTGCAGCGCATGAGTTGACGAATGTTTCCGTCAAAGTGCACGGCATTCCGGATCAGTTCATCGAGCATGGAACGCCGGCAGAACTGCATCGGCTTCTCAAGCTCGATGCGGC
The DNA here is from genome assembly GCA_035574455.1 of Bacteroidota bacterium. Lineage (GTDB taxonomy): Bacteria > Bacteroidota > Ignavibacteria > UBA10030 > UBA10030 > DATLYT01. Next base: position 1,408 of record DATLYT010000173.1, read on the forward strand.
CGGCATTGCCGAGGTGACGAAAGAATTTCTCACATCGAAACACGGCACCTCCGCCATAGAACTCATTGCCACGTAGCATCCGCCAATGGAACGCGCACGTATCGCTGTGATCGGCTTGGGAACGATTTCCCAGAATGTCCATCTTCCGATCCTCACAAAACTCCCCGATGCAGAAGTTGTTGCCATTTGTGACGTTGATCTCGGGAAAGCACAATTTCTCGCCCGCAGGTATAACATCCCTCGCTATTACAAGAATTACGAAGAGCTGCTCGACGTGGAAGATGAAGTCGTCGGTGTGGACATCTGTGTACCGACGAATCTTCACCACGAGGTAGCCCTTGCCGCATTAGAAGCGAAGAAACATCTTCTCGTTGAGAAGCCCCTCGCCCGTACCCAGAAAGAAGCGATCGACATCGTCGCCGCATCAAAGAAAGCGGGTAAGAAAGTTATGGTTGGCATGAACAACCGCTTTCGGCCGGATGCAATGATTCTCAAAAGTTTTATCGACGGCGGCGAGTTGGGGAAAATCTACTATGCCAAGGTGGGCTGGCTCAAGAAGATGAGCGTAGCGAATCCCTGGTTTCTGCGCAAGGAGCAATCGGGCGGCGGCGTGGTGCTCGACCTCGGCATTGTGATGTTCGACCTCGCCTACTGGATGATGGGATATCCGGATGTCAAGGAAGTGATTGCTTCCACATACCGGCACAATGCGCGTGAACTGGAAGACTCTGCCATTGTGTTCATACGGATGAAAGATGGCTCAACACTTACCATTGAAACTAGCTGGTCGTTGGAAGCCCACGATGATTTCTTTTACTGCGATTGTTTTGGGACGAAAGGGAGTGGCTCGCTCAACCCGTTCCGTATTCTGAAGCGGATGCACGGCAACCTCGTGAACGTTGCGCCGGTTACCAACGACACGCCACAAGTCCTCTATCGGAAGTCATACGAAAACGAGTTGAAGCACTGGGTCGGGTCGCTTCGTGGTTTGCATCCGTTCATCAGCACAGGCGAAGAGGCCGTCCATCGCATGAAAGTCGTTGACGCCATCTACAAGTCTGCTCGTTTGGGGAAAAGTGCTCGATTCTCTTCCTGACCCTCAGTCTCTATGAATCCCTTCGGTCGGCTCTTCGGCAAACCACCGGTGATTGCTCTCCTGACCGATTTTGGCCTGCAGGACCCCTACGTTGGCGTGATGAAAGGCGTTATCCATTCCGTCAATCCCCGCGCACTTGTTGTGGACATTACGCACGGGGTAGAACCCCAAAACGTTCGGCAGGGAGGTTATCTTCTCTGGTCTGCCTACCGATATTTTCCGCCGAACACTGTGTTTGTCGCGGTCGTAGATCCGGGTGTTGGGAGCGCGCGACGGATCCTCGGCGTGCGAACCCCACGTGGAACGTTCCTCGCGCCAGATAACATGCTGCTCGATTTCATCCTGGCGGAAGAAGCGGTGCTCGAAGCGGTTGAGGTGTACCAACAAGGAAATTCCTTCGCGTTGTCGAAGATCTCTGCAACATTTCACGGCAGAGATATTTTTGCTCCGATTGCCGCCCATCTCTCAAAAGGGCGACGCTTGGGTGAAGTTGGAAAACCTATCGTGGTCCACCGACCGATATCCCCGTTTTTGGACGTCGGTAAAGACAAAGCCACCTCGGGGACTGTGTTACATATTGATAGGTTTGGGAATATCGTAACGAATCTTCGAGCCGGGAACTATCTGGAGGCGTCGACAGCTGTGAAGGAAGTATCCATCAATAAAAAACCGGTACGCCAGTGGACGAAGACGTATGCCGAGGCTCCGGCGGGAAGACCGTGCTGCATCCTCGGCAGTAGCGGATTGGTGGAGATTGTCGTGAAGAATGATTCAGCAGCACACATGTTGAAAGCAAAGATTGGACACTCTCTCGCGGTGCGATGGCGATGAGTCGGGACGATGAACAATACATCGAGCGGTGTTTCGAATTAGCCCGGCGCGGGATGGGCCGTGTTTCGCCCAATCCGCTTGTCGGTTGCGTGATTGTGCGAGAGGGAAAGCTCGTTGCGGAGGGCTATCATCAGCGATTTGGTGGCCCGCATGCCGAAGTGTTGGCTTTACAAAAGGCGGGAAAGAAGGCGCGAGGGGCGACGCTCTATGTTAACCTTGAGCCCTGTTCACACCACGGCAAAACTCCGCCCTGCACTGAAGCAATCATCGCGGCGGGAGTAAAACGAGTTGTTGCCTCCACAAAAGATCCCAATCCGCTTGTTGCGGGATCCGGTTTTGAGAAATTGCGAAAGGCGGGCATTCAGGTTCACGTCGGCGTTCTTCGCAACGAGGCTGAGGAGTTGAACGAGAAATTTGTGACGTTCATGAAAACCGGATTTCCGTTTGTCGGCGTGAAAGTTGCGCAAACGCTCGATGGGAAGATTGCGGATTCCTTTGGCCGCTCAAAGTGGATAACGGACGAAGAGGCAAGAACATACGCACATCAGCTTCGCACGGAGTATGATGCGATCCTTGTCGGTGCCGGGACGGTTCAGCGAGATGACCCACAGTTAACCGTCCGCAAAGTTCAAGGACGAAATCCTCTGCGGGTTGTGCTTGATGGCAGGTTGTCGGTCAAACCGAATGCAAAGGTGTTTAAGACAAGGAATGCCCAGACGATCGTGTTGACTTCGACTCTGGCCATGAAAAAGTACCCGAGAAAGGTTGGTCAACTTACCATGCGCGGCGTCGATGTGCTTTCGGTAGAACGCAACACCGACCTTGATCCTAAAGCTGTACTCGCGGTTCTTGGGGAGATGAATATCTCATCAGTCCTCGTTGAAGGTGGAGCTCACACCATCTCAAGATTTCTTGAAGAAGGCCTCGTGCAGAAAGTGCATTGCTTCATTGCTCCCAAAATTCTCGGTGCTGGGCTTGAGGGGTGGAAACTCCATGGTGGCCGTCGTCTTTCGCAATCGATTCCACTCAAGAACGTGAAACTCAGAATGGTTGGGAAGGACCTGTTGTTAGAAGGAAGAATATCGTAGTATGGCACTGAGACTCATTGTGCTTATGCTTGTTATTCAGACTGCTGTCGCTCAACAACTGAGCGACCTCACGGCAGACATCGTAGGCCGGTTGAGCAATACGGAAGGCCGCTTTGCCGTTGGTGTGCTCGACCTTTCATCGGGGGAAATCCTGTATGTCAATCCCGACACCGTGTTCCATGCCGCCAGTACGATGAAGACGCCGGTGATGGTCGAAGTGTTCAAGCAGGCAAAGGCGGGAAAGTTCAGTCTCGACGACAGCATCGAGGTGAAGAATGAATTTCGCAGCATCGTCGATGGCTCACCCTACCGGCTCAACGTCTCCGACGACAGCGACAGCTTGGTCTACAAACGGATTGGCTCGCGGATGTCGATTCGAGACTTGGTGTTCCAGATGATTACCGTCAGCAGTAACCTTGCAACCAATATCCTCATTGAGCTTGTCGGTGCGCCGAACGTGATGGAAACCATGCGATCTCTCGGTGCGCGTGATAGCAAAGTGTTAAGGGGCGTGGAGGATGGGAAGGCATTCCGGTTGGGACTGAATAATGTCGTTACCGCACGTGATCTGGTGATCATCTACAGGGCTATCGCGACCGGCTCGGTTGTCGATGCGGAAGCCTGTCGCGTGATGGTCAAGATTCTGAGTGAGCAACATTTTCGCGATATCATTCCAGCACAGCTCCCCGCTGGAGCCGTCGTTGCACACAAGACGGGAAGCATCACCGGTGTCGAGCATGATTCGGGTATCGTTTATCTCCCTAACGGGCGTTCGTACGTCATTGTTCTTCTTTCGAAAGATCTGAAAGATGCGAAGGCAGGCAAGCGTGCGCTGGCGGATGTCTCAAAACGAATTTATGACTTTTTCATGAGAGGGTCCTGAGTGTTCACCGGCCTCATTGAATCCGTTGGTACAATCGAGAGCGCTAGGCGACGCTCGGGCAGTGTGGTGTTTGTGGTGAAGGCTCCGGGCATCACACGAGGTTTGAAGGTCGGCGATAGCGTTGCCGTCGAAGGTGTTTGCTTGACTGTTACAAAGCGAACGAAATCCGGCTTTGAAACTCGTGCCGTCGAGGAAACACTCACCAAAACGACGCTTGGAAAGCTTCACCGTGGTGATCGAGTGAACCTCGAACGGGCACTTTTACCCACAGCGCGTCTCGGTGGACATTTTGTCTTGGGTCATGTTGATTGCGTGGGAACTGTTGTTCGTGTCGAGAAACGCGGAAGTAGCTGGATGTTTTGGTTTAGGGTGCCTCAACGGTTCCGACATCTGTTAATTCCCGTCGGTTCCGTGGCAATCAACGGCGTCAGTCTTACGGTTGCGAGTCTACGGCAGAAGGAATTTGGTGTTTCGATTATACCGCACACGATGGAGAAAACGACGTTTCGGTTTTTGCAAGTGGGCGATCACGTGAACGTGGAATTCGACGTGCTCGGCAAGTATGTCGAACGGCTGCTGGCACTGAAGAAGAAATGAGCTATGGGACGAAGAATTATTTATAAAATCGAGCGTACACCGGAAAATGTTATCGAAGAAACTGAATGGGCGGAAGTACAGAAGCTCCAGCACTGGTATAACAGTGAGTTTATCTGGAGCAGTGGAAAACTGCTCTTTAAACGGTATGTGATGTTTCCGAACACGGAAGATTTCATTGATTTAGACAGTAACATCTGGGAAATCATCCGCAAACGTCGGCAAGGGTTAGCGGCCGAAGGATTGTCGGATATCGAGATCGTTTCGCAACTCGAAAAAGATGGCTTGGTTTCGGTCAAATGGGGCGGGTATTTTGACGGCTGTGTGGCAAGCGGTTTCACTCGCGTGGCAGATAACGAGTGGAACGCGTATCTCGTGTGTGACTTTCTTCTGAAAGCATCGACGCTTTTGCATCATGCGTCGATCCTTGTAGAAGATGAGGGAAGATTTATTAAAACAGGGAAGCTGTATTTCAAACAGGGGGAAGTGCTGGTGCCGCGAAATGTGCACGAACAGCCCGCCTTCCGGGAGTTTGTCGAGTCCAGGCATTTCTTTTCAGTAGTTGACCCGGGAAAATATGAGAAGCACCCCATGTTCAAGAACATTATCCCTGAGTTCAACAAATTGAATGCGCAGGAACGTTTAGAACATCTGCGGCGATGGAATTGGTTGGGCTATGACGATGCGTACGACGAGAACGGAGACGACCGTAAGGGCTTCGATTTGAATCTGAAGGTGCGTGCTGTTCGATTGCTCCCCGACTGATTCTTGCTTCTCAAGCGTTTCTTCGATATATTAACGGCGCAACCCCACACCGGTGGGGTTTTGTATCTTCCAACATGGCAACCAGGCCGAGGGAATTATGTATACCTTATTTATCACGATCGAAATCATTATCAGTGTTCTTCTTGTCATTGCGGTGCTCATGCAAGCGAGCAAGGGGGGCGGTTTGGCCGGTTCACTTGGCGGGTCGAACCTCGGTACAGTATTCGGTGTTCGCCGAACATCTGATTTTCTGAGCAAGACGACAACGGTCCTCGCTACGCTCTTCATTGTTCTTGCGCTGTTTATCAACCTGTTTGCATTGCCGCGGGGAGAGCGAGCGGAGAGTGTTATTCAGTCGGTTCCACCGCCTGCGACTCTTCCGCCGACTTCATCGCCAGCCGCGACACAGCCCTCTCAGCCTGCCGCGACGCCATCGCAACAACAGCCTCCGCAAAGCCAGAAGTAACGCAGTCCCGCGTCCATGGCTCAATTGGTAGAGCAGCTGACTCTTAATCAGCGGGTTCCAGGTTCGAGTCCTGGTGGACGCACAAGAAGATTGCCAATTGCCGATGAGACAATTGGCGATGTTGTTGCCGAAGTGGCGGAATTGGCAGACGCGCTGGACTCAAAATCCAGTCTGGCTTACCCCAGGTGAGGGTTCGAGTCCCTCCTTCGGCACTGATGCACCGGCCATCGTTCACGGTCTACGTCTTACGCTCATTGAAGGATGGGAAGCTCTATGTTGGGATGACGCAAGACTTGGGGGAGCGACTGAGAGCCCATCAGGCGGGACGAGTTCCCTCAACAAAACATCGTCGGCCGTTGGTGTTATTGTATTCAGAGTCTTGTGCGACGCGGAGTAAGGCGAGGGAGCGAGAGCAATATTTCAAGAGTGGACCTGGTCATAAGGCTCTGGCCGCGATTTTGGCTGAGAAGAGGAAAGAGGCAGACGCGTCCCGATGAATCGGGACAAGCTGGACTCAAAAATCCAGCCTGCCCCGTTGACGGGGTCTGGCTTACCCCAGGTGAGGGTTCGTTTACCTCGACTGTTTTGGTCGAGGAGTCCCTCCTTCGGCACTTGATGCACTGGCTACCGACTTACAACAGGAGATGCTTCATGCACTAAGGATACAATGTTGATTTCTCGTATATTTCTGTATCCTTGATGGCATCTCAGAAACGGCATTCTCGTTTACTCCAGCTCTCTCTTGTTGTCCTGAGCGTTGTTGTGGTAGTGAGCAACACGCTTTCGCAACAAATTCCTTCCGGTTACTCTTCGGTTGTTGTCAAGCTTACTCCTCAAGACTCCGTCATTCAACTTCCCCATCAGTTTCTTCTCTCGGGTAGCGAATCCGTTTTTTTGGATTCCACCAGGCAACTTCTCCGGTCTCAAGAGTATGTTGTTGACCATCGAACAGGTCGCATCGTTCTTTATCGTAGCGCACTGAGCGGTTTGATTGCCGATTCTCTCCAACACACCATTCTTGTCGTTTATCGAGCCTTACCCTACGCCTTCAAAACCGAATATGCATTGAGGAAAAAAGTTGAAATCCAGGATTCCATCGCCATCGAAACACCTGCACCAACCCCTCCGGGACCGTTCTTGGGGGAATTCCTAGGATCGGACTTACAGAAAAGCGGCTTTCTTGCTCGCGGATTTAGTCTTGGGTCGAATCGGGATTTGTCCCTCAGCTCGGGATTTCGTATGCAGCTTTCCGGCAACCTTGCTCGTGACGTCGGCATTGTAGCGGCACTGACGGATGAACGCACGCCAATTCAGCCAGAAGGGACGACACAAACATTAAGAGAAGTAGACAAGGTGTTTGTGGAAGTCCAAGCGCCCGCCTATTCGGCGACTGTCGGGGATTTTCATCTCAATCTTGATTCAAAGAAAGGCGGTGAGTTTGGCAGGCTTAGCCGAAAGCTCCAGGGCGCCAGCGGCTCTCTGCTGTTTGGCCGTTCTATGTCTGTCTCTCCATTTGCCACTCTAACTGCAACCGCTGCAACTCAACGTGGGAAATTTCACACGAATCAGTATCAAGGAGTAGAGGGAAGCCAGGGACCGTACCAGCTGACAGGAAGAAACGGGGAACGAAGGATTGTGATTGTGGCGGGGTCGGAGCGGGTTTATCTAAACGGCGAGTTGATGACGCGCGGTGAAACCAATGACTACACCATCGATTATGCAAGCGGCGAACTGTTCTTTACCAGTCGTCGTCTCATAACGTCTGCCTCGCGCATCACAGTCGATTTTGAATACGCCGACAGAGAGTTTACACGCAATCTGCTTGCCGGGGGCGGAACGCTTTCGCTGGCCAGTGATAACGTGAGGCTCAATGCACTGATGCTGCAAGAGGCGGACGATCCGGATTCCCCGGTCGAGGCAACACTCGACGATGCGGCACGAACTGCTCTCAGGAACAGTGGAGCCGACCGCTTTCAGGCTTCGTTTCCGGGTGCACGATTTGTCGGAAAGGATTCGGCAGGAATTGCCCGCGGTCAATATGCGGTGAGGGACACACTGGTCAACGGAAAGCGATACACGATGTATGTGTACGCTCCGGGCGATTCGCTCGCATTGTACTCCGTCTCATTTTCGCCTGTTGATCGCATGCCGCCGGACTCGTTAGGGTATCTGCGTGTCGGTATCGGCCATTTCAGAGTGGCGGGGGTCGGTCAAGGGAACTATCTGCCTCTACAATTTCTACCCATGCCTCAGCTGCATCGAGTCTTCGACCTTAATGGCACAGCGGAATTGGGCTCTGACCTGTCTCTCACCGGTGAATACGCCATTAGTCTGTTCGACCGAAACCGCCTTTCGAACCTCGACGATGTTGATCAGCGTGGCTCTGCGTTGAAAATAGGATTACAATTTCGTCCTCGCAACGTTGTCCTCGCCGGTCTTCCGTTAGGTAATGTTGACCTGTCTCTTTCGGAAAGATTTGTGGACCGCCGTTTTGTTTCACTCGACCGCTACAATGAAGTGGAGTTCAACCGTCAGTGGGG
>DATLYT010000174.1:0-4450 GCA_035574455.1 Bacteroidota bacterium
AGCGTAACGCGGTGGGGCATTGGGCTGAAGGTGCATCGTTCCGGCAATGGCGATATTCGTTATCCCGGACCGCAGGTGGATATTCGACGTCAACGTCTTCTCAGCGAGGGTGAACTTCACCGTCGATGCTTGGAGCGGTACACCGTAGAACTCTGACGAATCAATCGCCGCTTGCAGAGCCGCGTTCATCGTGAGCGGATCAGTTCCGCTCCCTTTCAGCGTTATCGTGCTGAACAGGCTGCTGCGCAATGCTTCATCGTTCACGATCATGCCAACGTTGAGCCCGTACGTTTTCATCGTGGCATCGTATGACAACTCCCCGCCTCGGATACTCGCCGTTCCATCGATGTCAACCGCTCCCGCTTTACTTGAGCCTTCGAACCGCACCTTGAATGCGGTCGGTGTGCCGGTGAACCGGAGATTGTAGGCAACATCGCCCAGATTCTGTACATCGCGAAGAGAAACCGTCGGGAAATACCTCTGCATCTCCGCAGGGTTCACTCGATTGTTCAGACAGACAAGGTCCATCTCGAGATCATGCGGCCGATGAAGATTGGCGATCGTTCCTTCCACGTGTACGAATGATTGTGGCGTTTGGAGAACTACGTTTTCAACGTTGAGCTTCCCTACCGTTCCGCTGACCTTTGCCGAGATGCGCACCTCCTGATCGAGAAACCCAAGAGCCGAAGGAAAGAGTTGCCGAAGCTCGACAAAACTCACCCGCTCGCCGTTCACGCTGAGATTGACGGGCTTCCCAGCTAACTCCTCTGCATCCGACAATGATTGGAGGTCGATGTTCTTCAGCGCTGCGTCGATTTGAAGGCGAGAGGCAGGAGTTTCGATCTGCAGCCGTTTTAGCGTGACGTCGGTCGGTGTGAGTGCAAACTCACCGCTCAGGCGCGAGAGAGCGAAGGACGGCTCATTCAACACGGCTGAGCATTGTTCAACCTTCGCCTCAACGCGACGAGGCGAAATGCGGAGAGAGGCTGAGAGATTCAGTCGTTGGAGTGTGAGAGTAGGATATTCCGTAACGGCCAACGCTCCCTCGGGCCGAGTCTGTGCGAGTTCAGCGAGCTTGACGGAATCGACCATCACCACTTCGGCATTCGTCAACTGGATGCGCCTGAAATCGGCTACCGTCGTCGAGGGTATCGAGTCGGAAGGCGCAGCGGGAATCAGCCGGTCGATATTCCACGTGCCGTCGACAGAACGAACGAGGTACACGCGCGGGTTCTCGAGCTTGATGCTCTGAAACGTCAGCCGGTTGACCAGAACGCTAAGGGGGTCGTACCGAGCTTCAAGACGGTCGGCATGGAGAAGTGGCCGGCCCGCAACGGAGAGTTGAACGCTATCGACCCGAAGGGCAGTAAACAGATTGCCTTCGAGACGCCCCATCTGGAGCTCACCGTGAAGCTCGGAAGCGACGACATCGGTGAGGATTCCGTGGAGATAAGAGCGGAAGGTTTTGGTCTGCGTAAAACCGACCACGGCGATAGCGAGAAAGAGCAGTGACCCACCGAGGTAATATGTGGCTCTGAAGAGTTTGCGCACGAGAAGGGCCTCTTATGAGGGCCGGAATCGCTCAGCAATGGTTTGAATAATCTGGGTCGTTGAACGATGGGGAAGAAATTCAATCGTCTGAACCGAGCCTCCGGCGCGTTCGACGATATCCTTCCCCACAACATCCTCCACCTTCCAATCGGCACCCTTGACGAGCACGTCGGGAACGAGAGCCCGGAGAAGCTCATACGGAGTGTCTTCGTGAAAGAGACACACATAATCTACGGAGGCCAACGCCGCAAGTACTTCCGCGCGGTCTTCCTCCCCAACAATCGGTCTCTTCGCCCCCTTGATTCGTTGCACCGAGGAATCCGAATTTACTCCCACCACCAACACATCGCCCAACATTTTCGCTTTGCGAAGGTACTCGACATGCCCACGATGAATCAGGTCGAAACAGCCGTTCGTAAACACCACCTTCTTGCCCTCCGCTTTCAACCTCTGTCGAATTTCGACCAGTTGTTCCCGGGTAACGACGCGCCCCATCAGCGGGCCTCGGAGGAGTGGTTCGTGTGGTTCATCACGGCGTCGAACAGGGCTTTTCGCTCGATCGGGACGATGCCCACTTCACCGCAAACGACGCCGCCCGCAAAGTTGGCAAGCGACGATGCTTCACGCACGTCTGCCCCTGCTGCCAACGCCATCGTGAGGGTTGCGATGACGGTATCACCGGCGCCGGAGACATCAGCGACGTGGCGTGCACGCGTGGGCACGTGAATCACCTCGCCCGTTCGTTCAAAAAGCGACATGCCTCGTTCGCCTAACGTCAACAGCACACTGTCCGCCTCCAGGCGCTCAATCAGTTTTCTTCCCGCTTGCTCAACGGCGTCCCGGTCTGTGAGCCGGCAACCAAGGGCTTCTTCTGTTTCCTTGCGGTTGGGCTTGAACACGGTGACGCGTTTATACTCAAAGAAATTGTTGAACTTGGGGTCGACCGTGATAATCTTGTTCTTGGACCGAGCGAGTGACACCAGCTCAGGAATCAGGCTCCTGACAATCACGCCCTTGTTGTAATCTTCAAGAATGACCGCATCCACCGCGTCAATAGTGTTCTGCAGGGTGTCCAAGATTTTTTGCTGCAGCGATTCACTGATATCCTCTTTCACTTCCTGGTCGATGCGCACGACATGCTGATGATGAGCGATGACGCGCGTCTTGACCGTCGTCGGACGCTCGTTGTCCACGACAATGCCATCAACGGGAAAGCCGCTTTCCTGCATCAACTTTTTCAGAATCTGACCGCCTGTGTCATTGCCAATCACCCCGACTAACAGCGGTATCCCGCCCAGTGAGGCGATGTTGTTGGCAACATTGGCCGCTCCGCCGAGCCGCGTCGATTCGGATTCAACTTCTACCACCGGCACGGGTGCTTCCGGGGAAATGCGGGCAACGGAACCCCAATAGTACCGGTCGACCATCAGGTCGCCCACCACGGCAATGCGTTTACCGGTGAGTTTGTCGAGAATTTCTTTTAGCCTGTGGGCTGTGAGCGTATCCAGTTTCGTGCCTTTCTCTGGAAATCTTTTGTGTCTGCTCAAAATATACCCAGAAAAGCAGGGACAAGCAAGAAAACGGGCTGCGAAGAATTGGACGAACAGTAAAGAAGCGTTGTGTTCTACAACCGACAATGTGAACACTCTATTAGGCACGATGATGAACAACATCGTTGCGGTTCCCCGCTGTTCTTCGTATATTACGTTCGACCCCACAGGACAATGTGGGGATTTTTATCGACTGCCCGGATGGCGTCCGCCTTCGTTCTGAACAACGAACTACGTCGGACAGGGAATTGGCAGTCCTCTTGCTACTGGTCATCGCTGAAGATTCAAATTTGCCCGGATGGCGGAATTGGCAGACGCGCTAGATTCAGGGTCTAGTGTGGGTTACCACGTGCAGGTTCAAGTCCTGTTCCGGGCACAAGAAAGCCTCTGAAAAATCAGAGGCTTTTATTTTGGAAGCTACAGAAACTTTTTCACCCCGCTTAAATAGACTGTGCAATTGATTCCAGAATTTCCTACCTTCCTCCATAAGCAAATGCAAGTTATTCCATACATATCGTCATCATTAGCTCTCCGGTTTGTACTGCTCGTATCCTATATGATGGCATTGGCGTTCGGTAATGGACTGCATGTCCACGAGTCGTTGCGTCATAAGCATGATGGAACGGATTCTCATACACATTCGTGGACTGCGCACGTCCACCAGTCAATGGTTACTCCATCCGGAACTGCCAAAAGCCAGATTCGTTCTACACAAGAACAGGACCACCTCCATCCTGTCCCCGTTGTTCAACTGATTGCAGGCTCCGCTCCGACGTCATTGCAGAAGCATCCAAGTCAACGCATTGTTGTAGCCTCGGTAGGAGTGGAGAGGATTTCGACATTCTTTCCCTTATTCTCTTTCCTCTTTCTTTTTCCTCGAGAGACCTTGCCCCCGTTATCATCGTGGACGGGTCTCTTAGACTCCGGCCGAGCACCTCCTACCCGCTAGGATTCACTTCCCGCTCGCTCCTCATCCTGTGAGCAAAGGATGAGCTATTCCGTTTTTGCTTGTACATCCCGAACACCTGTCTGTTGTCAAAAAGGACTTTCACTATGAGAGCGAAAAGCATCTGCTATTTTGTATGTACTATCTTGTTCCTTACTGGTTGCAGTCGCAGCAATGGAGTCGCGGATTTCGATAGCTCCGGTGACAGATCCGTTACCATTTGGACCTCAACATCGGAACTCTTCATGGAATATCCCGCACTCGTCGTCGGAAACGAGGCTCGCTTTGCCATTCACCTCACTTGGCTATCGGACTTTAAGCCCGTTACGGAAGGGCGACTTGATTTAGAGTTTACATCAGACGATGGGGTTCGAAAGCATACATCCGCAGAGAGACCGACATC
>DATLYT010000175.1:0-18322 GCA_035574455.1 Bacteroidota bacterium
CTGCTCAAGTACCTCCGGCCGTATCGCTGGCATGTGGCGCTCGGAATCCTGCTCAGCATTCTCGTGAGTTTGCTCGAAGCCGTGCGGCCATACTTCACCAAAATCGCCGTCGATGTCGACATCGCCGCCAAAGACAAAATGGGACTGCTGATGACGACGATGACATTTTTCGGTGTGCTCATTGTTCGTGGGCTCCTTCAGTACGCCAACGCCTACCTTACCCAATGGATCGGCCAGCGAACGATTTACGACCTGCGGATGGAAATCTTCGAGCATCTCCAGCGACTCTCGTTGCGGTTTTATGACAAGAATCCCATCGGCCGCCTGATCACCCGCGTCACCAACGACGTCGAGGTGTTGAACGAAATGTTCTCCTCCGGCATCGTCATGGTCTTCACCGACGTCTTCACCATCATTGGCATTTTCTACTTCATGTTCTCGATGAACTGGGAACTGGCGCTGGTGTCGCTGAGCGTGTTGCCGCTGCTGTTCTACGGCACGTTTCTCTTCCGCAAAAAGGCGCGAGAAGCTTACCGCGACGTGCGTATCCAGATCGCTCGTATCAACTCCTTTATGCAGGAGCACATCACCGGCATGCTGGTGGACCAGCTTTTCAATCGAGAAAAGAAATCATTTGAAAAATTCTCCACCATCAACGCTGCACATCGGGACGCGAACATCCGGTCGATTCTCTACTATGCCTTCTTCTATCCCGGAGTCGAGTTGATCGGTGCGCTTGCGATCGGCCTCATTATCTGGTATGCAGGGGCACAAGTCTTGGAAGGAGTGGTCACCTTAGGCACGGTGATGGCGTTCTTGCAATTCAACGAAATGTTCTGGCGGCCGATTCGTGACCTGTCTGAAAAATACAACATCCTGCAGACGGCGATGGCCTCCTCGGAACGTGTGTTCCAACTGTTGGACGACCGGACGATCATTCCCGAGCCATCGAATCCCGTGCCGTTGGATCATGTGCGAGGAGAAATCGAATTTCGCGACGTCTGGTTCGCCTACAACGCCCCTTCCGACGGCACAACCTCACCGGAGTTGGTGCTCAAGGGCGTTTCGTTCCATATCAAACCGGGCGAGGCTGTGGCGATTGTTGGACACACGGGAGCTGGCAAAACATCGATTATCAACCTGCTCTGCCGTTTTTATGAAGTCCAGCGCGGCGAGATTCTGATCGACGGGGTGAACATCAAGAACGTTCGTTCCGAAGACCTGCGGAAACATATCGCTGTCGTTCTTCAGGACGTATTCCTGTTTTCGGGCGATATCAAAACCAATATCAACCTCGGCAATGAAACAATCTCAGAAGACCGCATTCAAGCTGCAGCGCGTGTCGTTGGTGCTCACCGCTTCATCGAGCAATTACCGGGTAAGTACGATGCCGAGGTAAAAGAGCGCGGTGCCACATTGTCGGTTGGGCAGAAGCAACTTCTTTCCTTTGCACGCGCACTGGCGTATCACCCGAGAATCCTGGTGCTTGACGAAGCGACTTCGAGCGTCGATACCGAGACCGAAAAGCTGATCCAGTCCGCCATCAAAAAGCTGCTGCACGGCCGGACGTCCATCGTCATCGCCCACCGCCTTTCCACCATCCAGAACGCAGATAAGATCATCGTGTTGCACAAGGGCGAAATTCGCGAGATGGGAACGCACCAAGAGCTGCTGGCGCTGAACGGCATCTACAAACGTCTCTACCAACTCCAGTACAAGGAGCAAGAGGTGAAGGTGTAGGATTTTCCGCCCGCTTGTCGTCGCTGGTTTTCTCTTGCAACTCAGAACTTCGCTCCCTACATTCTGCACAACACAGTATTGTTGATATGCCTCCATCACAAAAAGTCATAACGATCGAACGCCACATCATTGAGGGAGAACGCGCCCATCCAGGTGCGACCGGCGATTTCTCGGGTCTTCTCAGAGACCTGACGCTCGCCGTCAAAGTCATTTGGCGCGAGGTAAGTAAAGCAGGCTTGGTGGACATTCTGGGGAACGTCGGTAGAGAGAATATTTCAGGCGATGAAGTGAAAAAGCTCGACGTCTTCGCGGACGAAACGATCTACAAAGCCATGGACCACGGCGGTCATCTTTGCGTGATGGCTTCGGAGGAGAACGAAGATGTGCTGCAGATTCCCGACCAGTATCCTACCGGCAAATACGTTCTCCTCTACGATCCGCTTGACGGATCCTCGAATATCGACGCCAACGTGAATATCGGAACGATTTTTTCTATTTACCGCCGCGTGACACCAAGCGGCAAGGGGACGTTGCAGGATTGCCTTCAGCCTGGCTATAAACAGGTCGCTGCGGGCTACGTCATCTACGGCTCATCCACGATGCTCGTCTACACAACCGGCGATGGGGTACACGGCTTCACGCTCGACCCCGGCATTGGGGAGTTTTTGCTTTCCCACGAGAACATCCGTATCCCCAAGAAGGGGAAAATCTACAGTGTGAATGTGGGAAATTATTCGAAGTGGGAAGAAGGGATGAAGAAATACATCCATTATCTCCACGAAGAAGACAAAGCGACCAGCCGGCCATATTCCTTGCGCTACATCGGCTCGATGGTGGCAGACATCCATCGCACACTGCTTTACGGTGGAATTTTCATGTATCCGGGCGACAAGAAAAATCCGGATGGGAAGCTCCGCCTGATGTACGAAGCGAACCCCATGTCGTTTATCATCGAACAAGCGGGTGGACGGGCAAGCAATGGCAAATCAAGAATCCTCGACATACAACCGACATCACTCCATCAGCATACACCGCTCTTCGTCGGAAGTATGGATGATGTTTGCATCGCTGAAGAATTCCTCAATGGCAAACGATAGGGAAAACGATCACGCAGGAGCACTATGCATGAAGGTCAACTGATTTTCGAGACCGATTTCGTCGTTGTCGATGTCGAGACGACGGGGTTGAGTCCCACCGAAGACCGGCTCACGGAAATCTCGATGATGAAAGTCCGCAACGGTACTCTCGTTGATGAATTTACCACGCTGATCAATCCCCTTATTCCCATCCCATCCTACATTACCGAACTCACCGGCATAGACAACCTGATGGTTCAGGATGCGCCGCCCGCACGTGAAATCGTGCCCCGGATTGCCGAGTTCTTACACAACGGCGTGTTTACGGCTCACAATGCACCGTTCGATTGGGGATTCGTCTACCACACGGCATTCCGTGAGCGCGGGATCGAGCTGCTGAACCCACAACTCTGCACGGCGCGTCTCTCACGGAAAATCCTACCACACTTGCCCAGTAAGTCGCTTGGCCCCGTGGCGAAGTTCATGGACATCGACATCCCGGCCCGACACCGAGCTTCCGGCGACGCCTACGCTACGGCAATGCTGCTGATCAAGTACCTCTCATACCTTGAAAAGCGCTACGCGATCAAGACGTTGGGAGAGTTACTGCGGTTTCAATACTACGCAAAGGCGATGGTATAAAACATGTGGGGTTGCCGCGGTGCTTCACCCAAACCAGAGGCCACCCCCTAATACGTCGTACTTGTTCTTCGTTCAATTCGGTAGACATGTACAACTCGCCGAGACGTGAGTACCTCGTAGAAGATCCGATATGCACCAACTCGTCGACGCCAAACGTCCTGTTCGCCCTTCATCTTCTCGATATCTCCCGCATAAGGGTTTACTCCCATACCTTCGAGCACGGAAACAACCCGCGCCGCGTCTCGTTGAAGGTATTCGTTTAAGGAATTTGAAAACGGCAGGGTCAACGAGAAGTGTCCAACTCACGTTCCAAATCTGCTAGAGTGAGCGTTTTTCCCTTTGCAAGGTTTCTTCTTGCTTTGCGAAGAGCTCTTTTCTGCGAAACGGTTGGATCAAATACTCGGGTGGATTTGATACGTTTAAGCCAAGAGATGTAAGCCTCGTACTCTTCGCGAGGCACTGCGATAAGTTTTTTCTTTTTCGCTGATGACCTTGGGATAGTAATTGTCGTCATTGCGCAACCTTTGTTTAATAGTGTACTGAATCGTTCTCCTAAAATCAACCTGCGAACTGGGTTTACCTCCCGACCGACCTCGGCATCGTCACCAGACTCACATTTCCGTCTTTGTCTACCGCCTGCACACCGAAGAGATACTCATCTTTCGATGGCTTCAGACTGATCGTCGTGTCCGCAGTAAAAACCTGATGCTGCCAGACGGGCGATGTCGTTTCGCGATACCGCACATAGTAGCCGGCGAGGTCCGTCTCTGTATTCTTGTCCCAACGGAGGACGGTGTCGTAGCCGAGCGCACTCACAATCTGGGCATTTTTTGGCGGCGCCGGAGCTCCTGCAAGTGTCGCCAACGCGGCAGCATTTGCACGAGTGACATTAGTGAGGTACTCGAAATCCATAAACTTCACCAGATCGCCGTACTCCTTGCCGCCTTCGACCCGCACATTCTGATGCTGCCAATCATAGTTCTCCGTCGCAACGCTGAAACGTACGGCACGATACCCCCGTTCATGAAACGGCCGATGGTCTCCCCCGCGCGAGAACCGGTCGAGGCGATAGACCATCTTGACGCCAAAGTTCGGTTGATACCGCTCGGCGATTTCCTTGATGTAGCGCGCGAGCGACCGTGATCCGCCGTCATTCTCGTAGCCCAAGGCAATCCGTTGGCGATAGACGGAGCCGGTATCCGCCGGACTGAAAGCCTCGGAGAAGAGCCTCACATACCGATTTTCTTTCGTGCCATCGCCGCCAACGCTGCTGCCAACGATATCATTGTTGAACACGGCTTCGATGTTCCATCCGTTCTGTTTTGCCATCTCCGCCCATGCAGTTGCACCAAGAAGACCCTGCTCCTCTCCCACAAACGCGATGAAGACTACGGTTGCATCGAACTCGTATTTGCTCATCACACGGGCAAGCTCCATTGTCAGAGCCGTGCCGCTGGCGTCGTCATTGGCCCCGGGCGCATCGCTCACGGCATCCAACGGATCGCTGGCGCGAGAATCAAAGTGCCCGCCGACGATGAGGATTCGCTTCGGCATGGGGTTCTGCGTACGGCGAGGCTCAAGTGTGGCGACGACGTTCACGATTTTACTTGGATTTGGCACCCTTGCCGACGGCTGCACAATGGTTTCGTGAAACTCCACAGTCATCCTTCCTCTGCTCGCCTGCGCGTACTTCTCGAACTCCGATTTTATCCACCGCCGTGCCGCACCGATGCCTCGCGTGGGGCTGACGGTGTCCGAGAGCGTATGCCGCGTGCCAAAGCTGACGAGCTTTTCAACGATCGCTTTCAGATTCTCCGTCGAAATCTCCTGGACGATTGTTTCGACGGTGGGATTTTTTAGTGGAGGTTGTTGAGCAATGGCAAACGAGAATGACCAGGTGAGAAACGCTATGATAAGGACTTTCATGTTGACTCCCTTGATTCATCGGTTCATTGATTCAATCATTACTTCCTTTCACTACCTCCGGATATTTTATTCCTGCTCCCGTATTGAAAAGCAGAATAGAATCATCTCCTGCGACCCTTCTCTCCTGTAGCAACTTCTTTAACGCCACCAACGTCGCGGCGCCCTCGGGACAAATAAACAACCCCTCCTGTGAGGCAATCCCACGCACGGCTGCAACGATCTCCTCATCGCTCACTGCCACCGCATACCCGCTGCTCTCGTAAATGGCTTTGAGGATTAGATGGTCGGCAAACGCTTTCGGCACGCGCAAACCTGAGGCGATCGTCTGTGCGTTTTGCCAGAACTCGGATTCCTTTTTCTTTTCGGTGAATGCCTTCACGATTGGCGCGCAGCCAGAGGTTTGCACAGAGACCATTTTCGGCCGCTTGGAGCCAATCCATCCCAACTGCTCCATCTCCTCAAACGCCTTCCACATGCCGATCAATCCTGTCCCGCCGCCGGTCGGATAGAGAATGACATCCGGCAATTCCCACCCGAACTGCTCGGCTAACTCGTAGCCCATCGTTTTCTTGCCTTCAAGTCGGTACGGCTCTTTCAGAGTCGAGACATCAAACCAATCCGGCTGCTTCTTCTGATTCATTGCCTTCGCCGCATCGCTGATGTTTCCTTTTACCAGCTCCACATGCGCGCCGCAGGCAAGACATTCTTTGATGTTGATCTCCGGCGTGTCTTCGGGAAGAAAAATGAAGCACTCCATCCCCGCCCGTGCCGCATACGCTGCCGACGCTCCAGCGGCATTCCCCGCAGACGGAATGCAAATTTTCTTCACGCCCAATTCCCTCGCCTTCGAGATCGCCATCCCCAATCCACGCGCCTTAAAGGAGCCAGTCGGTAGCTGGCCTTCGTCTTTCATCCAGAGACGGCTCAATCCAAGCTGACCGCCAATACGTCGTAGTGGTACAACGGGGGTCATGCCCTCACCGAACGAAACGATATGCTCTTCGCGTTCGACAGGGAGAAGCTCTCTGTAACGCCACAGAGACGGCGGTCGCAAACGAAGGGATTCGCGGTTAAGCTGCTTCGCACGTTGCAGGTCGTACCGTGCGAGGAGAGATTTTCCACAGGAACGGCAAACGGTTTGCACCTCATGCGGCGAGTGTCGGTCGCCACAGACACTGCATTCGAGGTGAGTAAGATAAGTGAAGTAGCTCATCATCGGGAACTCATGTTCTGGGGAGTGCGTTAAAAACTACATTGATAGCAACAAAAACAGCGGCAATGTAGAAGGAGAATTGACAAGAATCAAGTTCTGAATTCCGTTGAATCTCAGAGTGCTGTTCTCTATTTTACGTCGTTCACGTTTCGTTCATCATCTGCGAGGGTCTATGCAGCAACGTCTCCTGTTCGTCGTCATCGTCACCTGTCTCTATGCTCTCACACTTGTTGCTCTCCCCCGTTTTGCCAGCCGCACCAACTTCGCGTGCCGCAATTGCCACGTGAATCCCACCGGTGGCGGCATGCGCTCTCCGTTCGGCGTGTCGTACGGCCGCGACGACGTGCCGGTCGCATCCTGGCAAGAGCAGTTTGCACTCGAAGAGTTCAACACCAACCTGACGGACTTCCTTTCCTACGGCGCCGATGTTCGACTGCTCTACTTCTACCAGAAAAAAGACAACTCACCAGAACGCAGCTCTTTTTTCCCGATGCAGGCGGATCTCTACTTCAACTTTGCGCTATCCAAAAAAGTGAATCTCTTCGTCAACCCCGCCTTTGGACCGTTTCAGCGATACGAGGTGTTTGGACTCGCGAAGGTGATGCCTGCAAACGGCTACGTCAAAGTCGGGCGATTCACCCCATCGTACAGCCTGCGATTGGATGACCACACCTCCTACGTGCGCGAAGCAACACCGTTCAGGAACAACTCGGGACAGCAGACGGGTTTTGAACTTTCCATCGCTCCAGACCCAATCAGCATCGTCGGCGCGGTGACGAATGGCGTGTCGGGCGACCGAGCAAGCAGTGTCCCGAAAGCACTCTACGGCCGTGCGGACGCCAAATTCAAAGCCGGTCCGGTGAATATCTATCTCGGCGCATCGGCATACCGTGACAATGCCGGCGGCGGAAAGCTGACGATGTACAGCGGCTTCGGGGCGGTCTCCTTGGGCGAGCGTTTCACGATTGTGAGCGAAGTGGGACAGATCGAAGGCAATTCGCCGCTCATGAGTATCAACGGCGACCGGAATGAGCGAAACAGTAACAGACTTCAACTGACCCAACGCGCGATGATGGTGGAAGCGAGTTACCTCCTCAGCTCGGGCTTCGACTTGAAGTTGATGTATGATTTCTTCGACCCGGATGCCGACGTACAATCCGGCACGGCCACACGATATTCTGCGGGCTTTGAGTTCTTCCCTGTGAGTGGAGTCGAGGTACGTCCTCTGTACCGGTACACCGACGACACGGTCTTAAAGGTGAAGACCACAGACATCCACGTCCTGTTCCACTTCTATCTCTAACTCGAAACGGAAATCGCATGGGACGAACTCTCAAACTTCAGATTACTGCGTTCGTTGTTCTTGTCGTTGCGAATCTTTCCTGTAAGGATGCCGGTACAGCGCCGACGGGAACGAACGGACCGCCATCTGCCGAAGTCTCTTTTTCACAGCAGATTCAGCCGATCTTCAACGGCAACGGCTGTGTAAGTTGCCACGGAGGAAGCGGCGGATTGTCTCTAACAGCGGGACAGAGTTACAACAACCTCGTCAATGTCAATGCCCAGGCGGGATGTACAACGAAAAAGCGCGTGCTGCCGGGGAATCCGAGTGAGAGCGTGCTCTACATTCGCATCTCCGCCAATACGCCCGATACAGAATGCGGGCCGAACTCGCGTATGCCGCAAGGTAGTCCACGCCTCCCCCAGGCTACCATAGACTTGGTGCGAGAGTGGATTGCACAGGGAGCGAAAAATAATTAGCCATCATCTTCACGGAGAGAGGGAATGTATGAACCGAGAACGTTTGATGTTGTTAGGAATGACCTTGTTACTTTTTCCCGCCATCATGCACAGTCAATCGGACGTAAAGAAGAAAAAAATTTCCTTCGAAAAGGAGGTCTTTCCGATCATCCGGAGCAATTGTCTGCCGTGCCATCTCGCGGAGAATGAAAACCCAAGCGGCCTGGCATTAGACAATTACGAGACGCTGATGAAGGGCGGCGAGCACGGTAACACGGTCGTCCCGGGAAAGCCGAAGGAAAGCTATCTGTACCTGAAGTTGCTGCCCAACCCGCCGTTCGGAAAGCAAATGGCGCGCAACAAGAAGAAACTCTCCGAAGAAGAGATTCAGGTCATCTACGATTGGATTGAACAAGGAGCGAAGAAAGAGTAGGAGCAGATGTGAGATAGAGACGTGGGATCGAGTTCCCAGTTTTTCGTTTCGAGTTGAAAGAGCCTCGCGCTTTGCAACAGGGTTTCTGAACAGATTCTCTTTCAATACATTTTACTGTCTCCTTTCCACTATCAATTATTCCACCTTTTCCACTTTAATCGTATTTGTCGAACCACGCGCGAAGAGCGGAATACCCACCGTTGTGACCACATAGTCTCCTCTCTGCACAATCCCGGCGTTCAGCAATTCTTCGTTAATCCGCTTGAGTGCTTTATCCGTATCCTCCGCCTCAACATCCGGCACGATAATGCCATGAACACCCCATACGAGGTTAAGCCGGCGTAAGATTTTTTCACGGGCGGTCACAGCGATGATACGCGCCTTTGGACGAAACTTTGCGGTATTCATTGCACTAAAACCGGAATGCGTTACCGTCACAATGGCCTTCGCGTTGACCTGCTCGGCAATCACACACGCTGCCCGACCGATGGCATCAAACGAAATGTGCTCGGGATTGCTCGGCCGCCTTGCGATGTCCAGATGGTCTCGATGCTGCTCTTCGGCTTTGCGGATAATCCGGTCCATCGTCTGAACGGCCTCCACCGGAAAAACACCGACGGATGTTTCGCCGCTGAGCATCACTGCATCGGCGCCGTCCAGTACAGCATTGGCAACGTCGTTCGCCTCCGCGCGTGTCGGGCGGGGATTGCTGATCATCGACTCCAGCATTTGCGTTGCGACGATGACTGGGACGCCAACCTTGTTGCACTTGCGGACGATCATTTTTTGCACGAGTGGCACATCTTCCGGAGCAAGTTCAACACCGAGGTCGCCGCGAGCCACCATCAACGCATCGGTTTCCGCAATAATGGAATCAATATTATCGACCGCCTCCGGCTTCTCGATCTTCGCCACAATCGGAACCCTCTTGCCTTTCTGCACTTCTTTGATAATGACCTCCCGTAGTTGGCGTATGTCGTCCGCCGTCCGCACGAACGACAGCGCCACGTAATCGATGTCGTTCGCCAAACCAAACTTCAGGTCTTCGACATCTTTCTCGGTAAACGACGCCACGCTCACTTTCACGCCCGGGAGGTTCATTCCTTTCTTCTCCGCCAAAATGCCTCCGTTGATGATATCGCACGTCACCTCCTTCTCTGTCTTGGAAGCAACCCGTAGTTTGATTTTACCGTCGTCGAGTAGAATCGTGTCGCCGATGCGCACATCTTGCGGTAGGCGCTTGTAGGTTGTCGAAACGAGCTTCTCGGTTCCGCGAATATCGTCGATCGTGAACGTCACCTGCTCGCCGGTTTTGAGAATCACGGTCGGTTCTTCCAGCAAGCCCGTTCGGATTTTCGGCCCGCTCAAGTCTTGAAGGATCGAGATCGGTTCGCCCGTGCGCCGACAGGCCTCACGCACATTCTCGAGCACGAGCTTGTGCATCTCGTGAGAGCCGTGGGAGAAATTCAGCCGTACCACATCCATGCCTGCCTCAATCATTTTGACCAGGGTATCCACCGATTGCGAGGCGGGCCCGATCGTAGCAACAATTTTCGTCCGTGCATAATCCGAGAGTGTCATGGCGTGTGGTCCTTTACGTGATGAAGCCCGCTCGAACGGCGGAGTCGGGCAAGTTCTTTAACGAGCGCGGGAAGAATGTCCCCCGCTTTGCCAATCAACGATTCATGAACGCGATGCGAAATCTCCGTCGGTTCCGCATTGATCTCGACAACGTAAGCGCCTCGGGTACGGGCTACCTGTGGCAGCGACGCAGCGGGATAGACAACGGCAGAGGTCCCAACGCTGAGAAAAAGCTCGCATCGTTCCGCCGCGGCAGAAGCTTTTTGAAAAATCTCCACAGGCAGCAGCTCTCCAAACCAGACGACGTCGGGGCGAATCAGACCGCCGCATTTCTCACAGCGAGGGGCTTTCCGGTCGGCCGTCAATTCCACATCCGCGGCAAACGTGCGGCAATCGATACAATAACTGCGCTCGATGTTGCCATGCAGCTCGAGAACATTCTTACTGCCTGCCCGCCGGTGAAGGTTGTCCACGTTCTGCGTCACCAGTGTAAAATCGGGAACGATCTGCTCCATCTCCACCAACGCCAGGTGGGCAGGATTGGGTTGCACGTTCCTCATCACCTGCTTGCGGTACGTGTACCACTCCCATACAAGCTCCGGATTGCTGATGAAGGCGTCGAAGTTCGCTAACTCCTCCGGCTTGAATTTCTTCCACAATCCATCCTCGCCGCGAAACGTCGGTACACCGCTTTCCGCCGAAACGCCCGCGCCCGTCAACACACAGACCGACCGTGCATGTTGCAACGCGGTAAGAAGTTTGTCAGAGAATTTCATCGTGGGGGTTGGAGTACCAAATGATATTTGGCCGTTCGCTCGAAATGTTCTCGATCCATCGGCATGGTGCGGTACGCGCCTTCGAGCCAGAGCGTGATTTGATCTTTGTAATGTCGATGGTACACCTGACCGGATTGTCCCGGCGGCGTCACAGCGCGAGTGTTGTTGGGATCGGCAAGGTCAAAAATCTGCCGCGTCGAGGGTCCGACATGGTTGACGAACGGCTTCGCCAGTCGAAAATCCCCTTTCCAAACCGTCGAGTGCGAGCCGGGAGTCTGGAATGGCCCAACATTGAAAATCGACCTCAACACCGCCACATCGCCAAACACATGGCCAAACTCGACCTTATGCAGTCTCCCCCAGCGCCATTCCTTAAGCTCACCGCCAAGCAGTGCCTTCAGATCACTCAATGCCCCCTCAAAACTCTGGCGGATGATATCATCCCGTGTTTCATGCTGAGGAGTGTTGATGTTATCAAACCAGGATGATGTTCCCTCCTTCAACAAACGTGTCGTAACGGTCATGGGAATGCTCGCAAGCGTATCGTAGAGAGCCGCCAGTCGCTCGCCCATCTCGTCGCGGAACGTGTTGCGAACGACGTTGAGAAAGAACGATTGGAACACCGATGTCGCAACGTCTTCTTGTTTCATTCGATAGTCCCAATTCCGCAAGTACGTCAGCGCTTCTGCGGTTCCGGCGTTTACGGAATCCTCCTTTTCATACGCCTGAAGAATTAGAGGCACAATTTCCTTCGCGTGCGGCGACTCGACATCAGCTTGCATCCGCTGGAAATCTTCGACAGAGAATTTTTCTTGTCCCCGTAGCAATTCATTGATTCGCTCAGCTCGCCACGGCGGCTCCCAGTGGTGCGAGATATGGTAGGGATATGCGTCAGAGATGATCTTGTTATTGGCAGTTGCGATGAAACCTTCGGGCGGATTCACCAACTCGGGCATGTGTTCAAACGGAACGAAGCCCTTCCAGTCGAACTCATCCGTCGAGCCCGGATAGGGCAGTGTCGGTCCTTTAGTTCTTCTCAACGGCAGCAGTCCACCCGTTCGATAGCCAATGTTACCTTCGACGTCGGCATACACAAAATTCTGAGCGGGCAAGGCGAAATGACGCAGGGCATCCCGAAACTCTTTCCAGTTCCTCGCCTTGTTGATGAGGTAGAATGCTTTTGCCTCGTTGGAGACCTCGTGGCCTGTCCAGCGCATCGAGATGAGGCTCGTGGCAAACTGCGCCGTTGGCTCAAACCGATTGACGATGGGACCGCGGTGCGTGCGGTACACCGTGAGAAATATCGGGTCGCCACCCTTCACAAGAATCGTATCGACCTCACGACTGATCGGCCGCCAGCCGTTGTTGAATCGGTAGCGGGTCGGATGCTCGAGGGAATCAACTTCCTCAACATAGAAGTCCTCATCATCTACCATAGCATTCGTGACTCCCCATGCGATATTCCGATTGCGGCCGATGACAACGAAAGGAACGCCGGCAAGAGAAGCGCCAGCGACATCGAGCCCGGGCGCGAGAACATGTAGTTCATACCAGCGCGCAGGAGAGGTCAGAATTAGATGGGGATCGTTGGCGAGCATCGGCTTGCCTGTGACCGATTTTGAGCCAGAGACAACCCATGCGTTACTGCCGCCGGAAAAAGCGGGCGCCCCCAGAAGAGAGCGATACGCCGCATCGGCTTCAAGCAATGGCTCAAGTGCAGCAGCAATTTTCCTTCCACGCAACCTATCAGGGATGATCAGGGGTGCGTCTTCATCCCAGTAAGGAAAAATCTCCGCCGCCTTCGCTTCGCCAAACCGTTCAACAAGCTCAGCCAGCAGTACATCCACCCACCGGGCATGGTTCAGTTCCCAGCCCATGAGCCGCGAAATCAAAATCGTATGCTCCACCTGCCACGGCTCGGGCGCGATATTCAGCACGTCGAACTCAATCGGGTACTTTCCTTTGTGAGATTCGATAACGGTGTTCACTCCGGCTGCATAGCGTTCCAGTAACTTCCGGCTCTGGGCATCCAGTTGTGCAGAGAGCGTGTGTGCGTGTTTCCACAGGCCGAGCGTGCGAAACATCCTGTCGATTTTCAGCGCCGGCTCCCCGAGAACTTCCGCCAAGCGTCCCATCCCCGCGCGACGAATCAGTTCCATCTGCCAGAGTCGGTCTTGCGCATGCACGAACCCCACGGCGAAATAGGCATCCTCTTCCGACGCTGCAACGATGTGGGGCACACCGTACTCATCCCGATACAGGTGCACTTCACCGCTAATGCCGGCGACCGAAACAGCTCCGTCGGTTTGGGGGAAGGACTTTGTGATCAAGAAATACGCCAGAATTACACCGGCAAGCGCAACGATCGCGACCGTAATGATGACACCGAGAAGTATTTTAGAGGAGAGTCGCATAGAAGTGCAGAAAGCATCTCGTCCGCACAACAGGACGAGATCAGGACGGTGAGAATGTAAAGAAAGTTGAGTGGTGAAGCAATCTATTTGTGCTTCGTGCGGATATCAATCAGGTAACGCGAAAGTTCTGGGCGATAGGTGATGGGAGATTCGGCAGTGCGCCAGATCAGAACACGATCGATGGTGCGGATGTCGAGTAGGCCCGCCACCCATGATTCGGTGCGGATACCGTTGATGTACAAAACGGGCGGGAGTTGGTTGGAGAGAATACCCGGCGTCGAATACAGCATTCCAGCGGCCGGAGCGAGACGCACCAGCATCTCCTGGAAATTCGCCGCGCGGCTTGTTTCGATCTGGTCGGACTTAATGACCGCGTAGGTATTGCGTTCGTCCAAGGATTGGATGCGGTCGAGCTGCTCGGTAATGGCAACCTCCGGCAATTGAATAACGCGCGGTTGCAATTCGACCAAGAGCATTTGACCCTGTCGCCGCAGCACTCGAATCGGGTAAAACTTCGAGCGATACGCAACGTGGCGGAACTCCAGCAGATAGGTGTCCTCGGGAAGACGAATCTCAAAATACCCACCGCTATCGGTTGCGGCAATGGCGCGGTCGTTGTTGAGAATAACGTAAACGTCAGGAATCGGCTTCAGCGTCTCGGCATCCATCACTGTTCCGCCGATGATGGTACGCTCTTGTGCCTTGGCCGCGATTTCTGGCAAGAGGAGCAATAAGAACAGAAGTGGAATCAATCGTGTGGAGACCATAACTGTCGACTTTTCGGAATGTACGTCCGAGCCGTCAACAAGTCAAATCGTTTTTACCTCCATCACAAGTGCCCTAATGCCCTCACATCACTTGGAGAGAGGTTACCACCGTGCAAATTGTGGCACAAAGGAAAACCCAAAGGCAATCGTTGTTAATCCCCGGAAAGAATCGAGTCCGCCGAACGTCAATCCGATACCCGGAGCATGTTGCAGTTCCACAAATCCATTGAAGACGTGCGAAATTTGCAGATTGAGGCCAGCTAGTCCGTGCGGAGCCAGCGCCATCCCCCACCGGCTACTGTAGATACCGCCCAACGCACGTGCACCGATACCGACATAGGGTTGAATCTCCCCTCTCAAAAGATAGTACCGATACTCGGCGCCAAGATAACCAACGCCAAGACCCGGCGCAGTACTTGCCGTGTATCCTACTTCCGAGTACACCGA
Organism: Bacteroidota bacterium; assembly: GCA_035574455.1. Lineage (GTDB taxonomy): Bacteria > Bacteroidota > Ignavibacteria > UBA10030 > UBA10030 > DATLYT01. The sequence goes on from DATLYT010000175.1 coordinate 14,756, forward strand.
AGATTGACGCACCAATGGAAAACGCGGGTTGATCCCGTTCGTGCCGTTACTCAATCTCCAGACAAACCCTCCGCTGACGACAAACTTGCCGGCCGCATTCTCGCGCGGGACGTAGCTCACTCCAAAGCCCGGCACCGTAGTCCCTTCACCGCCTAACACCAGATTGCTGACGCTGAATGCCGGCTCATACGGAGATCGTTTGGCCAGACGCAACGCCTGAAGCGTGTTGGCTTGATTAGGAGGTACTCGAGAGATGTTTTGGATTTTTGGGGTGACGTTGAGACAGGTTGGAACCTGCGCGAGCGAGACGGAAGAAATCACTACACAGCAGAAGAGGAGAGTACGCATCAGAACCTCCACGGGTTGGTTAGCGTGGGATCTTCTCTCTGAAATTATCGTTCATCACATCTCAGAAACGGTACGAAAGCGTAACGGTCAGGTTGCTCGATTTGACTGCTTCCTTTGTGCGTGATGGATTCGTGAGTCCCTGAACGTAATAGTTATCCCGAATGGTCGTCCACGTACCGTACGTAAATGCGCCGTTGAGATACACGTTTTCTTCCAATGTGATTCCGATGCCGCCTGTATAATAGAGCTGGTCGAACTCCGGCGGGTCGTCCTTGTACGGCGAGGGATTCAAGCCAACTCCCCCTCTCAGTTGTACGCCGAGATTCCAGAGTGTTACCTCTGCGCCTCCACGCAGATTTGTTGTCGGCTCGAAGATTCTCTTGATCAATCGGTTCTCCGCTTCGAGGTCGGCGTTGTTCGTCGTGAATTGCATCTGCGTCCAATCGGTATATTCCGCGTCTCCAGCGAGCACGAGCCAGTCGCCAATCTGCACCGATGCTCCGACACTCACCACCGGCGGCGTTCGGATTTCATACTTCGTGCTGCCTTCCGTGGATTTGTCGAAGACATCAACAACGCCGCGCGTATTCGGGTCAAATTCACTCTCGCCACGATCGCTGAATGTTTCCTCGATCTCATAGACCGTCGGGGTTCGCACGGTAGCACCGATCTTGAACAGACCCGGCCTTCGGTAGAAAATGCCGAATAGGGCGTTCAGACCGGTAATGTCGCTGTTCACCGTGCTGAGATAGCTGAATCGATGGAACGCGTCGTACCGGTTCTGGTAGTTGTACACATTTCGCACATCGACTTCGCTATAGTCTCGCTCATACCGATACGAACCGGACAGAATATTGACGCTCGCGCCAACAGAGAGATTCTTTGCAATATCGATCGCTCCACCCAGCGACCAGTTATTCATCCCACCGCCTTCTTCTACGGTGCCCCGCTGCTGAACGCTATCGTACACGACCGGGAAGAGAACGCCACCCACCGTGTCTGCAAGGAAAATTTGGAAGGGAATGTTCTTTTCCAGTAGGCGCTGACGTTCTGAAGCGGACATATTCCGCACGTTGACGTTTGGCGTAAGCGCCTCAATGATCGAACTGCGAGGATTGAACCCATCGAACGTGGCAGTGGTTGAGTAATTTGCGACTCGGCCAAAGCCGAACGCAAACGTCAAGCTTCCCCGCACCGTCGGAATGGGATAGACGATGCCGAGGTTATTCAGATTGAGCGCGCTAAGGCTTGATTGATTGGTAGAGCCGAGGAACGAAACATCGTTTTTGTAACCGGACTGCGACAGACCGACGGAAAACTCATAATCGCGTAACGTTGCAAGACCTGCCGGATTCCGAAACAGCGCTGAGTAATCATCCGCAAACCCGACGCCCACATTGCCCATGCCGAGCGCCCGCGCTCCAATCCCCATGTTGAATTGTGAAAAGCGAAGGACATCTTCAGCAAACTGCGCTTGCGTAACTGTGGCGAAGACCACAAGGCTTAAACATACTGAAAAAACTTTTTTCATAGTGCTTTGCAAACCTCACTTTTTCTGCTCTTAGTCGCGTGACCGCGTTGCTCCGCTCCCACGATTGCTCTCACCACCGCCGCTTGAAGTTGAAGTCGATGGCGCGGCAGAGGGAAAACTCATAGCCGGCGGGCTGTATGTTGGAGGACTGTACGATGGCGTTGGTGTTGACGGCCGAGAATAATCCCGAGAATAATCCGATGATGGCATCGAGTCATACCGTCCTCTGGTTGAGCCCGATCCGCGCGAACTTCCGCCACTGCTACTTCCTCTACTGCTCGGCGCGGAACCCGATGAACCCCCACCCGATCGGCTTGGCGGAGAATATGATCTTCCACCTGTGGACGTCCCGCGCGATGTTCCTACCGCTTCTCCACCATCCCGCACTCGTCCGCTTCCTCGCGAAGATTCTATCCCCGATCCAACGCTTCGCGTCGCTCCACCGTCCCTGCTTCCGCTGCTCGACGTTCTGCTCGCAGGGGAAGTCGTGTAACTGGAGCCGCTCGTCCCTATTCGTCCGTATCCGTCCCCTGATCGTGTCGCCCCACCGGACCGGCGATAACCTGAATCGCGCGTACGCGTCGTCCCTCCCGATACTACAATGACACCCGGGTAGTACGGATAGCGGTAGTATCCGTACGGATAGTAGCCGCCGTAATATCCCGGATAATATCCGCCATAGTAGCCAGCCCAGTACCAGTTATACCAGTACGGCCGCCCGACAAAAGGTGTCCCGCAAATCCATGGGTCATAGTAGCAAAGCCACGGATCGTAATACCAGGGGTCGTAGAATGTCGAGAAGTAGAAAGAAGAGTACGATGGATAGTAGTATCGGAAGCCGAGCCGGTAGCGCGAGCGGTACCAATCATCATCGCTGTTTGCGTAATCCCGTTGCGCACGAGTGGTGTCGTCCTCCTCTACCGTCCGCTCATCGGTTCGGTAGGAATATCGTTCCTCAACGTCATCTCTTACCGTTGCGAGTTGCGTGTAGCAACCCGAGAACAAGAGGGTCAAACTTGGAACGAGAATCAGAGGAAAGGAGATTCTGTGCATAGTTTTCATAGGGCACCTCGTCAAATGGGCACTCAATATTTTAAACAATTTCGATGCCAGAGGGGTTCAGAAATGAGGTGGATTTTTTCAGGAAAATGCTCATTCCAGAGGCTGTCCGAAGGAGGCGGAATGAGGGCTGTATAGCCCAATAGTCGGTGAGGTCTTTCCTCAGGACAGATTAAAAGACACCAGTATAATCGAGCTGGACGGTGCGATTCGCAAACGTGACCCCTCGCTGGTTCTGAAATAAGTCTTTGAGGTTGATCCCCAAAACCAAGCCGCTGCCGATGGAAATGCGCAGTCCGAAATTAAGATAGCCTCGCCCTCTGCCAATTGCCTGCCCGTGGTTGTCGTTCGCAGCAAAGTCGTATTCAAGCAGCAGGGAGGTATTTCTTCCCGCCGATTTTTCAAGACCTGCATACAAGTTCAGGTCTTTGTCACCGTCATTGCGTTCCAACGAAAGATTGACTCCGCCGTGGAAGCTGAGGTTGCCCATGAACGAATAGTTCTTGCTCGCCGCCGCGAACAATCCGGGTGATTTGATCGAATACCGATCCGGCGGATCGTAGTACGCATCCCGACCCTGCGAATCGAACCCAATTGCTATTGCGGGTAGCGCTTCGGATTCATCGATG
>DATLYT010000176.1:0-3726 GCA_035574455.1 Bacteroidota bacterium
CGCCCTACGAGAATATCCCCCTGCGAGCATGATGGAGCCGATGGTCAAACCTTCCGGCACTTTATGAAGCAGGACGCCACAGAACACCAGCAGACCAAGCAGAAAATCGAACTGCATACCGACGGAAATCGTGAAGCCGTCAAAGAAGGCGTGGATGAGGAGTCCACTGAACGCCGAGACGCTAGCGACTTTCGAGACCATTACGTGCGCGTGCGTCTCTTCGCCGAAATGTAGATGCCGGACGAGAGAGTGCTCAAAGAAATGAATCAGCGAAAAGCCGATGACGAGATAAAGAGCAGCCGCTTCCCCGAGCGTCTCAATGCTTACGGGGATCAGTTTGAAGAAAACCAGCGCGATGATGAACCCTGCGCCCAAGGCGAGCAGGGTCTCCTGCGTTTTCTTAGGCCAGGTTGGACGCGACAGCACAAGAATCCCCCCAAGGATTTCAGCAAGAGCGGCGGTTACACCAAAAAGGAGGATTGTTGGAATCATCGCGTATACGGTTGTTGCAGGTAACGTCGCGCTTCTTGATGCGAGTTTTCGTACTCTTTCATCCGCAGCACTTTTTGATACTGCATAATGGCGTATTGCCGTTTCTTTTGCAAGTCGTAGATCATGCCGATGTACAGGTTGGTCATCGACATAAAGCCCGACGGTCCCTCCTTATCCAACTTTCGCGAGAGCTCATCACACCGATAAAAATGCTCAAGGGCCTCCGCGTAGTTATTTCCCAGAAAAAGAAATCGCCCGATGTAGTATGCCGCTTCTCGCGCGTCGGTATCACCATAGCCCACCTGTCGTTGCCGACACCGGCGGTCGACTTCAGAAAACACCCGATAGGCTTCAACCCAATTCCCCTGACGAATGTAGCAACGACCCTTGTATCGAAGAAAAATCGGATTGCGCGGGAACATCCCGCTCAACCGGTTCGCCAGTTGCAGCGCTTTCGTATAATCTCGCTCGTACGAAAAATAATTCTGCATCAAAAAGTAGCTCGCTTCGATGTGCGCGTACTTGGCAAACTGTGCCGCCTGTTCAAGTTGCTCGAGACCTTTCTTTCGGTCGCCACTGGGAAAAAAGATCATCAGCGGTTTGATGAGCGGATACTCCCGCGGCACAACATCGGCGTAATAGTTGTAGATGCCGATGCCGAGCAAAACGTCGTAATTGTGTGGGTCGAGCTCGAACGCCTTCCGAACGATGGGGAGGGCGACAACACCATCACGTGCAGCGGCAAGCCAGCTTCCTCGATTTGCGCGAAGACGGCCTCGGAAACCGATCGCTCCACCCTTGAAAAAGAGCGCTGTCACATCATTCGGATTGTTCTCCAGCCGCTTGTCGCACATCTCGATGACCTTCTCGAGCATCTCAAAGAATCGTTCGTCACGAGATTCATCTTCGAGGTTGATGAGGATGCGCCACCACTCCGTCATGGCCTGAAAAAAGTGGCCGATGGGATGCTGAGGCCGAAGAGCGATCACCTCGGCAAATTCGCGGTCGGCATTCTCAAATTCCAGATTGTAGATAAAGCCGATCCCGCGCTGGATCTTGGCATCGATTTGGGGATCGGGAAGCCACTGGCTGAAGAGATTTGGGCTAAACAAGAGAAGGATGACGACAGACAGGCGCTTCAGCATGGCGGAAAGTGGCGACGTAACCTTAGAGCAACCGATGAAGGAAATACTCCCGCAGCTTTCCTATGGAGATACGCTCCTGCTGCATCGAATCCCGGTCACGCACCGTCACGGTCTGGTCTTGCAGGGTTTGCGAATCGACCGTAACGCAGTACGGCGTGCCAATCTCATCCTGACGGCGGTAGCGACGGCCGACGGCACCGCTTTCGTCGTAGAAGACGCGAAAGTGCGGGCGCAGGTCTTGCTCGATCTTTCGCGCAACTTCCGGCATCCCGTCTCGACTGACCAGCGGGAAGATGGCAACTTTGATCGGCGCGAGTTTCGGATGAAGCTTGAGAACGGTGCGGACTTCCGTGCCTCCTTCGGCAGTCGGAGCCTCTTCCTCTCGATACGCATCGATGAGAAATGCCATGAACGAGCGCGTCGCGCCGGCGGAGGTTTCGATGACGTACGGCGTGTACTTCTCCTTCGTCTCGTCGTCAAAGTACTTCATGCTTTTACCGGAGTATTCCTCGTGCCGCGACAGGTCGTAGTCCGTCCTGTTATGCACGCCCTCGATCTCTCCCCAACCGAACGGGAATTGATACTCGATGTCGTACGCATCCTTGGCGTAGTGTGCAAGTTTTTCTTTCGGATGCTGATGCCACTGGAGTTTTTCTTTGGTCATGCCGAGGTCGACAAACCATTTCATCCGTTCGGCGCGCCAGTATTCGAACCACTGGTCGTCGGTGCCGGGCTTGACGAAAAACTGCATCTCCATCTGCTCGAACTCGCGCGTGCGGAACAGAAAATTCTTGGTGTTAATCTCGTTGCGAAAGGCTTTGCCGATTTGCGCGATGCCGAAGGGAATCTTGAGTCTCCCCGCACTCTGCACGTTAAGAAAGTTAACGAAAATCCCCTGCGCTGTTTCGGGACGGAGATAGACGACGGCCGATGAATCCTCCACCGGACCGACGAAGGTTTTAAACATCAGATTGAACTTGCGTGCGTCGGTGAATGTGCCCTTGTTACCGCAGTTGGGGCAGGGCAGAAGTTTCGCCACCTGCGCGGCTTGTGCATCGGATTCTACAAACCTTGCGAACTCCTCGACGATAACTTCGTCTTTTTGCTGACCCTCGAATTTTCCCGGCATCAACTCGCGAAGCACTTCTTTTTTCCTTTTCACTGAAAGCTCATCGAATAGCACGTCCAGTCTGTATCTCGCCTTGCACTGTTTGCAATCCACCATCGGGTCGGTGAAGTTCTCGACGTGCCCCGATGCTTCCCAGACACGCGGGTGCATCAGAATGCTCGCATCGACACCCTCGACGTTCTCGCGGAAGGTCATATTCTTCCACCACTGCTGCTTGAGGTTGTTCAGCATCTCGACACCCATCGGCCCAAAATCCCAACAACCGTTCAGCCCGCCGTAGATTTCACTCGACTGGTAGACAAACCCACGCCTCTTTGCGAGCGAGACAATCTTCTCCATCAACTTCGAAGGGTCTACCGTCACCTTATTCTCCTGTTGCTTGCTAATGGGAACCTCCTTGTGAACCGTTCATTCCGGAATCTGTGTAAATCCTTGTGAAGTCTGTCTAATCTGCGTTATCTATTCTTGAACACCGGCTTCCTCTTTTCCAAAAACGCCTTCGTCCCTTCCTTGAAATCCTCCGACCCACAGCACACGCCAAAGAGACTTGCTTCGAGCGCGAGGCCGTCCGTCAGGTTTGTTTCATCCGTCATGTTCACGGCTTTGAGGGCGAGACGGATTGCGACCTGCCCCTTCGAGACAATCTTCTGCGCGATCGCCTCTGCTGTTTTCATCAGCTCACTCAACGGCACGACCTTATTCACGAGTCCGACACGCAACGCCTCGTGCGCATCGATCTGGTCGCCGGTCAAGATCATCTCCATTGCCCGACCTTTCCCGATGAGTCGAGCCAACCGCTGTGTGCCGCCATAACCGGGGATGATGCCGAGATTGACCTCCGGCTGACCGAATTTCGCGTTCTCCGACGCAATACGGATGTGACACGCCAGCGCCAACTCACAACCGCCGCCTAACGCATAGCCATTCACCGCAGCGAGAACGGGCTTGCCGAGGTTCTCG
>DATLYT010000177.1:0-5092 GCA_035574455.1 Bacteroidota bacterium
CGGCCTTTTTGCTCGGGCGTAGCATAGAGAAACGAGCGAATCTTCCGGACGGATACCACGCGCAATTCCTGTGCAAGCTTCGCAAAATAGAACTCATGCAACAGTGCAAGCTGGCGCGCTTGCGGCTCCGTAACCGCTTGAGCAGGATACACCATCACAAAATGCTGGGTCTCTATCTTGCCTCCCAGCTCTTTCTCTAGAGAAGCAATCGAAGAAGACAATCCAAGTTCTTCGCTCAACGTGAACACCCCGACAACGACGGCTACCATCAAGGTTCCCGCAATCCATTCACCAACGAAGAACATTTTAACGGGCGACGATGTCTTTCCCGTGTCAGAGCTCTTCCGTCGATTTCGACGTCGATGAATCGCCACGGCAATCATCAGCAAGAGAATCGAAGCAGAAACCGTTGCCCAGCGATAGACGAGGAGCCTGCCTTCGACCTGGAGCGTTTCATCGTAGGTGATTCCCGGGAAAAACCCGATGATGGGGTTGAAGGCAAAAATCTGAGGCCGAGCGAGCGTCGTCGACACCACATCCAGCAAGAGGACAAGATACAGAAGAACGAACCAGGTTTTCTTCCACCGGCTACCGGATACCGCGATAACGAGAGCAAGGGAACTGGCAAACACCACACTGGGCGGAACTAATAAGCCGTACAGAGCTGCGCCATGAGAAAACGAACAATTCTTCACCACAAAGGCATTCAATGAAAGAATAACGGCCGGCACCAAAGACAAAATGGCAAGAGAGAGGCTGAGACGCTTGAGGAACCCGAATAGCAATTCATCGGCGCTCGGCTTGATTTCTCCTTCTTCAGCACCGGGCAACGCACGCTGCCACTGCTTCCAGAGGGAGAGCGTTGCTAATCCCGCAAGAAAGCTAGCGATGACTGCCGTGAGAGCAGAGAATTCATAGCCAAGATAATTGAAGAGAGGAATCCGGGTGCAAGCAAGACTAACAACAATCAGGAGGACGAGAGGGGCCTTCGGCAGTTGGGCAATTCGGGAAGTGTTGGAAAAGGACATGAATGAACAACATTGAGGAACGGACAACCTCTAGAACTCTTCTCCGCTGAGGCGCTGAATATCAGCTCCGAGGGCGGCAAGTTTTTTCTCGATGGCTTCATAGCCGCGGTCAATGTGGTACACGCGCAAGACTTCTGTCGTTCCCGTGGCAACCAGGCCAGCCAGAATGAGCGAAGCACTCGCGCGCAAATCGGTCGACATAACCTTCGCGCCCGTCAACTTTGGTACACCGACAACCGTTGCGACATTTTCTTTGACGACGATGTTTGCGCCTAACCGATTCAATTCCGGGACGTGGGTGAACCGGTCGGGATAAATTGTTTCCGTAATAATGCTGGTTCCCCGTGCGCGGGCCATGAATGCTATCCACTGTGCCTGCATGTCGGTGGGAAAACCGGAATACACCGAGGTGGTGACATTCACCGGGTTAATGGCTTCCGGCGGCTCAATCTCGATGTAATTGTTTCCATATGTCAGTTTCGCGCCGGCATCTTCGAGTTTTGTCGTGACGGCGGTGAGATGAGCCGGGATGCAATTCTCTACACGAACTTTTGACCCCTTCGTACCTGCCATTGCCCCTGCCACCAAGAATGTACCGGCTTCAATCCGGTCGGGGATTGTAGTAAACTCCGCCGGATGGAGCACGTCGACGCCTTCGATCTCCAGATGGTTGGTCCCAATGCCATGAATCTTTGCCCCCATCTTGACCAGAAATTCGCCGAGTGTTGCAATTTCCGGCTCCATCGCCGCGTTGTCGATAACGGTTGTTCCTTTCGCAAGCACGGCCGCCATCATAATGTTGCCCGTCGCGCCAACACTGGAGACATCGAACACGATGCGCGCACCTTTCAACCGCCCCGCTTTCGCGATGATGTAGCCGCCCTCCAGCTGAATCTCAGCTCCTAATTTTCTCAACCCTTCGATGTGCAGGTTAACAGGTCTCGGTCCCCATGCGCATCCTCCTGGCAGTGATACCGTCGCAGAGCCGTACCGCGCTACCAGCGGCCCTAAGACATAGATCGACGCCCGCATTTTCTTGACGTGCTCATACGGCGCTTCATACTTGGTAACGTGCGACGAATCGACATTGAGTGTATGATTTTGATGACCAACGAGGATGCCCATCGACTCGAGGAGTCGGGACATGGTCGTGATGTCTCGGAGAACGGGGGCGTTATGAATGGTGTACGACCCCGGTGCAAGGATCGTCGCGGGCATCAGAGCGAGCAGGGCGTTCTTCGCTCCGCTGATGCGCACTGTTCCGCTTAAAGGTTTACCGCCGCGAATGACGAACTTATCCACAGGAAGAGCTCCTCGTCTCGGGTTTCGAAGTACTTACACCACCGAATATAGCCGTAAATGGAGTGAAACGCAAAAAATGACCTTCAGCGGATGGATGCAATTTGGAGTTAAACGTTTGCCGTGAACAGTTTTCGGTTAACCGTTTCCTGAACACTCTTCCTTAGCAATCGTGCATTCCCCATCTCCCACTCTTTCCCTCCTGTTTTTCCATCTTGTCTTTCGTTCATTTTTTCCATACACTTTCTCGGTTCACGTTGCACAACTCACATCGCAAATCTCACATCGAGCTTTAGATTCTTCAGAATGCCTGTTCAAGTCATCGTCGGCGCACAGTGGGGTGATGAAGGCAAAGGAAAGATTGTCGACCATTTGAGCGAACGCGTCGATATTGTCGCGCGTTATCAGGGCGGCGCCAATGCCGGACACACCGTTGTAATCCCCAAGAAAACGAAGAACGGCACCACGGAGCAAGAGTATGTTCTTCACTTGATCCCTGCCGGCATTTTTCACCAACACGTCACGTGCGTGATTGGCAACGGCGTGGTCATTGATCCAGTTGCCCTCATCGCAGAGATCGACCAGCTCAAGTCGCTCGGCATCAACATCAAAGGAAGGCTGCTCATCAGCCACAACGCCCATCTGATCATGCCCTACCACAAACAGCTCGATTCGATTCGTGAGCAGGGCGAAAACAAGATCGGCACAACCGGCCGTGGGATCGGGCCAGCGTACATCGACAAGTATATGCGGACGGGCATTCGCGTGGTTGACCTGCTGAACCGCGAGGTTCTTTGCAAAAAGCTCAAGCACAACATTGAGGAGAAAAATGAGCTCCTCAGCCAGATTTACCATTCCGAAAAGCTTGATGTGGACGCCATCATCAATGAGTATCAGGAATTCGACCAGAAAATCGATGAGTATGTGACGGATACGTCGGAATATCTTACACAGGCCATCAAAAAGAAGAAAAAGATCCTAGCCGAGGGTGCTCAGGGTGCCTTGCTGGATGTCGATCACGGCACCTATCCCTATGTAACGTCGTCGAGTCCAACAAGCGGAGGGGCGTGCACGGGATTAGGAATCCCACCGCAGTCGATTCGATCTGTGCTGGGAGTGGCCAAAGCATATTCGACGCGAGTCGGGAATGGCCCGTTCCCCACCGAACAGACCAATGAGATCGGCGAACAGCTTCGCTCCATCGGCGGGGAGTATGGAGCAACAACCGGTCGCCCACGTCGATGCGGCTGGCTCGACCTCGTGAGCCTGAACTATTCGATACGCGTCAACGGGATCGAGAAGCTCGCCATCACGAAGCTGGACGTGCTCGATGAGTTCGATGAGATACGTGTTTGTGTGGGATACCGGCACAACGGCACGACGCTCAAGCGATTTCCCACCGATGTGCAAACTCTCGAGACCGTTGAACCGATCTATCGAACATTTCGCGGGTGGAAAACGAAGACCTCCGATGTTCGAAGGTTTCGCGACCTCCCGGTGAAGGCGAGGGCGTACATTGAGGCCATTGCATCTCTGACGCGCACGCCCATCTGGATGGTCTCCGTCGGAGCGCGCCGCGATCAGACCATTTGGGTACGGTAGATGCCTGCCAACGAGACACCCACCGCGAAGACGACGATCCCACCTGCCAGCAACGTCAAGATTGTGCTGATGATTCTCGCCTTCATCATCATCGGCACCACCCTGTGGTACACGCACACGCTTGTCGGACAGTTACAAAAAAAAGAAAAAGACGTTGCCGACCTCTACGCGCGCTCGTTGCAATACCTCGCCAACCCGCAAAACACGGATAGCGATTACAGCTTCGTGCTCGATGAGATTGTCCGCGCCATCGACTTCCCCGTGATCCAGACCGACGCACAGCATGAGCCGCTCTGGGAATACCGAAAAAATATTAAGAACATTGACCTCGACACCACTCTCTCTCGCGAAGAACAACGCAGCTACCTCAAGAGTCTGATCGTCCTCATGGATGAGTACAACCCACCGATCAAAGTTGCCATCCAGGACACGATTATCCTCAGTTACATTCACTACGGAGAATCACCGCTGATCACGCGGCTGCGCTGGCTACCGTACATCGAGTTCGCCGTCGTTGCGATCTTTATCTTTATCGGCTACATGAGCTTTAGTTATGTGAAAGGAAGCGAGCAGAGTAACATCTGGGTCGGAATGGCTCGTGAGACAGCGCACCAGTTGGGCACTCCGATTTCCAGCATGATGGGGTGGGTGGAACTGCTCAAGCATCAGATCGGCGACCGTGATGACCCGGCCTCCCAGACGCTGCGCGATATGGAAAACGACCTGCTCCGGCTGCAGAAAATCGCCGACCGCTTTTCCAAAATTGGTTCAAAGCCCGACCTCAAAGATGAACATCTCCAGGAAATCATCGAGAAGGTGCTCCAGTACTTCCAGCGACGCATCCCACAAACCGGTAAGAAAGTGCAGCTCACACTCGAATCCTCTGCACCGATCTTCGCCAAAGTCAACCGCGAGCTGTTCGAATGGGTGTTGGAAAACCTGATCAAGAACGCCCTTGATGCTATCGAGCAAGGGGAAGGGAAAATCATCGTGAGCGTCAGCCAGGAGGGAAAAGCGATTTACGTCGATGTCAAGGACAACGGCAAAGGGATCGATATGAGATTTCGGAAAGAAATTTTCCGGCCGGGATACTCAACGAAATCACGAGGGTGGGGGTTGGGACTGAGCCTCGCCCAGCGGATTGTCGAGTCCTACCACAGCGG
>DATLYT010000178.1:0-19374 GCA_035574455.1 Bacteroidota bacterium
CATGATGGTATACGCGACCACAACGGCGGCGGCTACGCTGATGGCAACCGAAACTTCAAGCTCCGAAGAAGCCGACAGCACAAGCCCGAACGCGCGAATTTGCGCCGCAGCCCATAGGAGCGACGTCGGAATCATGATCACAGCAATAACACGCTCGGTTGAAACCGAAAACCGAATACGAAAAAAATCGGCAATCGTCGTCAGCTTCATCTTCCAGAGCGGTACGGCAAAGAAAAGCCCCATCACCAGAAGACAGATCGCGTAACCGAACGGGTCCGACGTTACCCCTGCAAGCCCCTCGCTATATGCTGCACCTGCCGTACCAATGCAGGATTCGGCACCAAACCAGGTCGCAAACATGGAAAACGTCGCCAGTACATAACCCAGCTTCCGGCCAGCGAGGAGGTAATCGTTTTCCGTACGGATAGAGCGGGAGACAACGTAGCCGAGGGCAAGCTGAAGAAGGATGTAGAGAAGAATACCGATCAGAAGAATGTTCATGGTGTCCGAACAGTGCTCTGGGAATGTTGGCAACAATTTAATAAGCTCCTGCACAAAAGCAACGGCTAAGGCATCCGAAGGTTCACTGCGCGTTTTCCCCGACCTTCGGGAGGTTGCATGTGAATTGTTCTCGAACTTTTTGTACTTTCCCTACCACACCTCAGGAGCCACGCCATGAAGATCGTCATTGCCGGTGGTAGTGGTTTTCTCGGCAAAGCGCTTGTAGCCCGACTTCTTGAAGCCGGGCATACTATCAGCGTTCTCTCTCGCAATCCCTCGACCGCAAAACAATCTCTGCCAAACCAAGTAACCGTTGAACAGTGGGATGCGAAAAGCGTTGGCGAATGGGCACGAGTAATCGATGGTGCCGACGCCGTTGTCAATCTGACGGGGGAATCGATTGGCGGGAAACGATGGACAAAACGCCAGAAAGAATTGATCATGTCGAGCCGCATCGATTCGACACGGGCAATTGTAGAGGCAATTCGCCACGCGAAACATCGGCCGCGAGTGCTCGTCAATCAATCTGCAGTCGGTTATTACGGCAACGTCCCTTTTATTCCGGTGGAGGAAGATCATCCTCCTGGAAATGATTTCTTATCGCATGTCGCCGTACTATGGGAATCTGAAGCACACAAGGCAACGGAGTTTGGTGTGCGGGTCGTGACGCCGAGAACCGGTGTCGTACTTTCTACACAGGGCGGAGCGTTGCCGAGGATGTTACTCCCCTTCAAGCTTTACATCGGCGGACCACTTGGCTCCGGCTCGCAGTGGTTTCCGTGGATTCATCTCGACGACGAGATCGGGGCTATGATGTTCGCAATTGAGAATGAGAAGCTCGAAGGCGCTGTGAATTTCGCCGCTCCGGGAAGCGTGACCATGAAGGAGTTCTGTGCTGCACTCGGGAAAGCGATGCATCGCCCCTCGTGGGCTCCCGTGCCGGGCTTTGTGTTGAAGGTGATCCTCGGCGAGATGGCAGGCCCGCTGCTCTTAAGTGGACAGCGAGTGGTTCCGCGAAAACTCATCGATGCAGGCTACAGATTCAGGTTCCCTACGGTACACGAAGCATTGCAAGACGTCTTGAAGTAGAGTAGCTCATAGATCCAATGAGCCCATCCCTAATGAATCAATTCCTGATTGGGATTTTGAGTTGTAGCTTCGCGTTCCCTCCCAAATCATCGCTTACATCGAAGTTGTAGAGGCTTGCTCCCACATACGCGTCGATGATGTTCAGCGCATAGGTGATAGCAATGTAGAACGCAAACCGGTCGCGTTCATCGCGATAAAAATCCCGTTCGTACCGAGCTTGCGCATCTCCCGCACCTCCGCCCTGCAGCGAGGCCTGATATCGATCACGCGCATCTTTGTAAAGGTTGTTCGCTCGACTCCAGATTGACCCGAAGTAGATCCCCGCTCCCCAGATAATCGGGATTTTCCAGTAGCGGCCAGTATAGATCTGTCCCGCCCCCGGCACCACAGCAGAGAGAACCATGGCAAGCGTGGTTGATTTGGTTTCAGGAGGTGAAACGGCGACAATAGAATCAAGGGGAAACGAGGATGATTTGTTCAAGAGGTGATACGATTGAGCAAGGGACTGTTGGTCGAAAAGAAGGGACAGAGAAAGAAAACAGCAGAGAGCGCATGCCCGGAGAATCAGATGCTTCGGTTCGCTCAGCATGACAGCTTACTCGACGAGCGCGACGGCTTCAATCTCAACCTTGACATCCTTCGGGAGTCGGGCGACTTCTACGGTGCTGCGGGCAGGCTTAGATTCGGAAAAAAATTCGGCGTACACTTCGTTCATCGCGGCAAACTCGTTCATATCCTTTAAAAATACAGTCGTCTTGAACACCGACTTCAGAGACGCTCCGCCCGCTTTGAGAATGGCATCGAGATTCTTCAAGACCTGCCGGGTTTGCGCTTTGATGTCGCCTTCGATCACTTGCCCGGTTGCCGGATCGATGGCTACTTGCCCCGCCGTGTACAGGAATTTTCCGTCGACAAGAATGGCCTGGCTGTATGGGCCAATCGGATTAGGCGCTTGATCAGTTGTAATGCGTCGAAGAGACATAGTCAATGTACGATGTGTGGAGTTTCGAGTTACGGGTTTCGTGTTGTTCGTTTCTTGTCACAGAAGTTGAGATTGCAACCTTCAATCGGTTTACCGACTTCTGACGTCTGATCTCCGATTCGAGACTTCTGAAAAATTCCAAGTCTCTTGTCATTCTGAGTCCACCTCTGGTGGACGAAGAATCTCGTCGACGTATTTTTAGAGTCAAAAGGCAGATTCTTCGTCGCTACGCTCCTCAGAATGACATTCCTATATCATTGTTCAGAAGTCTCGATTTCTGTTTTACTGCATCTTCTCCACCGCCGCAAAAATGTCGAGCAGTCGGTCGAGGTCATCCAGCGAGTAGTACTCAATCACGATTTCGCCGCGACCGCCACCCTTCGAGCGAACCGTGACCTTCGTCCCTAACGCTCGCCGAATTTTCTCCTCCACGCTCAGGATGCTTGACGTCGGAACACTTGCGGCAATTTTCCCCGCCTTGCTTGCCGGCTTTCCACCTTTTGCCAGCTGCTCCACGCGCCGGACGGAAAGGCCGTCGTGGATGATCTTCTCGTAAATCTTCAGCTGCAAGCGCTCGCTCGGGATATTGATAAGCGCGCGCGCATGACCCATACTGAGCTTGTTCTTCCGGAGTCCGTCCTGAATCTGCAGCGGCAGTTTCAGAAGGCGCAAAAAATTCACAACCGTCGTGCGATCCTTGCCAACTTTTTGCGCGATCTCTTCTTGCGTCAGATGGCACTCATCGATGAGCCGCTGATACGCTGCGGCGATTTCCATGGGGTTGAGATGCTCGCGCTGGATGTTCTCGATGAGCGCAAGCTCCAACATCTCTTCATCTGACTGCACATCGATGATGTACGCGGGGATCTGTGTGAGTCCCGCGGCTTGAGCCGCGCGCAACCGTCGTTCGCCGGAAACAAGTTGGTACTCGTCACCCAGCCGTCGCACGGTGATCGGTTGGATGACACCTTTCTCGATAATCGATTGTGTCAGCTCGTGCAGAGATTCTTGGTCAAAATCCGACCGCGGCTGGAATGGATTCGGCCGAATCCGGTCGCACGCGATCCGAGCAATCGAACCATCGCTCGTTCCCCCGCTCGGCGTTGCTTCCGGCTGTATACTGACTTCGCGTGGCGGAGCCTTCGGGATCAAGGCGTTCAAACCGCGTCCGAGAACCGACTTTTTTTGCATCGACATCGCAGATTATGCTTGGTGAACAACAGGCTCGGTGACAAGAGCTTCGTTATTGGAGAGCACTTCTTTTGCCAAATCCATGTAGTGGCGCGTTCCCGAGCAAATTGCATCATACAGAATAATCGGTTTACCGAAGCTGGGTGCCTCGCTCAGACGAATATTCCGAGACACAACCGTTTTGAACACCTTATTGCCAAAATAGCGTTTCACCTCATCGACCACCTGATTCGACAGCTTAAGACGAGAATCGAACATCGTCAGGAGCACGCCCTCGATATCGAGGTTCGGGTTGAGATTTTTCTTCACCATGTTGATCGTATTAAAGAGCTGGCCAAGGCCTTCGAGCGCAAAATACTCGCACTGAACGGGGATGAGGACGGAATCGGCTGCCGTCAGAGCATTGAGTGTCAGCAAACCGAGCGACGGCGGGCAATCGACGATAATGAAATCATATTTGTCCTTGACGGTCTCAAGACCGCCCAACAGTCGGCGTTCCCGGTCGTCTAACTCGACGAGCTCTAATTCCGCGCCCACCAGATTGATGTGCGAGGGGAGCAGCGAGAGGAAGGGCATTTGCGTTTCCACGACCGCATGCTGAGCATCGAGTTCTCCGAGAAGGACTTCATAGATCGTTTTACTTTCCGCGGGACTCACCCCAACACCGCTGGTTGCATTAGCTTGCGGGTCGGTGTCGACCAGAAGCACACGCTTCTCTGCCACGGCGATGCACGCAGCAAGGTTCACCGCCGTTGTGGTCTTCCCCACACCCCCTTTTTGATTCGCTATGACAATCACTTTGCCCATCGTTAGAGCACCATCATCGCCGCGCCGCTCAGAAGTGCGACGCTACCGGCAACAATCGACCGTTTTACAAGCTTTGAATACGCCAGCCACCATCCGGCAAACTCTTCCGAATGTCCTTCCCGAGTCTTCTCTAATTGAGCAGAGACTTTCATCAGTTGCCACGCAAAAAAGGCAAGCGCAAGAAATGCAACCTGCTTCAGGGCGAGAAGCCTGGTCCACCATGTCGAATAGTCGAACCAGATGAACCGCGGACTCAACAGCATCAGCAACAATCCGGTAACGAGGAGCGGCCAGAGACTCGACCAGACGAAAGGCTGAAAGCGCATCACCGTTTCAAGGTTGAGCCGTGTCGCTGTCGCATCGTGATGTTCGACAATTGGCTTCCAGACGGCGTTCAGGAAAATGAGTCCGCCAAGCCACACAACAACAGAAATCAGGTGCACCGCACGACACGCCCACAGAACGAAATCCATTGACCGGCGTAAGCCCTTCCGCTAAAAAAGATTGATCGAATATACCTCTTTTTCAAACCCTATGCAAACCAGTTTCCATAGCATGAAACACGGGTTACTCGAAACGATCTCCGGCTCGTAACGAATATCCGCGGAGAAATTCTTCTACACCCATTCTCTTTCTCCCTTCTTGCTGAATTTCCCGAATTGCAATGACGCCATCACCGGTTTTCACGAGAAGTTGGTCTTTCTCCGCACGCACAATCTCTCCTGGCTTCGCGTTCCCAGAATGTGTCTGCTCGGTGTCCCGTGCCGTCCGATAAATCTTCAACTGTTTTTCGGCATGAGTCGTCCACGAACACGGCGTGGGAGAAAGTCCGCGAACAAAGTTATGCACCTGCTGCGTCGGCCTTGTCCAATCGATTTTACAATCGTTTTTGAAAATCTTTGGAGCAGATGTCGCGAGGCGGTCATCCTGCGGACGGGGTGTTGCCTTTCCCAACTCAATCAACCGCACGGTCTGGAGAACTACTTCCGCCCCTACCGCTGCAAGCTTATCGTGCAACTCGCCGGCTGTTTCATCCGGATCGATACGCACCCGTGCTTGCAGGATCATGTTACCGGTATCGACTTTTTCTTGGAGAAAAAAGGTGGTGACGCCGGTTTCGGTTTCGCCATTGATAATTGCCCAATGAATCGGGGCAGCCCCACGATATTTTGGAAGGAGTGACGCGTGGAGATTGAAGGAGCCAAACCGAGGGATGATGAAAACCTCCTTGGGAAGAATCCGAAATGCGACGACGGCGATGAGGTCCGGCTTCAGCTCGGCAATGTGTCGAACGAACGAAGGGTCGTTGAGTTGTTCGGGTTGGAGGACAGGAAGCTTCTGCTCAAGAGCGAAGGATTTGACGGGGGAGAAGCCAACCTGCTGGCCACGACCGCGCGGCTTATCGGGCGCAGTAACGACCGCAGGGATTTCATAGTGATGCTCCAGAAGGACGCGGAGGCTTGGAACAGCAAACTCCGGCGTGCCCATGAAGACAATGCGCATTGCGAAGGTTTAAACCTCCACTCCGCCCGACCGCTGACGGACTTGTCCTGCCACGACCGGATAACTGGTTTCGACCTCACCTTTCTTGATCTTGCGGAGCCGCGGCTTCAGCATCGCCCGCTGTGCTGTGCTGAGATGGTCGATGAACAGAACGCCGTTCAGGTGGTCTAATTCATGCAAGATGACGCGGGCAAGAAGGCCTTTTGCCTCCATCTCAACCTCTTTGAAGCTGCCATCGCGGAACCGCACCCGGATGCTCTCGGCCCGCTCGACGTCTGCCCGAACTTCAGGGATGCTCAAGCAACCCTCCTCCATCTTCCACAATCCTTCCTGATGAAGAATTTCCGGGTTAATGACGACGAGCGTTTTGACTTCGCGAGGGGCGGACCTCGGTTCCGGCGTTTGAGCTCCTTGTTCTTCTCGAAGCGCCTCTTCGACCGCACCCAAATCCACTACGAGAACCCGCTGAAGTTCTCCAACCTGATTTGCCGCAAGGCCAATCCCACTGGCGTGGTGCATGGTCTGGACCATATCGGAGACAAGTTTGATGACGGCGTCGGAGAGCTCTTTCACGGGCTTCGCTTTTTCTCTCAGCACATCACTGCCGTACAGATAGATAGGACGGATAGACATGGAATTCGATAACCCTACTCGATAATTCGCCGGGCTTGCTCAAACCGACTTTTGTAGTACGTGCTTTGCAACGACGAGATCGTCACACCGAAACCTACGCTCGCATGGGCGAACAGATCATCACCCAAATAGATCCCTACGTGCGAGGCAGATTCTCCGGTGGTGTTGAAAAAAACGAGATCACCAAATTTCAGATCATCCAAATCGACGGGAGAGCCGATCCTCGCTTGCTCCTGACTCGTACGCGGAAGTTCTTTCTTCAGTGCTTGCCGGTAAACCAGCATCGTGTATGCGGAACAGTCAAGACCTTCACCCGAAGTTCCTCCTAAGAGGTACGGAACGCCCATGTATTTTGAAATCTCGCGCATCAAGCGACTCTGGTCAAGATTCGACAAAGCCTCGTTCCGTTCGCGAGTGAAATCGCGCATGCCCGCGAGGACGACTTCGCGTTGCGCTGGGGCGACTGAACTCTCGTCCTCCAATAATCCGTCAGCGATGACTGCTGATGTGTCGTCGTACTCCGCTACTACCGACGAACCCTCAGGTTGGCGCTGCTCCGTTCCAAACCGCGGCCGCGCAGCACTACATCCATCCAGCAGAAACATAAACAACAAAACCGCCCCTGCCAAGAAGCCCAACTGATGGATGCGAGAAAGCCCCGGTGTGTGCCGAGGCTTTCGCGTGCACTTCGATTGTTGGTTGATCTTATCCAAGGTATGCTCGCAGCGATTTGCTGCGGGATGCGTGGCGAAGTCGGCGAATGGCTTTTTCTTTGATCTGCCGGACACGTTCGCGGGTGAGATTGAACTTCTCGCCAATCTCCTCCAGCGTTAACGAGTGCTCTTGGTCGAGCCCAAAATACAGCCGGATCACCTGTGCCTCCCGCTCACTCAATGTGTTCAGCGCGCGTCGCACTTCTTCCTTGAGCGACTCACTCATAAGCTCCGAATCCGGTGTCGGCGTGCGCTGATCCTGAATAACATCCAACAGGCGGTTGTCTTCGCCTTGAGCGAACGGAGCATCCATCGAGAGATGGCGGCCGGAAATCTTCAGTGTGTCCGAGACCTCAAAGAGCGACATATCGAGCTCTTCTGCCAGCTCGCTCGCACTCGGCTCGCGCTCAAATTCCTGTTCAAGAGCGCTGAAGGCCTTGCCGATCTTGTTGAGGGCACCGACGCGATTGAGCGGCAGACGCACGATACGCGACTGCTCCGCCAATGCTTGCAGAATCGACTGCCGGATCCACCAGACGGCGTACGAAATGAACTTGAAGCCTCGCGTCTCGTCAAAGCGCTTCGCCGCCTTGATCAGGCCAAGGTTGCCTTCGTTGATCAGATCGCCCAACGAAAGACCCTGATTCTGATACTGTTTGGCTACGCTCACGACGAATCGCAGGTTAGCCTTCGTCAGCTTCTCAAGCGCCTTCTGGTCGCCCTTTTTGATCCGGCGCGCAAGTTCTATCTCTTCCTGAGGAGTCAGCAGTTCGACCTTGCCGATCTCCTGCAAGTATTTATCTAACGATTGACTTTCTCGATTGGTATATTGTTTACTGATTTTCACCATTGCGTATTCACCTCATTCCTTTTCACCTGTCCATATAACGATTGACAAGGCAAAAAGATTTCAAGAAACCTTCAGCCAAGCGTCACGTTGAAGCTTTCAGGTCTATTCTATCCACAATTCCGACAATACTGGCATCTACGGGTGCCATTTCAACGGGGAGCGGGATCACCGCCTCCCGCGCCGTAATGTAAAACACCGTTTCCCCTGGCCCGGCGCCGACGGTATCCACCGCCACGATGGGCGTGCCAGCGTTTTCTTGCTTTGCATTGAGCGGCTGGATGAACTGAAGCTTGAAGCTCTTCAGATTCTCATCCTTCCGCGTGGCCCAGATCGTTCCTATGACTTTTGCGAAGAACATTTCAGTCAGACAAATCGAATAACGGGCAACCCCTCAATCGGCGACATCCAATTTATCCACCACAGCCATGATGACGGCATCGACCGGCTTGTTCTTGGTCGCTGCAGTCTGACGCGCCGAGCTTCCGGTTGCAATCAACACGACATCCCCTACACCCGCCTGCACGGTATCGACAGCAACGACGAAGGTATCTTTCACCTTGTACTCTAAATCGACATGCTTTACGATAAGAAGTTTCGCGCCGACAAGCTCCTCGTCCTTTCGCGTTGCCCAGACCGTCCCGACGACTTTACCCAAGATCATGGCGAACCTCTGTATTAGACGTGCGAAGTTCCCCGTTGGTAACAGGGACTTTGTAGATATACGAAGTTTTCTTCAACGAGATGCTACGAAGAGACGATTTCTGAATAAAAACTCACCCCCGCCAGAGACGATGCAGTCGGGATATCAAAATACTCTGCAATCGTCTTCCCCACATCTGCAAAGCTTTGCCGCGTTCCGAGATCAACATTCCTCGAGCCTGAGGGGGCATAACAAAGGACAGGCACATACTCGCGTGAATGATCTGTGCTCTTGTCCGTTGGGTCGTTCCCGTGATCTGCCGTGATGATGAGCAGGTCGTTCCCGTGCACATGCTCAAGGATACGAGGAAGCTGACAATCGAACTCTTCCAGTGCATCGGCAAACCCCCGGGGATTTTGGCGATGCCCATAGAGCTGGTCGAAATCAACCAGGTTTGTCATAATGAACCCCGCCCTCAAACGGCTGGCGACAGCAACCGTCTCATCGATGCCATGAGCATTCGACTTCGTGTGAATCTTTTCCCTCAACCCCCGGCCGGAAAACAGATCATCAATCTTCCCGATGCCGATAGTATCAACGCCGTCCTCAAACAGAAGGTCGAGGACTGTCTTCCCGCCTGCTGAAACGGCAAAATCTCGCCGATTCGGTGTTCGCGTATAGTTTCCGCTTGTCCCCACGAAGGGCCGCGCAATCACTCGCCCGACGTTGTGCTCGCCGACAAGAACTTGCTCCCTCGCTATCCGGCAGATGCGGTAAAGCTCTGAGAGCGGGATGACCTCTTCATGTGCCGCAATCTGAAAGACCGAATCGCCGGATGTATAGACGATCGGAAACCCTGTCCGCACATGGTCATCACCCAACTCGTTGATGATCTCCGTGCCGGACGCCGGCTTGTTGCCGAGATAGCCTTTACAGCCCGTTCGACTCAAAAACAGGTCAAGGAGATCTTTCGGAAACCCGTTCGCGTAGGTCGGAAAAGCTTTTTCTGTGATGACACCGGCAAGCTCCCAATGCCCTGTCGTGCTATCCTTCCCCTTGGAGCGCTCCGCCAACTTTCCAAAGCATCCTTCCGCCGAGGTAAGAGGCGGTACGCCTTCGATCGTGTCAATTCTGCCGAGACCGAGCTTTTGAAGATTCGGCAGTTTCAATCCACCTACTGCGCGCGCGGTGTTGGCAAGGGTGTTCGTTCCTTCATCGCCATACGCGGCGGCATCCGGAAGTGCCCCGATGCCCACACCATCCAGCACGATACATATGAGCTTACCGTATCTCAAGAAGCAATTGCGTGTGAGGTCTCAAGCCTGAGACTCGACCGAACGGTTGTCCGCCAACGTGGTAACAGGCACGCGGAAAGAAGGCATTATCCGTAGATCTCTTTTTCGTTACACTTACAGACCTGGACGAGCTGCCGGTTGAAGCGATAGGACCCATGCGTCGATTGCATGGATTGCACGTACAGTGTCGGAACTTTCACCGTTCCGCACTTGGGACACTTCACACCCTTCTCTGCCATCCCCTTTTTTGCTTTTTCTGCAAAATCTGTTTGTTTCGCCATTGTTGCTTACCGAACCTCCATTCTGATCACAGTAAACGTTAAAAAACTCGTACCATATTCCCGCCTGCCTCAACGGCCTTCCGTAATACCTGCGTCGTATTCCCAAGCAGCTCAACATCGCTCGCTTCTGCCGACGTTCCACACACACCCACGCTGACGGTGACCGAAAAGCTCTTCTGGTCAATATTGATAATGTTGCTCGCAATGTTTTTGCGCAGCTTTTCCGCCCATAAATAAGCTTCATTGGACGTTGTGTGCATCAACAGGACGGCAAACTGGTTAAAATCATAGCGCCCAACAAGGTCATACGGTCGGATGAAGGACTTGATGATCCGGCCGACGTTTTGGAGCGCGAAATCAAAGCCGTCCTTTCCGTAGCGACTTAAGAGATCATTCATCGAGTCAATCGAAACCATGACCAGCGCAAGATGCGAGGAAAAATCGTTCGCCCGCTGTACTTCCTCATTCATGCGTGTGAGAAAATACTTTCGCGCTGCCACCCCTGTCGTCTCATCCATCGAAATGTAATTATTCACCACTTCCGAGAGACTCAGGATCTCCAACGCCCAAGACGATATCTCCACGAGCTTCTGCAAGAGCTTCGCATCAGATTCCGAATAGGTCTTTCGATCTTTACTCTCGATCACCAGCACACCGTAGCAGCGATTGACCGAGTTGATTGGCAATAGCATCAGTGCTCCCTGCGAATCAACCCGTTCTGCTTTGTAGAATCGGGGCAAACCGGCTGGGTCGTACTGATCGAAGATGCGCGGCGTGCTTGTTTGGAGCACCATCCCCACCAAGCTGTGCTGTGGGTCGACTTCCTGCATCAGTGCCACATACGCGTCGTTCATACGGTTCATCACGTATTGAATGGCCCATGTTTTCCTGCCCTCGTCAAACAGCACAACCGTAATGTAGTCCCATGACACAAGGCGAGATGTCTCTTCTGACAATGTCTTTACGATATTGTAAAGGCTGAAGTCTAACTTGAGTTGATCCCGCATTCGAGTAATCGAGCGCAGCACTTCGGAATCCAAGAGTAAATCATACTTATCGGTATAGCTCTTGATAAGTGCGGAGATCAGTTTCGTAAATTGGCCTAAGAGCGTGAGCGTTTCGGCCCCAAAGGCATCCTCTTCCATACTGTCCAGCACGAGGACGGCAACCGGGTCGCCTGCTCCAATGCCTACTTTAGGATAGAAAACAGGCACACCCACAAACGATTTGACAGGTTCGATGCCGTCATAATACCCCAGCATCTCCAACTGTCCTGAAATGTTGACACGGCTCAGTACCTGTGGCCTGCCGGACTCCGCAATCTGGCTGATCACATCCGTCCCAAGCTCTCGACGACGATGTGCTGTAAATTTCTCACTATCCGAAACAAAGCTTTCCAGCACCATCTGATTCTTGTCCCGATTAATCCAATAAAACGCTACCGTATGGGCAAAGTTCGCCTCCTTGATCGTCGTGAGCACTTTCTTCATCAAATAGCTAAACTCGGATTTCGGCCCGGCCTCACGGTTGAATACCTCCTCCTCGACATCACAGAAATCCGAAAGCTGAAAGGTGTATTCCCTCGACGGCGAAACGCTCCGTTTCATCCCCACCTGAACAGGCTCTGCGGCTTCCTTTTCAACGAAATCGACCCGATACTGTTTTCCTTCAGGCTGAAAATCGTCAAAAATGATTTTTTTCATTTCGGGGACTTCCTCCTCGAGTGTGGGAGAAGTGAGAGATTCTTCCGACATCGGCTCCACGAACGCTGGACGCCGTCGGTAAGTTACTGCGACGTAGCTGAGCAGAGCGCCCGAGAGCACCAATGCTACGACCGAAGCCGTGATCAACCCAACCAGAAATAAAACGACGCCCGCGAGGACAGTCAGTTCCTGGCTTAGCGAAAGCGTCTGAAACCACGAACGAACCGTCGTTAGTACGCGGGCGTCAATCATCGAATACGGATAATGTGTGGGAAGCCCTCACGTTGTTCATAAAAGTACCCAAATAGTGCTCGAAAGTCAAGGTAAAATGCCTGCTTTCGCGGTTCGGGCCGCGTTCTTCGCGTCCTACATGCCGTGCGTACAATCCCACGCAGACACCGACTTGTCTTGCAGCAGTAGCTTTTTTTCCCTACTTTTTTGACAAAATCATACGCATTCAAGTTCTTTCCAGCTCTTGCCACTCATGAAAGCAGTGATCATGGCGGGTGGTTTCGGTACCCGATTACGGCCGCTCACCTGCAACATTCCCAAACCAATGGTCCCGATGGTCAACCGACCGATGATGGAGCACATCGTCGGCCTGTTGAAACACCACGGCATCACTGACCTGGTGGCAACCCTCTTCTATCAGCCAGAGGTTATCTCGAGCTATTTCGGTGACGGCAGCGCGTTTGGCGTCAGACTGCAGTACCGAAAAGCGGATGCAGATTACGGCACAGCTGGGAGCGTGCGCAACGCGAAAGATTTTCTCGACCGGCGATTCCTCGTCATCAGCGGCGATGTGCTGACGGACTTCGACCTCTCTGCTGCCATCAACTTCCACGAAGAAAAAAAAGCGAAAGTCACCATCCTGCTGACACGCGTGGCCAATCCGCTGCAATTCGGCGTGGTGCTAACGCGGGATGACGGGAGAATCACCCGATTCCTCGAAAAGCCCTCGTGGGGAGAAGTCTTTAGCGACACTATCAACACCGGTATCTACATCATCGAGCCGGAGGTGTTGGACCTCATCCCTGTCGGCGAAGAATTCGATTTCAGTAAGAATCTTTTTCCCCTCCTTCTCGAACAAAACCTCGGTCTCTACGGCTTCATTGCGGAAGGGTATTGGCGTGACATCGGGAACCTGAGTGAGTATCAGGACGCACACACGGACGCGCTACGCGGGGCTGTGAAGATTCAGATCGCCGGAACGAAGCGAGGCAGCGTTTACGCAGACAAGAATTGCAAAATCGAAACAGAAGAGAAGATGCTTTCCGGGACGGTGGTGATTGGAAAGAACTCGCGCATTCACCGTGATGCGGTCATCGTGAACTCCGTCATCGGGAACGATTGCGAGATTCTCCCGGGCGCCGTCATCCGGAACTCTGTCGTCTGGCACGGAACGCAAATTGGCGGTCGAAGCGAAATTTCCTCCTCCATCATCGGCAGCAAGTGCATCATCGGCGATGAAGTGGTCATCCACGACAACGTGTTCATAAGCGACCAGTGCATTATCGGTAAGCGGAGCCAATTGCTCTCGAACATCAAACTTTGGCCGGAGAAGGTGGTGGAAGAAGGCGCAACGGTCACCCGAAGCTTAGTGTGGGAAGACCGATGGCTGAGAGAGCTGTTTGTCGAATCGCGTGTGTCCGGCATTTCCAACATTGAAATGAATCCTGAATTCGGCGCGAAGCTGGGGGCTGCGTTCGGGGCGTTTGTCGGTGCGGGCTCCACGGTGGTGACAAGCCGCGATTCCGACAACGTCTCCCGCATGATCAACCGCGCGTTGATGACCGGCCTGATGTCCGCCGGTGTCCATTGCAGTGACCTGCGCACGGCGTCGATTCCCATCGTTCGGCACGAGTTGAGAAGCGGAAAAGAACAGGGCGGCATCTACGTTCGCCGCTCTCCGTACTACAAGAATTACACCGACATCATTTTCTTCGATGCCGATGGAAAGGATTTGCCAACCAACAAGACCAAAGCCGTCGAGCGACTGTTCTTTGGTGAAGACTTTATCCGTGCCAATCACGACAAAGTTGGCTCGATCTCCTTTCCGGAGCGTACGACGGAAAGTTACATTGAGCGCTTTCTCACGAGCATCGACGTGAAGGCAATTCGCTCGGCAAACCTCCGTGTGGTCATTGATTACTCCAACGGCGTCGCATCGACGATTTTTCCCATGATCCTTGGCAAGTTGAATGTTCAAGTCGTCGCCCTTCACGCGTATTTGGACAGCTCGAAAATCACCCGTTCGAAAGAAGAAATCGACCAGTCCCTGAAGGAACTGGCTTACGTTGTTACCTCCCTCAAGTACGACCTCGGCTGCATGTTGGACCCGGGCGCTGAACGTCTCTACGCCGTAGACGAGCACGGCTGCGCCATCGACCACCAGCGTTTGCTTACGCTAATGACGAAGTTCGTCGTGATGGCGAACCCGCAGTGGAAAGAGATCGCTGTTCCGGTCTCGGCATCGGGCGAAATCGATTTCTTGGCCGAACAGTTCGGCCTCTCCGTCTATCGCACACGCGACAGCCACCTTGCGATGATGGAGGCAGCATCCGAAAAAGGCTACAAGTACGTCGGGGGGACCAAAGGTGGATTTATTTTCAGTGAGTTCCTGTTCGCGGCGGATGGAATGTACTCGCTTGCCAAATTGTTGGAGTGTATAGCCATCACCAAGAAGCTCCTCGGCGAGCTTGACAAGGAGACGCCGCACTTGCATTTTGTCAAAAAAACTGTTCCTTGTGCTTGGCACGCGAAGGGGCGGGTGATGCGGCGGTTGATGAAAGATTCCGAGCCGCAGCGGCGCGACCTCATCGAGGGTGTGAAGATCTTCCCGCTGAATGCCGGAGCACATACGTCGGTCTTCCTGAATCCCGACCGCACGCGGCCGATGTTCCATATTCACGCCGAATCAGAAGATGCGAATATCGCACAGCGATTGGCGGAAGAGTACGAAACGAAGATTTTACGGTGGATCGAAACTGATTAACCGACGGGAGGGGCGAATCCACGGTTCGCCCAGAGAAAACGCCGGGTTAACTGGAGACTACGATGAAGATTACCGACATCCTGAATGAAAACGTTGTGCGGGTGAACCTACCCGGTGTAACGAAGGCGGAAATTATCGACGCGATGATTGAGCTTGCGGCAACGCAGGACAAAGTGCTCGACAAAGAGAAGATGCGCGAGGCCGTTTGGGAGCGCGAGAAGATAATGTCCACTGGGGTTGGCTCGGGCTTCGCAATCCCCCACGGCAAGACGGACGCAGTTTCGGATATCATCGGCGCGTTCGCCATCACCGCACAGCCCATCGACTATCAATCGCTCGACGAGCAACCCGTGCGCATCGTGTTTCTCCTCGTGGGACGGGACAACATGGTCGGCCCGCACATTAAGCTGCTCAGCCGCATCTCCCGACTGATGAACAAAGAGGAATTTCGGAACCGGTTGCTCGAAGCAAATTCACCACAGGAAATTCTCGAGATCTTTCGACAGGAAGAGGCGACGTATTTCGAAGTGTAGCCCTTCCAAACCCGACTCGACGTTGGCTCATGCCATTCCAAGACGGTAGACGTATGTGAAGACCCCGCTCCGGCGGGGTTTCGTGATTACAAGGGGTCCAACACAGCGCGAGCACCACACGCTCAAGCATATTCTGAAACTCAAATCCATCGATGGTGCACGGGACAGCATTCCCTATAGCAGCAAAAACAGAGTTTTCGTACATTGAGCACGAGGTGTAAAGTTCATGGGCATAGAAGAAATCAAACAACTTACCGACTGGATCGTCGACAAGCTCCAGACTGACTATAGGCCAGAGAAGATCATCCTCTTTGGCTCCTATGCAGACGGGACGCCAAATCCTGACAGCGACCTTGACTTGCTTATTATCAAGGAAACGGAAGAACGATTCATCGACCGCTGGTCAACCGTCCGTCGGATTCTTTCGGATTCCACAAGGAACATTGCACTCGAGACTCTCATTCTGACTCCACAAGAGATTCTTACGCGTCTTGCTCGCGGCGACCAATTCCTTGCTGAAATTCTGCAAAAGGGACATGTCCTCTATGCCCGGTAAGGAATCGCTGTATCCAGCCGATTGGCTGAGGATCGCTGAGAAAGATTACACACGCGTAGAGCATCTCTTGAACATCCACGACCCCGAAGCGGCAGGATTTTACCTTCAACAGGCCATCGAGAAGTTTCTTAAGGCATTCCTGCTCTCCAAAGGATGGCAACTACAGCGCGTTCACGACCTCGAGCCATTGTTGAATGAAGCCATCAAACACAATCCTTCTTACGAGCACTATCGAGCCATGCTACAAAGAATCAGCGGCTTTTACCTCCTCGATCGTTACCCCCTCGCTCTTGAGTTCACGCTTACTGAAGAGGATGTGCAGCAGGCCCTCTCTCAGACCAAACCCTTGATCGATTCGATCCGCTCAATATTGAAACCATGAAATTCAAATCCATCAAAGGTACACGAGATATTCTTCCCGGCGAGGTGGAGGTCTGGCAGCATGTAGAGCGCACGGTGCACCGCGTGATGAAGGACTTCAACTACCGAGAAATCCGTACACCCGTCTTCGAAAACACCGGCCTCTTTTCGCGCAGCATCGGCGAGCTCACCGACATTGTGCGCAAAGAGATGTACACCTTTACCGACCGGAGTGAGGAGAGTCTTACCCTCAAGCCCGAAGGTACGGCATCCGTCTTGCGCGCCTACATCCAGAACAATTTAGGCGAACAGGCTCCCCTCACCAAAGTCTACTACATTGCACCGATGTTTCGCCAAGAACGGCCGCAAGCGGGACGGCTACGGCAGTTCCATCAATTCGGCGCCGAGGCCATCGGTTCGCCATCGCCACATCTCGACGTCGAGATGATGGTGCTCGCGCTGGAAATCTATCGACAGCTCGGTATCAGTCAATACGAGCTGAAGATCAATTCGGTGGGATGCGAGAAGTGCCGACCGCAGTACAAAAAGCTGTTGCAAGCCGAGTTGAAGAAAATCCACAGCAGGCTTTCTGAAGAAAGCCAAGCACGGGTAGAACACAATCCCTTACGCGTGCTCGACTCGAAAGACGAAAAGGATCGCTCTGCCACCACACACGTGCCGCTGATGAAAGACCATTTGTGCGACGAGTGTAAGACGCACTTCGCCACCGTCCAAAAACTCCTCAACTCACTGAACGTACCGTACCAGGTCGATGGCCGGCTTGTGCGCGGACTGGACTACTACACGAAGACCGCTTTCGAAATCACCAGTACTGCTCTCGGCTCACAGGATGCGTTAGCGGGCGGCGGGCGTTATGACCTTCTCGTCGAAGAGCTCGGCGGCAAACCGACACCGGGCGTTGGCTTTGCCGCTGGTATTGAGCGGCTGCTGATGGTGCTCGAAAAAACCGGCAAGACACCGAAGGATGAAAGTGGGCCCGTGCTGTTTTTCGTGACGTTGGACGAAGCGGCGCTTTCGTGGGCATTCGTCGAGGCCTGCAATCTGCGTGCGAAGGGAATCTCGGTTGAACTCGATTATCTTGGCCGCAGTGTCAAAGCGCAAATGCGCGAGGCAAACCGTCAGCGAGCCCGGTATGTGATTGTCGTTGGTGAGAATGAGCTCAAGAGCGGCTCGGCAAAGCTGAAGGACATGCAGAGCGGAACGGAAACCGAGATTTCTCTGAAAACGATTCGAGAATCGATACGCGGCTGATGGCAAAGAAGACCGAGCCAGAGTACCTTCTCCGCATCTATCCTCACCTCGACGAACGCACGAACGAGAACAGCATTGTCCTGGCGATTGAGACGCTCGAGATCTTTACAAGCTTCCGGTACGAGATTCTGTTGGAGGATAAGCGCGAGGGTAACACCATTGAGTTAAAGATCGTCGGACTCCATGCCCCGGCGATGCTGATGCCGGGAAAAGGTCCGGCCCGCGGCAGCCGAAGCTACACAGGCTTGAAAGGCCGCTACGCGATTCGCATTAACAAGATGGATAAAGAGATCAACGAATTTCAGGTAGAGTTCACGTCAAAGAAAATCAAAATCCTGGACAATCCCAACAAGTCATTCATCATTGCGCGTGTCGATCCTCTGGAAGTAACAAAAGCATAATTTGAGGGTGGAGACTTGAATCTCCCCCACGCGCTTCACTTTTACGTTTACGGTGTGTCCCTATGTGTCCACGCT
This sequence comes from Bacteroidota bacterium, assembly GCA_035574455.1. Lineage (GTDB taxonomy): Bacteria > Bacteroidota > Ignavibacteria > UBA10030 > UBA10030 > DATLYT01. Next base: position 18,381 of record DATLYT010000178.1, read on the forward strand.
TACTGGAGATCGGTCCTTTTACCATTTACAGCTACGGCCTGATGCTTGCGATCGGCTTCATTGTCGCGAGTTACTTGCTCACAGCAGAGTTAAAGCGCAAGCGACTTGACCCGGCTCTCGGCAACAGCATTACGCTCATTGCGCTCGTAGCCGGAGTTGCAGGCTCCAAGCTGCTTTACCTTATCGAGAACTGGTCGGCGTTCGTGGCAGACCCAATCGGGATGGCATTCTCTCCTTCGGGTCTTACCTTCTACGGCGGGTTTTTGCTTGCGACATTCGCCATCTGGCTTTACCTTCGCCGCAAGAAAGTCGGTTTCCTCATCGCCGGCGATGCGGTCGCTCCCGGACTGATGCTGGGTTACGGCGTTGCCAGGCTCGGCTGTCACTTTGCTGGCGACGGTGACTATGGTTTCCCGACAACGTTGCCCTGGGGAACTGATTATTCCCAAGGCACGTATCCCCCCTCTGTGGCATTCAGAAATTTTCCCGAAATCACCAGCCAGTATCCGGACGGCATTGTCCCAGATACAACCCCATTGCATCCTACGCCGGTGTACGAATTGATTCTCTGTGCGATCTTCTTCTGGGTCCTCTGGCGAATGCGAAAAACAACAAGGCCGGATGGCAAGATATTCATGGCATACCTGGTTCTGGCTGGCTTGGAACGCTTCGCCATCGAGTTTCTCCGACTCAATCCACGCCTCCTCTTCGGTCTCTCCGAGGCGCAGCTGATTGCCGCCGGTCTGATGATCATCGGCACAATCGGTTGGTTCGTTCTTTCCAAACAACGTGAGCCTGTTACCTCATGACGACAGTTGAGTTGTACGTCCAGCCCGATTGTACGCTTTGCGAGAACGCCAAAGCTCTTCTCCGACGCTTGCGGAAAGAAGTACCTTTTGAGTTCAAAGAGATTCTCCTTTCCGAAAACCATCCGAAGTACAAAGAGTATCTCGTCAGCGTGCCGGTGGTCGTCATCAATGGGGTTAATGAAGTT
>DATLYT010000179.1:0-20077 GCA_035574455.1 Bacteroidota bacterium
TGTGATGAAAGAATCCGCACAGGCGGCGCTGAGCTATATTGCATCGCACGCATCACGGCTTGGAATCGATGAAGCGTTCCGGGAGAATCTCGATCTCCACGTGCACGTGCCATCAGGAGCAATTCCCAAAGATGGTCCCTCTGCCGGTGTGACCATGCTGACAGCGCTTGCTTCTCTTCTTACCGGCAGACTCGTTCGCAACGATCTTGCCATGACGGGTGAAATCACACTCCGTGGAGCCGTACTTCCGATTGGCGGGGTCAAGGAAAAAGTTCTCGCCGCGCACCGAGCAGGAATCAAGCAGGTAATTCTGCCGGAGCGGAACCGTCATGACTTAGAAGAGATACCTCAATGGGTGTTGAAAGAGCTCCAGATTCACTTTGTCAAAGATATGGATGAAGTTCTCCAGCTTGCCCTTCAGCCGCACCACGACGGCGAGGGAGAAGCAGACAGCACTCACACCGAGGCGAACCCCGACGCCGTTGGCGAATTAACAGCTCCACTCGAAAGTCAGAAAAACTGAACAAGCCTGACGTGGGAGGCACAAAGGCCAGAATTCATCCACCTTGTCGGTTTTCTGGTTTGAAGAAGATCGGATAGAGCAATCCCGTTGCAACCACCATAATCGGGAACACAAGGAGGGCGTCAAAGATACTGTAGAAGTAGAACTCTTTTGGGTGGGAGTAGTGGTTCATGTAGATTGCGCTGATACTCGCGAAGATCAATAACATCAGTCCGTAAACTTTCAATGCGCGGATCACGAGATGGCCCTTGAGTCGGGGATGCATGAGCATAAAGACCCAGGTGAACACGAGCCACATCATGAAGTTGTACAGATACGAAGTAACCCAGTCCACGGTGGTGAAGTCGGTGTTGAAGTAGCTTGGGTGTTGTGCTATTACGCGGAACATCGGCATGAGGGCAAGTTGCTCGATCGGGAGATACGCGTAGGCATAGCGGATGATGTTCAGGAGAATGACGAGGATGAGGAACTTTACGACAGTCATCAGCAACCTCTTGGAAAGCGCTCGCTAAAGTAAAGACGGTTCGACGGAAAAGCAAGAACGAGAAAACCGCCAGAAAAGCCCTATTTTATTGGCTTTTTTTGCTTTTCATGCAGACTGAAGTCCGATCAATTTACATCGCTCTCCGCCTAACTTTTTCTTGATGTCTTGGTGTCTTCGTGGTTATCTTTTGAATGCTATGCGCATCCTCGCGTTTTCCGACATCCATGGTTCCTACAAGAGAGTCGAGGAAATTCTTTCTCACGAATCTTCCTTTGACGCTCTGATCATCGCTGGAGATCTGACAACAGTGGGTTCGCCAAAGGAAGCCGAAACGGCAATCAGGCGATTCCAGCAGTACGGCAAGCCGCTGTTTGTGGTTGCGGGGAATATGGATTTGCCAGAACTTGAAACGACGTTCATGAATCTCGGCGTCTCCATCAATGCGCGAGGAGTTCTGCACGGAGATGTAGGACTCTTTGGCGTCTCGGCATCACCCTTTACGCCGATGAACACGCCGTATGAGATTTCAGAAGATGAGATCATGAAACGAGCAGAAGCAGGATGGGAGGATGTTGCCTCAGCCCGATGGAAGCTCTTTGTTCCTCACGCGCCTCCGCGGGATACGAAGGTTGATAAAATCATCCTCGGCAAACATGTCGGCAGTACCGCTGTTCGCGAGTTTATTGAGAAGCATCAACCGGATCTTGTCATCTGCGGTCATATCCACGAAGCGCGCGGGATGGACAAGCTCGGGAAGACAACAATCATCAATTGCGGTCCGGCCGGCAGAGGCTACTATAGTGTCCTGGAAATTGACAACGCAATCAATGTAGAACTTCGAGGGTAATGTATGAAACCGACAGTAGGCTTTATCGGTCTTGGCCTCATGGGTCTGCCGATGGCTCAGCGACTCCAAAGCGCAGGCTTTCCATTGAACGTCTACAACCGAACGAGACAGAAAGCAGAGGGGTTGCTATCTCAAGGCGCCGTCTGGTGCGACTCCCCCGCCAAGGTTGCGCGGCAATCGGAGATTGTCTTTACCATGATCTCGACCTCTGAAGTTCTCAAAGAGCTTGCAGCAGAAATCCGGCCAGCGCTCAACAAGGGGTCCATTCACATCGACACGAGCACAGTCTCGCCATCCTTAACCGCGGAGCTCTATCAAGAGTATCGAGCCGACGGAAAGCATTTTCTCCACTCACCGGTATTGGGCAGCATTCCTCAAGCGACCGATGGTACGCTCTTACTCTTTGTCGGAGGGGATGATGATGCATACAGACGCTCCGAGGATGCACTCAAAGTTCTTGGCAAGCAGGTCTGGCGATTTCCGGAAGTCGATCAAGCATCCCATACGAAACTCCTCTGTAATCTTTTTATTGCGGGGATGATTACCACCCTCGCTCAAGCCATCGTCTTCGCTCAAAAGGCAGGGGTTGACCCCCGCACCCTCCTCGACATCCTCCCACATTCAGCTCTCAATTCACCCATGTACCAAAGTAAGGGAAAGAGCATTATTGAAGGTAACTTCACCCCGAGATTCTTTCTCGACCACATGCTCAAGGATATCAACCTGATGCTCGAGGCGGCAGGCAAACGGGGGGTATCATTGCCTACGATCGAAGTGGCCCAGGAACTCTTCGCGCAAGCGAGCCAAATGGGCCTGGGGAAAGAGGACTACTCTGCTGTTGTCAAGGTTCTGAGCTCCAGTCGGTGATCCCCAAACTCGGGAGCACGAAGCCCTCTTAAATCCACAAACAGTATCAAAGTGGGGAATGCGTAAACCCTTTGTTTTTATGATTTTTTGAGCCCCCCAAAGCGCCCTCCAAAAACCCCTTATTTTTCGGTACTTTTTTACTTGACTTTCATACGCGTTTCCCTAAATTTCCAGTGCGTGTGGGGAAAAGTGGGGAATAAGGGAGAATAAAAAGCACTGTAAATTCTATCGTTTTGAAATTCTGACATTTAGGCGCACGCATGTCCTCGTTTAAGGGAAGGTACTCATACTCGGTCGATAACAAAGGGCGTATTGCTCTTCCTGCAAAGCTCCGTAAGAATGTTTCTCCTGCGGCTAACGACACGTTTATTATTACCCGTGGGTTTGAACAATGTCTCTTTGTCTACCCGCAGGATGAATGGAGCAAGGTTGAGGATTCCGTCCGTGGTCTCTCCCCCTCGAATCCCCAGCATCGCTTTTTCGTGCGCACATTGCTTCAGTGGGCAACGGATGTTCAGCTCGACGTCCAAGCTCGTATCACTGTTCCACAAGACCTCTTAAAGTTTGCCGGTATTGAAAACGAAGTTTTGATTCTCGGCGTCTTGGAGCGCATCGAAATTTGGAATCCGAAAATCTACGAGCAGTATTTGAACAATCAGCCGGCGACGTACGAAACGGTTGCGGAGTCTGTCCTCAAGCCGCAAACGTGACGAGAGGGTTCACAGGGTACACACACGGTCTGTCGCCTTGTGCATGAGTCCACATTCCATACGCCGGTGTTGCTGGAGGAGGTTCTCCACTATCTTCTGACCGCGCCGGACGGCGTGTATGTGGATGCCACAGTGGGTGGGGGAGGACATGCGACGGCAGTTCTTGAAAAGCTTGGGTCGAGGGGATTGGTCATTGGAATTGATACCGACAGTGACGCAATCGCTGCAGCACAACGACGGTTGGAGAGCTTTGGTCAACGAGCCGTTTTGGTGCAGGATAATTTTCGGAATCTTAAAGCGATTCTCGCAGCCCGTTGGCTTCAGCACGTAGACGGTGTGCTGTTTGATTTGGGGGTTTCGTCGTTTCAGCTGGATGAGGCGACGAAGGGATTCAGCTTTCGGTCAGACGAGCGATTGGATATGAGGATGGACCGTCGAGGAAGGATTGACGCTCGAGTCGTTGTCAACGAGTACAGCGAACGAACATTGGCCGAGTTGTTCTGGAAGTATGGTGAAGAAAAGCATGCGCGGCGGATAGCGAAGCGGATTGTTCAGGCAAGAGCTCAGAAGAGTATCGATACGACGGGGGAACTGGCGGGGGTGGTTGAAGCGGTTGTTGGCCATCGGTTTCTGACGAAGTCTCTGGCGAGGGTCTTTCAGGCAATTCGTATCGAGGTGAACAACGAACTGGAGAATCTTCAGCAGGCGCTGAACGATGCCATCGATGTTGTCAGATCCGGGGGAAGAATTGTTGTGATCTCCTATCACTCTCTTGAAGATCGGATTGTCAAGCAAACCATGAAAAGGGCGGCTGCTACAACGATTCCTTCAGGCTTAAAACTTGTCCCGGACAAACCCTTGCAACCTCGTGTTGCTATTCTTACGAAGAAACCCATCACAGTTTCCCCTTCAGAAATTACCGTAAACCCTCGATCTCGGAGCGCAAAGTTGCGCGCGGCTGAGAAGCTCTGAACACACCATGCCGAGCCCACCACCATATAGTCGAAATACCCTAGAGCCGCTGCTCAAGCGTGCAATGCAGCCCGCGACTCCCGAAGCGAAAGACCAGATACCGGAGCCGGCAACGCCGCCACGCCCATTGGTGTATAGCGGGACTATGCCCACTTCAACTCCCAATCTGGAGGGGCAAGGATTTGTTACCCCGCCTCGCAACAGGAAAATCGCGAAACGGAAAGTATCAACCTTCAACATCATCCTCATGCTCTTTGGCGCTGCAACGGTTATTGTCCTGTACATCAGCAATATCATTGCAGTGGATCGGTTGATGATGGAGATCAATAGTCTTCAACAGCAGCACAGCAGGATTCTCAGCGAGCAGGAACTCCTGAAAGCGGAGGTCAATCGGCTTTCCAGTCTCGAGCGAATCAATCGCAAGGCGACAGAGGAGCTTGGATTGGTGAATCCCAAAGAACCCCCTATCTGGATGAATGTCGACCGGGAAAAGATTCGCGAAATCGAAGAAGCGCTTCAACAGAAACACCAACCATGACGACCGACGGCACAGTGAACGACAAACCGCAGTTCCAAGCTGCGCAGAAAGAATTCTCCGGGCGATTTTTTCTGCTCAAGCTCAGCCTTGCGCTCTTTTTCGTGCTGATCGCGTTGCGGCTTGTGCAAATTCAGGTGATTGAGTCCGGTCGTTACCAAGCAATTGCGCGCAAGCAGTACGAGCAGCGCTTTATCTTACCAGCCATACGTGGAAATTTGTACGACCGAGAAGGTAACGTGCTGGCATCAAACTCGATGTTCGTCTCGTTTGCGGCGGACCCGAAGATCGTCGGTGACAGGGCAAACAGTGTGGCGGAAAAGTTTGCCCGTACGTTTGGCAAGCCGAAATCGTTCTATCTCTCGAAGTTGCGCGATGCCAATGGCCCATCGACGAAGAAGCGCTTTGTCTGGCTCGAACGGCGTGTGAAACCGGACCTCGCGAAGAAACTGGAGTCCACAAAACTCGAAGGCATTGTTGTCATCAACGAACCGAAGCGGCTCTATCACTATGACGAGCTGGCTGGTTCGCTCATCGGATTTACGGATATCGACAACCGCGGCATCTCCGGCATCGAGTTACAGTTCGAGCAGGAGCTGCGTGGGAGAGACGGATCGGTAGTGATGCAGCGCGACGGCCTTGGGCGCGCACGCCCCTCGGCAGACTATCCCCAAATTGATCCGGTGAATGGTAACCACGTGATCCTCACGATCGATCTCAAGTACCAAGCCATCGTCGAAGAAGAACTCAAGCGGGGTTTAGAAGCGAACAAAGCGGATGCCGGACTCGCCGTGATGCTCAATCCAAAGACGGGTGAAATTCTTGCCCTCACCAATGTGCCGGGTGTTAATCCGAACGAGTTTTCGAAGTACAACATGGCAGCCGCCAAAAATCGCGTGGTGACCGACATGTTTGAACCCGGGTCGGTGTTCAAAGTCGTTACCGGGGCCGCGGCGTACGAGTACAATCTTGTCGACCCTCACCAACGTTTCAACGCGGAACACGGAACGATGAAAATCTCATTGCCGGGCGGCAAGATCCGTTTGATCAAAGACACCAAGGAGCATGATGTTCTTACGTTCCAGGAAGCCATCGAAGTTTCCTCCAACATCGTCATGGCGAAGGTGAGTCCCCTCATCGGCCCGGAGCGGTTTTTCCGACAGGCGCGGGATTTTGGCTTTGGCATCCCGACGGGCGTTGACTTGCCGGGCGAGGTTCGAGGGCGGCTAAAAAAGCCGCAGGAATGGTCCGGAACCTCCCTCCAGACAATGGCTTACGGCTACGAGGTCGCTGCTACTCCACTCCAGATTGCTGCGGCCTACGCGGCCGTGGCGAATCATGGCATCCTGATGAAGCCCTACATTGTGTCGCAGATAAAAAATCAAGACGGCGAGGTTGTGCGAGAACACAAGCCGCAGATGATTCGACGCGTGATCTCCGAGGAGACGGCGCGGCTCTTGACCGAAGCATTTGAAGGGGTTGTCGAGCGCGGTACGGCAAAAGATGTTCGAGTTGCGGGAATGCGGATTGCCGGCAAGACCGGAACCTCACGCAAGTACATTGACGGGAAATATTCCGACCAGAGTTATACATCATCGTTTGTCGGTTTTTTCCCCGTGGAAGACCCTCAGATCGTCTGCTTGGTGATGATGGATAATCCGCGAGCGAAAGGGTACTACGGCGGCGTCACTGCCGGACCGGTTTTCCGCGCGATTGCTGAACGAATCATCAATACATCGTCGCGGTTTGCACCCACGTCCCGCACCACCAATGGTAATGTGAAGCTCGCACATGCACCCGAAACCGCGCGGCAGTTTGGCGTTACCGTTCCTGATGTGCGAAACGTTCAAAAAACCATCGCGGAAAAAATTCTCGAAGGTCACGGGCTCAAGGTTGAGTCGTTCGGCGACGGTGATGTTGTCGTCCGCCAATCCCCTGAGGCGGGTTCACGCGTTGAACCGGGGGATGCCGTTAAGATTATGCTTCTCGGCGAAAGCAAGACCGATACGAATGGCTTGATCACGGTACCCGACCTGCGCGGGATGAGCGTCCGTCGCGCGGTAAACCGGCTTGTCGTGGATGATCTGGAAGCACGCGTGGAAGGAAGCGGCGTGGTAGTACAACAAGTGCCGGCTCCCGGAATGAAGGTATCAAACGGCACGACCGTTCGCTTACTCTGTGAACCGCGGCCGATTCTTTCGACAGTACTCTATTAGCAGCCCAATGTATGCAGCTCTCAATGTTGCTCGACGGCGTCAAGGTCGTCAAACTTTTTCAAACGATGTTCGGCCAGATGGTGGTGACGCACGACGTGAAAGTGCATAACATTCAGTACGATTCCCGCAAAGTCGAGCGCAACGATTGTTTCGTCGCGATCCGCGGGATGGAGATGGATGGGCATCGGTTCTTGGGCGATGCTGTTCAAAAGGGGGCAAAGGTTATCGTGATCGAAGATGACGCCGCGTACCCGGACTCTCTCGCTATGCACACGAGCGTTGTGAAAGTCGTGGTCAACAATTCACGGCAGGCGCTGGCACGCATGGCAGCGAATTACTACGGGCATCCTGCACAAAAGCTCACGGTGGTCGGTGTCACCGGCACAAACGGGAAAACAACAACGACGCATTTGATTAAATCGATTCTGGAAGCGCGAGGAGACAAGGTGGGACTCATTGGCACCATCGAGTATGCCCTCGGAACGCAGAAAGAACCCGCGCCACACACCACGCCGGAATCGCTTGAGCTGCACAGTCTGCTCGCACGGATGGTCAATGCCGGCTGCACCTCGGTCTCGATGGAAGTTTCCTCGCATGCGCTTCACCAATCGCGCGTGCACGGCATCGATTTTCGCGCCGCGGTGTTCACCAATCTGACGCAAGACCATCTTGATTATCACGGGTCGATGGAAAACTACTTTCAGGCGAAGAAAATCTTATTCAATGAACTGTCCGAAGCAAGCTCAGCCATCACGAACGTAGACGACCCGTGGGGGCTGAAGATGATCGCTTCGACAAAGGCATCAACGCTCCGATACGGTGTGGAATCGGCCGCCGACGTTCGCGCAGCTAACATCGACCTTTCTCTTAATGGGATCGCGATTGATATCGAGTACGGGGGAATGAGAAACCGAGTTACCTCGCCCCTTATCGGCCGATTCAATGTCTATAACATTCTTGCTGCCTATGCTACAGGAAAAGCGATCGGGATTCCTGAGCAGGCCATACAGCAAGGTATTGCATCACTACGCGCCGTGAAGGGGCGGCTGGAGCGGGTCGATTCCCCGAAGGGCTGGACAGCGATCATCGATTACGCTCACACACCGGACGCGCTGGAGAAGTGCTTGCGTGCCGTGAGGGAATTGCTGTCGACGGGGCGCATCATCACCGTCTTTGGAGCGGGAGGCGATCGCGATAGGACCAAGCGCCCGCTGATGGGGAAGATTGCTGCTCGTCTCAGCGACCTAGTTATTGTGACGTCGGATAATCCGAGGACGGAAGATCCGCAGCAGATCATGAATGACATTGTCGCGGGTATTCCAGAGACGGTCAGCGTTCAACAGATTATCAACAGGCGTGAGGCGATTCGCAAAGCGACAGAACTCGCACGGTCGGGCGATGTCATCGTCATCGCGGGGAAGGGCCATGAAGAGTATCAGGTGTTCGGCACGGAGAAGATTCACTTCAGCGACCGTGAGGTCGTCGAGGAATTCGCGAGGTAAATTCCATGCGACTGACGCAGAAGGATCTTCTTCAGGTTCGGCATGTGCGTGCCATCGGTCTTGAGTATCTGAGGGCGATCACGAACGTTTCGACCGATTCACGGACCATCGAGGCGGGAGATCTCTTCGTTGCGTTGCGAGGCGAGCGATTCGATGGCCATGATTTTATCGAGAGCGTCGTGGAGGCAAAACCCGGAGCGCTCATTGTCGAGTACGCCTGGTTTGAACTCAAAGGACATTGGTTAACGAGTCGAAATATCCCTGTCCTCATCGTGAATAACACGACGTTTGCGCTGGGTGAGCTTGCGCGTGTGTACCGAAGAAAATTTCGCATTCCGATCCTTGCCATCGGGGGCAGCAACGGGAAAACGACGACGAAAGAAATGATCGCCCAGGTGTTGCGGGAAAAGGTTCCGGTTCTCAGTACAGAAGGCAATCTGAACAATCACGTCGGTGTTCCGCAGACATTGTTCCGGCTGGAAAAAAAACATCAGGTGGCAGTCATAGAGCTCGGGACGAATCATTTTGGCGAAATTGAATATCTCTGCAACATCTTGGAGCCGACGCACGGGTTAATCACCAACATTGGCAGAGAGCATTTGGAGTTTTTTGGCAGTGTGGCGGGTGTGGCGAAAGCAGAGGGAGAACTTTTCTCCTGGCTTGCCACACACAAAGGGCACAAAGCAGTAGGCGTCGTGAACGTGGATGATCGATATCTCAGGAAACAGGCGGAGCAGTTGAAAAAAAAATTTACGTACGGCTTCAATGGGAAGAACGTTGACGTGAAGGGGTCGCTCGTCGGATACAACAACCTGATGTGTGCGGAAATCGAAGTGAAGCCAAGAGGCAAGAAGCCGTTTCTCGTGAAGCTTCGCATTCCGGGGAAGCATCACGCGCAGAATGCCCTCGCGGCAGCTGCTGTTGGACTGCTGTTCAAAGTCCCGCCGGCGAAAATCCGGGGAGCGCTTGAACGATTCTCCGGTGTGGCAAAACGGATGCAAGTGCTTCACTTCAATGGCATTACAGTTATTAACGATACCTACAATGCCAATCCGGATTCCGTCATTGCTGCGCTCAAGACGCTGGGGGCAATGAAAACTTCGGGTAAGCGGATCGCCGTGTTGGCAGATATGCTGGAGTTAGGCGATAGGGCGGAAGAAGCCCATCGCTCGGTCGGGAGAGAAGTGGGAAAAGCGGGCGTCGACTATCTTCTGACGTTTGGACCACTCGCCCGGCAGATTCACGAAACGGCAACGGTGAAATTCAAGTCGCATTACGACCAGAAGAATGTTCTGGCAGAATATCTGATGGAATTGTTATCGACCGGCGATGTTGTCCTGGTGAAGGGATCGCGTGGAACGAAGATGGAAGATGTCGTGACATTCTTACAAGAACGTTTTCAGCGCGCGGCATAATGCTCTACCATCTCTTTACATATCTCGATAGGCTGTACGACATTCCCGGCTTTGGGCTGTTTCGCTACATCACATTCCGGTCCGGCGTAGCGGCCGTCTCAGCGCTCGTGATCGCCTTTTGGTTGGGTCCGAAAATTATTCGCCGGTTGAAAGAAAAACAGATTGGCGAAGCAGCAAAGCTCGAAGCCCCAAAGACACACCTCTCGAAAGCCGGCACCCCGACCATGGGCGGGTTGATCGTCCTGTTATCGATTATCGTTCCCGCGCTCTTGTGGGCGGACGTCAAGAACATGTACGTGGTGTTGATTCTGTTTGTTACCATCGTGTTGGGAGCCGTTGGATTCCTCGACGATTATTTGAAGGTGGTGAAGAAAAAACCAAAGGGGCTGATCGGTCGTTACAAAATTGCCGGACAGGTGTTCGTCGGATTGGTTGTCGGGGGCGTCATCTACTTTGCCCCGGAGTGGTTCGACGCGACGCTCGCGCCGCTCAAGTCAAAAACCACAGTCCCGTTCTTTAAAAATCTTGAGTTTGATTTCGGATGGTTCTACATCCCGATGGTCGTTTTCGTGATTACGGCGACGTCCAACGCCGTCAACCTCACCGACGGTCTCGACGGCCTCGCCATCGGCACTGTCGGCATTGTTGGTGCAACGTTGGCGGTTATTGCTTACATCTCGGGACACGCGGAACTCAGTCAATATCTGACCATCCCTTTTCTGCGGGGAAACGGAGAGCTGGTCGTCTTCTGCGCCGCCCTGGCGGGAGCGGCGTTGGGATTTCTCTGGTTCAACTCGTACCCCGCACAAGTGTTCATGGGCGATACCGGCTCGCTCGCCCTCGGCGGTATTATCGGCGCCATGTGTGTGCTGATCAAGAAAGAACTCCTGCTACCAACACTCGGCGGAATTTTTTTGATCGAGGCACTCTCGGTTATTATCCAGCGGACATACTTCAAATACACCAAGCGGAAGTATGGTGAAGGCCGTCGCGTTTTTAAGATGGCGCCAATCCACCATCACTTCGAGCTGTTGGGTTGGCCCGAGCCGAAGATCGTCATGAGGTTTTACATCATCGCCATTCTCTTGATGATTTTGAGTCTGGCAACGTTCAAAGTGCGATAAGCTTCTTCGAATGGATGTTACACGGTTACGACATAGCCATGTTTCGATCATCGGCGCAGCACGAAGCGGTGTTGCCGCCGCAAAGCTCCTTCAGCAACAGGGGGCGACGGTCTTCGTCAGCGATCAAGAGCAAGAAGCCAAGCTGGTGCCGCACATCTCGCAGCTCCGGTCTGCGGGGATTGCCTATGAGGTGGGCGGACATACGGATCGCGTCTACAACTGTTCTTTGATGGTCATCAGTCCCGGCGTGCCGAGTACCGCGCCGGTTGTTCTCGAAGCGCAACGGAGAGGCATTAAGGTCGTCAGCGAGCTTGAGCTGGCGAGCTGGTTCTGCCGTGCGCCGATTGTTGCCATCACCGGCAGCAACGGCAAAACGACGACAACAACATTGCTCGGGAGGATTCTCTTCGATGCAAAAAAGAAACATGTTGTTGCGGGTAACATTGGGACGGCATTCTCCGCCGTCGTTCTGGAGCTGGCTGAAACTGATATTGCGGTTCTGGAAGTGAGCAGCTTCCAGCTTGACCATTGCGAAACCTTTCGGCCAAAGATTGCCGTCATCCTGAACATCACACCGGACCATATGGACCGGTACGGGAATTCGATGGAACGCTACTCGGCATCAAAGGCGCGTGTGTTCATGAATCAAACAGCCGACGACGTGCTGATTTATGATATCGATGATGAATGGACTGCAAAGACTGTTCGTCAGGCAAAAAGTAGAACCATTGGCTTCAGTGTGCAGGAGCGGCTCGTCGAAGGAGCGTTTGTGGATGAGGGTGAATTGGTCACGGTGTTGGAGGGGAAGCGGACGCAGATGATTCCGACAAACGAGGTCAGCATCCGCGGCCTGCACAATCTCTACAACGCGATGGCGGCGACGCTGGCGGCACAGCTTCTCGGTGTGAGCGCGGCGTCGATTCGGGCAACGCTGAAGAATTTCAAAGGCGTTGAACATCGACTGGAGTATGTACGGGAACTCGAGGGTGTGAAGTACTTCAACGATTCAAAGGCAACGAATGTTGATTCCGTCCGGTACGCGCTGCAGGCATTCAGCGAGCCGATTGTGATTCTGCTCGGTGGGCGGGACAAAGGGAACGATTACTCGATGCTCCGCGAGCTTGTGAAAAAAAATGTCCGGGCCATTGTTGCCATCGGTGAGTCGGCAGAGAAGGTGGAGAAAGCGTTTTCAGACATCAAACAGACCGTACGAGCAACATCGATGCGAGAAGCCGTCGCAACGGCGCGGCAGCTCGCGCAGCCGGGCGATGTCGTGCTTCTCTCTCCTGCCTGCGCCTCGTTCGACTGGTTCGAGAACTACGAGCATCGCGGGAGAGTCTTTAAGGAGTTAGTCAATCAATTGCAGTAGTACAGTAACAAGACGTAGTAGATAATAGATAGCAGCTTGTAGGATGCCGCGAAGAGCTGGTGAGCTGGATCGGCATTTCAACTATTCGAATTCGTGAAAGCCGTGTGAATCAGTGTAAATAGCGGTCTATGAATAAACCACAGCGCAACCATATCGACATTACGACCCTCATCGCCGTCCTCACGCTGATGGTGCTGAGTCTCGGCGTGGTCTACAGCGCGTCGGCAACGTGGGCGCAGGAGAAGTTTGGTGAGAGCGAGCGACTTCTCAACTCCCATGCGATCAAGATTCTCATCGCGCTGGTCGCGTTGTTTGTCGGGATGATGATCGATTACAAAAAGTATCGGAAGCTCACGAAGCTTTCCGTTCTTGTTGCCGTCCTGTTGCTGATTGCCACACTCTTGCTAGGTGGCGAGACGAAAGGCGCCTCGAGATGGCTGCGGTTTGGCGGGCTCGGATTTCAGCCATCGGAGTTTGCCAAGTTCGCCTTACTCTTTCATTTATCGACGCTTATCGCAGTCAAGGGCGAGGCAATCAAAGAATTCAAGCGTGGCTTTTTGCCGATGATGGTCTGGATCGGTATGGTGGCAGGCCTGGTCATGCTGCAACCGAACTTTAGCACGGGTGCGATGATCATCCTCTTGAGCTTCATCATGCTCTTTATGAGTCGCGCTCGGTTTGCGCATCTGTTTGCTGTGGGGCTTGCGACATTACCTCTGGTGGCGGCGTACATGTTGAGCGCTCCGTACCGTTTGCAGCGCGTGAAATCGTTTCTCTTGGGAACCTCATCCGCCGGTACGCACAATTATCAGCTATGGCAGGGGATCATCGGTTTCGGTAATGGGGGTATCTTCGGCGTCGGTCCGGGTGAAAGCCGCCAGCGCGATTTTTTCTTGCCGGAGTCATACGGCGATTTTGTCTTTTCGATTGTTGGCGAGGAGTACGGCCTCATCGGCACGCTCTTTTTCATGACGCTCTTTCTCGTCATCATGCTGCGCGGGTTTAAGATTGCGAAGTACGCCCGCGATGAATTCGGCCGCATGCTGGCCATCGCTATCACGAGCACGATTACGATGTATGCGCTGATCAACGCAGGCGTCACGCTCGGCATTCTCCCGACAACCGGCTTGCCGATGCCCTTCGTCAGTTATGGAGGCTCGTCGTTGATCTTTTCGTCGTTCGCCGTTGGGGTGTTGCTCAACATCTCCGCGCAAACGGATTTGCATCCCCGCGCGACGAAGTTGCCCGAAGGGGTAATGCCGTTAGAGCCACAGCAGCAAGCCCTCCTGAGTCCGACGAACGTTGGCGGGCAGGTGGCGGCAGATAAGGTCTATTAGAGCATCAAGATCGAACGGATGTGCCAAAAGAGACACCGAACATTGTGCTTGCAGGAGGAGGGACGGGTGGTCATCTCTACCCTGCCCTCGCCATCGCCGATGAGATTAAGAAATTGGTGCCGACGAGCAAGATTCTCTTCGTCGGCACGAAAGACAAAATTGAAGCCCGTGTTGTGCCACAGCGCGGGTACGATTTTCGCACCATCTGGATCAGCGGCTTTCACCGGCGGTTGACGTTGAATAACCTCCTCTTTCCGGTGAAAGTGCTGGTAGCGTGCTTGCAATCGTTCTTTCTCATAAAACAACGTAAGCCTGATCTGGTGGTTGGTACAGGGGGTTATGTCTGCGGACCGGTCTTGTCAGTTGCGTCGTGGCTCGGCATTCCGATCCTCGTGCACGAGTCGAACAGCTACCCCGGCGTAACAACTCGGCTTCTGGCACACCGGGCGACGAAGGTTCTTGTCGCCTTCGAGGAGACGAAGCGGTGGTTAAAACGGAAGGACAATGTTGAACTTGTTGGCACCCCCACGCGGAGTGAGTTGGGAAAGGCAGAGCGAGCAGGAGCACTGGATTTCTTTGCGCTCGACCCGACAAAGAAAACCGTGCTTGTCTTTGGTGGAAGTCTCGGCGCAACGTCGATCAACACCGCAATGGTGAATTTGCTCGATGAGCTTCAACGAAACAACGTGCAGCTCATCTGGCAAACGGGGCAATCGGATTTCGAGCGGATTCGGGCGACGGTTGGCAATAGAAACATTGGCTGGATAGGGCCATACATCGACCGAATGGAGTATGCGTACGCCGCCGCCGATGTTGTTGTCTGCCGCTCGGGTGCGTTGACGATTGCCGAACTGACGCGGGTTGGGCTGCCTGCAATTCTTGTGCCCTATCCGCACGCTGCTGCAGACCATCAAACAGCAAATGCACGAACCCTGGTCGAGGCAGGAGCGGCGATCATGGTAAAAGATGCCGAGCTGCAGATGCGCTTAGGGAGAGAATTAACTCAGTTGCTGATGAACGACGAATTGCGGAGACAGATGGCCCACGCCAGCAAGAAGTTGGGTCGACCCGAAGCGGGAGAAAACATTGCCCGGAAAGTGCTCGAACTCGTTGGATAAAGCATTTTTTACCAACGGCGCATTTGCTTGAAGTATGACAAATCCGCTCTTCATGGAGAAAGTCTTTAAATACAAACTCGATTTCTATTATCAGCAGGCATTGATCTATCTTGCCACACTTGTGCTGTATGTCGGTGTTAAAGGGAGCTTCGTTGAGGATCAGTTTGTGTTTGTCTTCAAAGACCCGATTGTCTACATCATTGTGTTCTTTGTGATTGTGTCCTGCGTGGGACTCGTGCTTAACTGGTTTCGCGATCGAAAATTGATCATTTCTGAAGACAGGATCACCTTCCACAGTCGGTCGCACGAGCGGGTGATTCCTTTGAGCGACATCGAATGGATGCACATCGGGCGGGAGATGCTGGTACAAACTGCGGGGCGATTTCAGATGGTGGTGTTGAAGATCAAGGGACGGCGGAGATTGTTTCGTATTCGCGTAGGACGGTATGAGCGTGATCGCGAACTCATTGCAGAGATGGAGAGGATCGCCACTCAGGTGCCCAAAGGTAAACGCGGTCGGTTTGGGATGGCAAGACGAAAACCATAAGTGCAGCGAGGAACTCAACAACGGTATGTTTTCATCGATCAAGAAAATTCATTTCGTCGGAATCGGCGGTATCGGCATGAGCGGCATCGCAGAAATCCTCCTCGACCAGGGCTTTAAGGTCAGCGGTTCGGATAAGTCGCTCTCGGAAGTCACCGACCGCTTGGAGAAACTCGGTGCGACCATCTTCGAGGGGCATAAACCCGAACATGTCGCGTCAGATGTGGATGCCCTGGTGTATTCATCGGCAGTGTCACTGGATAATCCTGAAATTGTAGAAGCTCAGCGAAGAAACATCCCGATCATCCGCCGCGCGGAGATGCTTGCCGAAGTGATGCGTCTGAAGTACGGCATCGGCATCGCGGGCACGCACGGCAAGACGACGACAACGTCCATGATCAGCCTCGTGCTCATAGAAGGCGGACTTGACCCGACCGTCATCGTCGGCGGAAAGTTGAGCGGCCTTGGGGGGACGAATGCACGACTCGGACACGGCGAGTTCATTGTGGTGGAGGCGGATGAGTTTGACCGCTCGTTTCTCTCCCTCACCCCGACCATCGCCGTGCTGACGACGCTGGAGACCGACCATCTTGATTGTTATCGCGACTTAGAGGACATCAAAGGCGCATTCATTCAGTTTGCCAGTCGCGTTCCGTTTTATGGCTTTGTCGTGCTCTGTCTCGACGAGCCTGCACTACTGGATATTATGCCGCAGCTTAGTAAAAAGAAGATCGTTACCTACGGCCTCAATCCGCAGGCAGATGTCCAGGCGTTGGATATTCATCATAAGGAGAACAGGTCAACCTTTATCGTTGCACGTGCAGAACGTGAACTCGGCTCGGTCACGCTTCTCGTGCCGGGGAAGCACAACGTCCGGAACGCCCTCGCGGCGATCGCGGTAGGGCTTGAACTCGGTGTGCCGTTTGAAAAAATCAAAGCGGGCATCGAGAAATTCACCGGCGTCTATCGTCGCTGGGAGAAAAAAGGCGAGGTCGACGGCATCACGGTCTATGACGACTATGCGCATCATCCGACAGAATGCAAAGCCACGTTGGCGGGAGTAAAGGCAGGGTGGCGTCGACGCGTGGTCTGTGTCTTCCAGCCGCATCTCTACACGCGTACGCGGGATTTTTATGAGGAGTTTGCCAAATCGTTCTTGCTCTCCGACGTCCTCATTGTCACCGACGTCTATCCTGCGCGCGAGGAACCCATTCAGGGTGTAACAGGCGAGCTGATTGTCCACGCGGCGAAGCAGTTTGGACACAAAGAAGTGCATTATGTTCCCGACAAAAAACAGATTCCGAGTTTCTTGAAGTCGGTGGCGAAACGCGGCGACATCATTATTACGATGGGGGCTGGGGACATCTGGAAGTACGGTGAAGAATTCATTCGACAGATGACATCATGATCGACCTCGAAGAAATCAAAAAATTTTTCCGCGGACGCATTGCGCTGAACGAGCCACTGGCAAAGTACACATCGATGAAAGTCGGCGGCCCGGCAGATTACTACATGGAGCCCGCAGACAAAGCCGACGTCATCCAGCTTGTCCGATACTTGCGGCAGCAAGGGTTTCCGTACCTCGTTCTCGGGCGAGGAAGCAATCTGCTGGTGAGCGATGAAGGCTATCGCGGCGCCGTCATCTGTATGGAAGAAGGTCTCTCCAACGTCAGTCGACAGGGCGAGCTTGTGGTTGCAGAAGCGGGAGCGAAGGTGAGTAAGTTCGTTGAGTTCTGCATCCAGCAGGAATTGGCCGGTGTGGAGATGCTGGCGGGGATTCCGGGCACCGTCGGGGGCGCAGTCGTGATGAATGCCGGCGCACACGGCGGCGAGATTTCAGATTACCTTGTTGATGTCGAAGTACTACGCGGTGAAGAGGTGCAGCGTGTGAAAAAAGCGGATGCACAATTTGCCTACCGGACGTCTGCATTTGCCCAGGATGTCGTCTTGGAAGCGAGCTTCAAACTGCCCAAGGGGAACCGAGATGAGTTGATCAAGCGACGCAGTGAGTTTCTGCGCGAGCGGAATCTCAAGCAACCGACTAATCTTCCCAATACGGGAAGTATGTTCAAGAATCCGCGCGGTAACTTCGCTGCAAAGCTAATCGAACAGGCCGGCTTAAAAGGCAAGCGTGTGGGCGACGCGCAGATTTCCGAGAAACACGCGAACTTCATCGTTAATCTCGGCAACGCCCGCGCATCGGACATCATGACGCTGCTCGATTTGGCACAACGCACGGTGTATCAAAACACCGGCATTCTCATGGAGCTGGAAGTAAAGTTGGTGGGATTTCAAGAAGAGATGAGAGAGAAATGAGCACCGGCAAGAAACAAATCCTGCTCGGAGGATTAATCCTCGGCATCGTTGGACTCATCGTCTGGTCGAACGTCTGGAAATCCAATTTAACTGTGAGCAAAGTGACGGTCGAAGGCAACCGGATCGTCGAGGCGAATGAAATTCTCCAACTCGCACAGGTAAAACCGGGAACTCCCTTGTACGATCTGGATTTAGCAGCAATTCGGGACAATGTCGTCTCGAACTTCTTCATTAAGGATGCCGTCGTCGAGCGCGATCTGCCGTCAACGATTCGCATTACGGTTCGTGAGCGCTCGCCCATCGCGATCATCAATCGTGCCGATATCCTGTACATCGATGAAGAAGGTGTCGTTCTGCCGCATTCCATTTCGAAGGAAACGTTTGATCTACCGATTCTGAGCGGATTGTCTTCCATCGCTTCGCTCAAAGTAGGGGCAACGCTCCGAGACGATGACGTACAGGAAGCGCTGACCATCCTCTCAGCATCGAAGCTGGTCAACAAAGAGCTGTATCACCTGATTTCAGAAGTGCACCTCCGGAACGGTGGCGATATTGTCCTGTATGCGGCAGAGTGGGGCGTGCCGATCATCATGGGGCGCGGGGATATTGCCTGTAAACTCGTTCGACTGGAAACGTTCTGGAACGAAGTCGTCCGCCAACGCGGGTCGCAAGCATTGCAGTATGTTGATTTACGATATGAGGACCAAGTCGTGGTCCGCTGGCGCTCGTCGCCGGCATAAAGAACAATCAGGAACAGACGATCACGCTTTCTATGGGGAATACCATGACCAATGATATAGCAGTCGGTTTAGATATCGGAACAACCAAAGTGTGCGCTATTGTCGCGTCGCCGGATGAAAATCATCCCGGCAAGTTGAACGTCCTCGGTATTGGCAAGAGTGTCTCGGATGGACTGACGCGCGGCGTCGTTACCAACATTGAGAAGACCGTGCGCTCGATTCAATTAGCCGTCGAGGAAGCACAAAAGCAGTCGGGCGTAAAAATCTCGGCCGTTACTGTTGGCATTGCCGGCGACCATATTCAGAGCTTTCAAAGTCGCGGGTTGGTCACGATCAGCCGACCGGACAACGAGATCACGCAGGAAGATGTCGACCGCCTCATCGAAGACACAAAGCGCGTGGCACTTCCCTCCGACCGTCGCATCATCCACGTCATTCCACAGCAATTCATCGTGGACGGGCAGGACGGCATTTACGATCCGGTCGGTATGTCCGGCGTGCGGATGGAAGCCGTGGTGCACATCATCACGGGACTGATCACCGCGGCACAGAACATCTACAAGTGTGTGCAACGAGCGGGTCTGCAGGTCAACGACATGGTGCTCGAGCCGCTGGCGTCGAGCTACGCGGTGCTCGACGATGAAGAAAAGGAAGTCGGCGTCGCCCTGCTCGATATCGGCGGCGGCACAACCGACCTTGCCGTGTTCGAGGAGCGGACGATACGCCACACGGCGGTCATCGGCGTTGCGGGAAAGAAAGTGACGGACGATATCCGCAAAGGCTTCGGTATTCTGACCGAACAGGCGGAAAAGCTGAAGCGCGATCACGGCTTTGCCTATCTGCCGGCCATCATGGACAACGAGCCGATTGTCCTGCCGGGCATCGGCGGCCGCCCACCGATTGAGATCGACAAAAAGGTGCTCTGCCAGGTGATTCAACCGCGGATGGAAGAAATTCTCGAAATCGCGTCGATGGAGATCAAGCGCTCTGGATACTCGAAACATCTTTCTGCCGGCGTGGTACTGACGGGTGGTGGGTCGCTCATCAAAGGCACGGCCGACCTTGCGCGCGAAGTGCTCGGCATGCCGGTGAAAATCGGAATCCCGCAGGGCTTCAGCGCCGGGTTGGTGCGGGAAATAGAGAACCCGATTTACGCGACGGGAGTTGGGCTGGTGATGCACGAACTTCGGCATCGGGATCGTTCGGCTATTACGGCCGCGATGTACAACGGAAAGGGAAAGGGTTCGCTCAAAAATATTTTCAACCGGATGAAAATGTGGTTCGACGAATTGTAGAATCAAAAGTGTACTAACCAACAACAACCAACCAATATCAGGGAGGACTTACCGTGATAGAACTCGATACATCGATAGACCGTGGCGCGAAAATTCGCGTGGTCGGTGTTGGGGGCGGCGGGGGCAACGCCGTCAACAGCATGATTGACAAAGGCTTGATGGG
>DATLYT010000180.1:0-7704 GCA_035574455.1 Bacteroidota bacterium
GAAGCCAGCCACTTTCTGAGACCGACTCAACGCAACATTGCGCAGGAAGTGCCAGGGGAGCTTCGCAATCCGACGTTGGTAATCCACGGTGATCGTCCTGAGGTCGGTAAAGCTCGCTTCCGCTACCACTGCACGGATGCGAGAGTCGATCGCCGCGGCCTGAATTGCCACTGCCGCCCCCATCGACGTGCCGAAGATCCCGATGTTGCCGGTCTTAATGTCTTTTCGAGATTCGAGGTAATCGATCACAGTGGAGACATCACGCTTTTCGTAGTAACCGTAGGTGCAGTATTTCCCCTCACTTTCGCCGTGTTGACGGGAGTCGTACAGGAACACGTGAAAACCGTGGTTGTAAAAGAACCGAGCAAGAGCAATCCCCCCGATCTTACAATCTCCTACACCATGCAGATAGATGATTGTTCCTCGGGCGGCTTCTCGCTGAGCAATCAGCCAGGCGTGCAGCTTCAGTCCGTCATGCGTTGTAACAGTTAGCTCCTCTTCAGGCAAGCCGGCATCGCGTGGTTCAAGCAATGTGGTTCGCATGGCATACCATTCTCTCGTGCGGCGCTCAGGCTGCAACAGAATCAGCGGCCCGATGATGAGAATAACGAACACCGCGCCAATTAGGAACAGCAGAAAGACAAGCAAAAGGCCAAGGAGGAGGGACATGGGTTGAGTCAGTCGGAAACAGCGCTCAGTGCGCGAATAAGCGTATCGATTTCATCGGGGGTGTTATAAAAATGAGGTGCGACACGAATGCAGCCTTCCCGGAGCGACACATGAATATCCTGCTGCAGAAGGTGGAGAAAGATTCGTTTCGCGCGCGCATCCTTCCAGGTCAAGATGCCGGCTCGGTGACGATGCTCGCGCGGTGTTACGACCTCTGCCTTTCGTGCTGTCAGGAATTCGAGCAACCGGTCGGTCAGCGCCAGAAGATGACGGTGAATGCGGTCGATGCCGATCTCGAGCAACAGTCCGAGCGATTCATGCAGTGCAACGATGCCAACCGCGTTCAACGTTCCGTTTTCGTACCGGCGAGCGGTGGGAGCAAACGTCAGGTCGTACTGAAAGAGATTCTCCATGAAATTCTCCTTGCTCGTCCAACCGACATACTGCTGGCAAATCTTTTCCTGCAACTCGTGTGTGATGAAGAAAAAGCCCTGGCCTTCGAGCGCCATCAACCATTTATGGCCGCCGCACGACAGGAAATCGACCTTTGCTGCCTGCACATCGAGCGGTGCCGCTCCAAGTCCCTGAATGGCATCCACGCAAAAGACGACCCCGCGGCTTCTACAGAGCTCGCCGATGGCATGTAGATCCGCCTTGAAGCCGTTCAGGAACTGGACAAAGCTCACGGAGACAATTCTGGTCCGCGGTGTCAGTGCACGCTCAATCATCTCGGCGGTGAGGATGCAGTCAGGGCACTGAATGAAATCGACTTCAACGCCGAGACGCTTGAGATGGAGAAAAGGGTAAACGTTGGCCGGGAATTCCATGCTGTTCAGGAGCACGCGATCGCCCGGCTTCCAGGGATAACCGCTCGCAAGGACGTTGAGACCGTTTGACGTATTGTCCACGAACGCAATGCGGTCGGCTGTGGCGTTGATCAATCGCCCTATCCGGAGTTTTGTTTCTTGGGTCAACGATACTAAGCCTTCGTAGGGGTCGACGCGTTCGCGAGATCGTCGTGTGAGGTACTGTTCCACAGCGGCAATCGTTCTGCTGGGAAGCGGACTGATCGCGGCGTGATTGAGATACACCTTGCCGGAACTCAGAAAGGGAAACTGGTCGCGATATGACGCAAGCTCAGTATGGTACATAACGGTACGCCAATATACGGGTTAATAGCTGAAACTCAAAAACAGACGGCAGGAGAGAGAACAGAATGCAGAGGGTAGGGAGGATTCATTTACAATGCACTTTCTTCTTTGTATTATGTTGTCGCTCATGAAAAAACCTATCGCCGTTAACACGTTACAGAATCTCCGCGTTGCGCTTGTCCACGATTGGCTCACGGGCATGCGTGGCGGTGAGAAAGTTCTGGAAGTTTTGTGCGAACTCTTCCCCGCGGCTACCCTGTTCACGCTTGTGCACAACCGGGGGTCGGTCTCTCCAACCATTGAGCGGATGCAGATTCGTACGTCGTTTGTGCAACGTCTTCCCTTTGTCGACCGGCAGTATCGCTACTATTTACCGCTTTTCCCTGCGGCAATCGAGTCGTTCGACCTCTCCGGCTACGACCTCATTATCTCGAGCAGCCATTGCGCAGCGAAGGGTGTCATTCCCCCAGCTCATGCGCTTCACGTTTGCTACTGCCACACGCCCATGCGCTATGTATGGGATCAGTATGACGAGTATTTTGGGAAGGGCCGCGCCAGCTGGCTCGTTCGGCAGACGATGTCCGTCGCGGCGCCTCGGCTGCGGGCGTGGGACGTTCGTACCAGCAGCCGCGTTCATCATTTCATCGCCAATTCTCACAATGTTGCCGAGCGTATTCGCCGCATCTACGGCCGGGAATCCGAAGTCGTGCACGCCCCGGTCGATGTGGAGCGGTTCACTGTCTCGAAGAACGACGAGGGCTACTTCTTACTCGTCAGCGCTCTGGTTCCGTATAAGCGCGTCGACCTTGCGGTTGAGGCATTCAACCGGATGGGGGAGCGGTTGCTGATTGTTGGGAGCGGGCCGGATCTTGACAAGCTTCGCGCACGAGCACGACCGAATGTTCAGTTTCTCGGCTGGCAAACCGACGATGCTCTGGTGAAGCTGTATGCAGGCTGTCGTGCTCTGATTTTTCCAGGAGAAGAGGATTTCGGTATTGTCCCTTTAGAAGCGATGGCGAGTGGGAAGCCGGTCGTTGCCTATGCTAAAGGAGGAGCGTTGGAGACTGTTGTCGAGGAGGGGAAAGCACCTACAGGGGTATTCTTTCATGAACAACGCGTGGAGGCTTTAGCGGAGGCGGTGCGCAAGGTCAAGAAAGTGAAATGGAATCCTCAAGCGATTCGGCGGCACGCGCTGAAGTTTGACCGGAAGCTCTTTCGAACGAAGATCGAACAGACCATCGCACGTGAAGTGTCAAATAGACTCTTCAGATAACTCAACCCAATCCACTACCAGTTCCCATCAACCACTACCTTAATCTTACCTCTAACTCGTACGTGTTGTTCTTATAGCTCCGTTCCGCGACGAACAGCGTCGGGAAGCCGGTGGAGTTCGCAGGGCCTTCCGTGTTGATGTAGAATCGAACAGGGTACTGGCTTATCTTCGAGAAAGGCGGAGGAAAGTCGAGGTTAATGGGCACAATAAAAGGATGAACGGCTCCGGGCTGAATGGTCTTGTGCTCATCGTTCAAACGAATGTGGCGCGAAAACTGAAGATCGTGGTAATCCGTTAGCGACCCCGATACACTCAGGTAGAACGGATCACTCAACTCTTTGTTACCGACATTTTCGATAAAAATTGTGAACTCGTATCCCAGCGCGGCAACATTCGGCTCGTAGATGGAGCGGCGAGCAATTTGCTGACGGTGCTGTAGACGGTACTCGATCTTCTTGATGCGCAGGTCGGGTAGTTCAACGTTTGGGTCTGTAACTTCTACGAACTTCGGTGCAGTGCCGCAGGCGATGACGGCCAGGGTTGCTACACAGAGGGTAAGTGGCTTCATGATCATTTCCTCCCCACAAAAGCGAGCAGGCTCGCCAGTGTCCTGTTATGTAGGGCCAGCGAGCCTGTCTCGAAGATACTGCTGTTACTGAATACCGAACGGAGACACCCTGCTTCGATTTGCTGTCAGCACTCTATTCATATCCCATTTGATCGTGACGATGTTACCCGACACCGTGAAGTGCCGGTACTCGTCGGCGGGTGGGATATAATCGGGCACGACAACGCGGGTACCAGGCCCACCATCGACGACGTTTTTATTGCCGTCGATTTGTCGCTGTGTGACAGGCAAGCGGATACCCAAGTCGCTCATCCTGCGCCCTTCGAGGAAGAAGATCTCCTGACGCAGCAGATAGAGGGTATAGAAGTGCGAGGAAACGCTTGTCAGCGTGTCGATCATTGCCGTTGTCAGGCTGGTGCCGGAAATCGGGTACACCGTGACGACGGACGAACCGCCGCGGCGCTGGATCAGGCCAGCGCGAGCAGGTGCGTCGGCATCAGCTTTGACGAGCATCGCCGGGTCGTTCGGCCGACCGGTGCGCGTGTCGCGATCATTAAACGTTGCCGTTGCACGACCTCGCGCGGTCGTGATTGCGTTCTTCATCGCAGTTTTTGCTCCCGCTAAATCGTTGTTAGCCAACGCGACTTCTGCAAGGATGAGATGTGCTTCTTCAGCCTTCAGCGTCGGGTGGGGTGTGCTCGTCGTCGTGTACTTCGGATCCAAGAAATCCAAGCGCGGGAGCGGCTGGATATCGTTCGACGTACGGCCGACCATTGCCGCGTAAGTTGTCGAGGTGAGGTTGGCAGGGTCGAATTGAGCCATAAGGGTATGCGTCGTTCCGCCGGGGAGCGCTAAGGCCGCGTTGGCTTCAGCGGCTGCGTTTGTCTTATCACCGAGCATTCGATAAGCACGAGCGCGTCCCAGCTTGCAGCTGATCTTGAGAGCACTTTGTGCCGTGAGATTAAATGCTGTCTGGAATTGCTCCACAGCAAGCCGCAGAGCATCCTGAGCACTTACCAACGGTCCTTTTTCAACAATGGGGAAGTTGGTGAAATTCTCACCAAGGATCAGCAATGCAAAGCCCTTATAGAAGTAGACTTCAGCCTTTTGCTCATTCGTGGCAAGGATGTCATTCGGGATAATTGTGGCAATACCGAAGTCCGCAAGAGCATTTAGCTGGAGAGCGTTTTCGTACATTGCCCCGTACGTAAAGGTCCGAGGTGTGATCGTCCGGGGAAAGGAGAGCACGTTATCATAAAACGATGTTCGGTTATCGAGATTGTCTGATACAAGGTCGCCGATAAACGACGAGATTCCGACAGTTGCAGAAAACAATCGACGAACTCCTGTAACGAGCGATGTAGTTCCGCCGTTGGGATTCGCCAAAAGATTCTCTGCTGTGATCTGCGGGTTTTCAATTTTGGACGGGTCTACCAGCTCACAGGCACCTATTGCCAGTACGAGTAGGAAGAGCCCCGCCTTAACCGGCAGTCCGTAAAAAGTAGTCTTTTGTGTTTGCATGGTTGTAGTCTCCTCGAAAGAATTCCAGTCTTTGATTGAAAGTGGGTTAAAACGTCACGTCAATGCCAAGCCGGTATTGACGCGGGGCCTCGATGGTACTACCCACGATGCCACCGACTTCAATCGCAGTGCTGGGAATGAAGCTTGTTTCGGGGTCGACTTCCGTTGCTTTGACACCAAACATCGCTAGGTTCCGAACACTTGCGGTAATGGTAAGACCGTTGACCGCAAAGAGATAATTGCGCGGGACACGGTATCGGATAGAGACTTCGCGAATCTTGAACCAGTCGCCCGGTTCGACCAAGACTGAAGAAGCGGTGTTGCGATTGTACGGCGTCCTGCCCGGTTCAACCTGCGGAATAAGGGCAAGTCGCTCTTGATACAGTATTGGGTTGCTCAAGGCGTTCACGATTTGACGAGAAAGCTTCTGGTTCAGAATATAGTGTCCCCACGCCCCTTCCATCAGACCGCTGATGGTCAAGTCGCGGAAGAGCACAAGTTCCGCGCTGAAGGACATCGTGCGGGTTGGGAATGGGGAGCCGATGAAGACTTCATCGGAGTTCCCAAGATAACCCATCCGTCCCGTTGCCGGGTCGACGACCTCAAGCCGCGGCTTGTTAGCGCGAATGACGCCGACGGGTTGACCCAGTTCGACGCGCTGAGGCGCGAATGCAAAGCCGGCGATGGTAAAGGGGGCTGCGTTGCCAAGATCAGTCACCTTGTTGTCAACCGTTGCATAGGAACCCCGAATGCTTAATTGGATCTCATCCGTGTTCAGTGGAACAGCTCGGAGACTAATCTCGATTCCTTTATTCTCGATCCTACCGATATTCCGACGCTGGAATCCAAGGCCCGCAGCAGGGTCTTCTGTTACGTTGAACATCGCATCTTTGGTGGTCTGCTTATACCACGAGAACTCGAGCGACACGAGATCATCCCAGAAACCGGCATCAAAGCCAAGGTCGATCGATTCGGTTTTCTCTGGTTTCAGCTCGGTGTTACCCGGATTGCCGAAGGTGAGTGCTGACTCATTCAGGAATTGTGCGGCGCCAAACGTTCGGTCGCGTGAAAACGGTGGCGGGAAGTTTCCTGCTACACCATACGCCGACCGCAGCTTCAAGCTGGAAACATACGGCTTGATCATCTCAGGCCAGAACTCTTCTTCCGAGATGTTGTAGGCAATGCCGGCTTTCGGGAAGGTCTGGATGCCGATGTCTTTTCCGAACGTGGAGTTGCCGTCGAACCGGACGCCGAGATCGATAAACAGACGGTTCCAGATACCGATTTGATCTTGGATCAAGAACCCGTAGCTGAATAGTTCTTGGTTGCTTTCAAATGCCGTTACCGTTGAGGCATTGTCGAAGTCCTTCGTACCGGGGATCCGGAAAGTTCTCCCTTCACCACGGACTTCTCGGTCATCGATGCGGAATCCCTGTGCGCCTATAACAAGATTCTGAGAGACAGGTCCGACGTCCGGCAGCTTGAACGAACCGGTATAATTGAGTGTGAGTGTTTTGTATTCCCGATCAGATCGGAAGAGATAACCGCCGACTGTCCCAATAAAAGCGCCGCCCTCGAGTGGAACGTAGAATCGTTGCTCGTTCTTGCGATAGTCGATACCGACTGTGAACTTGTTATCCCACCACGAGTATGGCTTGTAAGAGAAATTGGTAGAGGTAATAAAGCGGTTGACGTTGTCGCCAAGATCGGGTAACAGGAACTGCTCGAACAAACTATCTTTGTTGGTGGAAAGCTCGAACCGTCCTTCAGTTTCCAGACTACTTAATAAGGACGCAATCGCATTGTCGTTGAAAACCTGTCCAAAGGAGTTGCGCGTGTAACTGGAGGATACCTCAATGCTCGTCAGTTCGGACGAAACGACACGCAGGCCGCCGGTGAAGTTATAAGTCTTGTCAAACAGCTTGTTGCGTGTCATCACGCCTTTATCGTACGACATGCGCCCGGAGACGTTGTACGAAATGGCTTCGTTGCCACCTGTTGCGGCCAGCCGGTAGCCTTGGTATGCTCCCTTTTGGAAGAATCGATCCTTTGTGTACTGCGAGTAGATGCGCGTCAACGGATGTTCACTGTAACCCGTTGTTACATTCGCATTCCAACGGATAGCACCAGGGACGCCTTTCTTAGTGAAAATTTGAATCACGCCGTTTGCTGCTTCTGCACCGTAGAGTGTTGTTGCTGCACCGCCCTTCGTGATTTCGATACGGTCGATTTCGCCAACCAGCAGGTCGTTAATCGACGACGTGATCTGCCCCCCAGTTCCTGAAGAGAGTCGTCCTTGGAAATTGTTATCCACGCGGACACCGTCCACATAGATCACCGGTGTGGGTTGACCCAATGCCGTTTTGACGCCCCGCGTCATCAGACGTGCAGAGGAACCAGGATGTCCGCTCGGCAAGTACGCTTGCAAACCGGGGATTCTGCCTGCGAGCAATTGACCGATGTCTTTCACCGGGGCGACGTCGATCTCGCGTGAGCTGATGGATTCGACAACCGTCGGCAAT
>DATLYT010000181.1:0-5920 GCA_035574455.1 Bacteroidota bacterium
ACAACTCAGGAACAAGAGTGAATAGGCAACCCTCGCTGATGAAGTTCTGGGTCTGAGGTTGAATTCATCCGTAAATAACGCTTCTTCGATGAAAGAGTCAAGAACCTCGCGCGATTTTTTTTACTCCGCCTGCCCGCCGAAGGGTCGCTGACGTTCGAAAGCTCGCTTGTTCCCAAGAGTATCTTTTGCTACGTAGGGCTGGTAGCGACGATGCAGCTCGCAGGCTGGTCTGTCTGTTGTGACCGCCGGCAAGAGCCTGTCTTACTCGCTTTTCCCGATATTCCCTTCGCGAAGTGCTTTCTCGTAAATCTGTTTGTATTCCTGAATGCCTTTAAAGAGCGCCTCGGCGATCTTGGCCTGTCCTTGTGGGCTTTTCAACACGTTCTCTTCACTGCGGTTCGAAAGATAGCCCGTCTCGACCAACACGTTGGGCATCGAGGCTCCGACCAGCACATAGAATCCCGCTTGCTTCACGCCGCCGTTGCGGAGGGTGAGGTGCTTCTCCATCGTGCGCGCGGCAACCTCGGCAAACGTCTCGCTGTGTTTCATGAAGGCACTCTGCGCCATCGTCAGAATAATGAAATCCTCTTCCGTGATCTTTTTGTACCGTTGCTGGTAGTTTTCTTCAAACTCGATCACGGAGTTTTCCCGTTCGGCGATGCGGAGCGCGCTTTCTTCCTTTCCCGGACGGAGGAGATAGATTTCAAACCCGCGCACACTCGAGGGCTTCCGCTCGGTCGAGTTGCAATGGATGCTGATGAACAGCTTCCCTCCGGCTTCGTTCGCGATCTGCGTGCGGCGGTACAGCTCGACGAACGTATCCGTTTTGCGCGTGTAGACGACCTTAACGCCTTTCATATTCTGTTCGATCAGCTTTCCGAGTTTGAGCGCGATGCCGAGCGTCACATCCTTCTCCCTTGTTCCGCCGACGCCGATGGTGCCGGGGTCCTTGCCGCCATGCCCCGCGTCGATCACGATGACATCAAGTCCCCAGCGAGCTCGGTTTCCTTCGAGTTTTTGGCGGATGATTTCCTGCCGCCGCCGCTCCAGTTCACCTTTTTCTGCCTCGGATTCCGTTCTCAACGAAACGAGAATGTTGTTCGACTCCGGGTCGGTAATGAGGTCCGCTTCCACGACGTCGGGAGCGACGCGAAAGGTCAGCTGGACGGAGGTGGGCGAGGGAAAGACGAGGATTTCTTTGATCGCGCCGATGCGTTTCACACTGCTGAGCGCAGCGACATCCACTGTTGCATCGGGAATGGTGATGAAGAGCCAGCCATCGGGTCGCTTCAGCCACTTCTCGATGTCGTTGAGTTTGCGGCTTGCCTGGATGGTGAGTAGATAACCGTTCACACGCGGCTCGACTTCGATGCCGGTAATATCGAACCGCGGCGTCGCTGCTCGGTTGCCGAGGTAGATGGTTGTCGAAGAAGCATCGTACGATGCGCCAGTTGGGGAAAGCCTGCCGAAGATCTGGACAAAGGTTGGAAGCGGCACAAAGAACGCGCTATCGCGGAACAGCACGGGCTTGGGAAACTGGGAGACGCTCGCGGCATTGGTGGTCAGGTCCGTAATGACAACAAACGGATTGTTGGCGCTCACCTTGAGTCGATGCGCTTGTAACCGCAGTTCGAGCTTTAGCGTGCTGTCGTTCTTTGTCCAGGGAACGTTCAGTGTTGCGGCAAAATCGTTGAGCGCGAGATACGTCGTGTTGAGTGTGTCCAGGCCGCGAACGGTGTGTATCGTGCGCTGGTCGGTGGCGATGGTGATTTTCTTCTGGTCGGCGGTAGACTGTGAAGTAAGGGCAATGAGGCAGAGGAGGAGCGGTACGAGGGTTCGTGGTCGTCGATCCGTCATCTATCGATAGTTGATGAATTGGAGTGCGATGGGGAGATTCGCGTTCCGAAGCATGGCGATAACGGTTTGGAGATCGTCCTTGTTCTTACCGCTTACCCGGATCTGGTCGTCCATAACCTGTGCCTGTACCCTGAGCTTGGTGTCTTTAATCATTTTTACGACGGTCTTGGCACTCTCTTTATCGATGCCGACGACGAGGTTGACCGTTTGCCGTACCGTACCTCCTGCCGCAGGTTCGGGATTGCCGAACTTCAACGCTTTCAGAGGGACGCCACGCTTGATCAGCTTATTCTGCAGAATATCGACAACGCTCCTGAGGTGAAATTCTTCCTTCGTATCGATGATCAGCCGTTTTTCCTTTTTATCGAACGTGATCGATGTTTGAGAATCCTTCAGGTCGTATCGCTGGGTGATTTCCTTCAACGCCTGGTTGACGGCGTTGTCCACCTCCTGCAAGTTCACCTCCGAAACAATATCGAACGACGGTTGTTGCGCCATATCTCAGTTGATGATTTCGATTCTGTCTTTTGCCTCGTCCACGACCATCCGAATCCGAATCGTATCTCGATGCACCACGATCCGGCCGACGCCCATGAGAACGATCGAATCTTTATCTGCGCTTTCGATGTAATACCGACCGTTCTCATTCTCCGAGAGCGGCGTCAGCATACTGAGTGTTATGCCTCGGAAATCGTGGTCCGTGCCCCCTATGTTTTTCGGTTTGTAGTACATCTGACGCGCGCGCATGGCAAAATATCCCAGGTCGTTGATGATCGCGGTGCGGCTGGATTCCACCGCGTTCGCCTTGAACATCGTGATGCCCACCGTAATGGCGATGCCGACGATGATAACCCCCAGAATCACCAAGAGCAGCTGCTGTTGACCCATAAAGATTCCTCGTGATTGTTAGAAAGTGAGAGTCAGCTCCATTCTTGCGTGACGTTCACGCCTCTTGTATGTAGTTCGGAGACCAACGGGTCAAGCGGGATGCATTGCTCCGGCGTCATGACACCCCGCTGCTGGACAGTTCCTCCCACCACGAGTTGCGCGATAATCGACGTTGGAAACGCCGTCGTGCGCATCATGGCCGTAATATTGTCATTCTCCTGATAAAAATCAATGAGGTTGAAGGACAATGTCTGCCGTTTCCCTCCGCGTTCGCCTTGAATGGAGACACGCAACAGGACTACATCGTGGTCGGAGCCCGCGAGCTTCCGTTGTAGCAACTCAAAGAACATTTCTTTTGCCGTCAGAACGTTAGCGCCGACCGTAATCGGCTCGTTCGATGCGAACCCGAGGTCGAGCAGAGTCTTAAACAGTTTGCAATGTCCCGGATAGCGAATGGTTTTGTAGTCCAACTCGCGAACCTTCCCGGCGAACATCTGCGGCAAGAGGGACGTCCCGCCAGACGTTGTGAACGCCTCCAGTGCGCCGAAGGGCGGCGGAAACTCGATGCGCTCGACTTCAGTCATCGCGTCGACTTCAGCAATCGCATAGTTGCGCAGCACCCGACTCTTCCCCGAATACTCGTTAATGAGTCCCTCCACGGAGAAGACAAGCTGATAGTTGAAGGGAGGCTTGGGATGCTGCGGGAGTCCCCCAACGCGGAGTTGAACGGAGTCGACCTTCTCAAACTGTTCAACCCCACGAGCGGCGAGCACATTGGCGAGCCCGGGTGCCAGGCCACAGTTGGGTACGATGAGGACGTTGCGCTGTCTTGCTTCTTTATCGAGAGCCAGCTGTTGATAAACAACGTCATCATTCCCCCCGAGGTCGCAGAGGTGCACGCCTGCTTCGATTGCCGCCTTCGTGAGTGCAACGTTATGTCGGAATGTTGTCGCGGCAATTACGCAATCGTGGCGTCGCATCGCGTCGACAAGATCGTTCGACGCCTCAACGTCGAGCCGAGCAGCACGAAGCTTTGGAGAAGCGATTCGCGCAACAGTTTCTTCGGCACGGCGAAGATTGGCGTCGGCGAGCGTCACCGCTTGAACCCCCTCCGAACGTGCCAAATCGTATGCCACAGCACTGCCCATCTGCCCAGCGCCGATAATCAGAAATTTCATAAGGGACGGTAGAAAAGTAATGTGGTGTGAAGGTGTTTTTTTCTTGTTGCAGAATTATTTACTGCCTCAGAATGAACCATCGAAAGCGTTCCAGTTTCATTTTCTGATTTCGCCGGTCTCCATACTCCAAAAGAGAAGGTCGAGTTCATCGACCGGAATGCCGAGTCGCTCGGAGAATTTCTTGAATCGGCGTTCAATGGCGAGATACTGCTTTCGTGAGAGTGATTTCGGTAGAGATCGAATCACCCCATAGCGTTTCAGATTGCGCAGGATATGTCTGTCGAGAATCGCCAGCCCATCGTTCCTGCCGATGTTACGCAGGAAATGCGTTGCCTCTTTGTAACCGAACCCTTTGACGTTCTTCACCAGCCACTCGCGCTGTTCAAACGGTGAGTTGCCGTTGGAAAGTGCTTCGAGAATTCGCGGCATTGTCTGTTTGACGAGCAGGAGATGTTTTGCCTTCGTCTTGTGGAATCGGATGTAGTGCGAGCGGTTTGCGAGAATCGGTTCGGGGTCGACATGCTTCGAGTCGAACGATCGCTCCCGAAGTGTTGCGACCGCCTTCTCGGCATTCTCCGCGCTCGTTTGGGGAGTCAGCAAACAATAGAGAAGTTCGTACAGGTATTCGGAAGGAGAAACGCGAAGAAAGTCTGCAAGGCGAGAACGAATAGCCTCTTTTCTTTCTTCGTAGAGTGTGAGAAGCTCCGTCAGTTTTTCGTCTCTCTTCATTCTGCAAGCGATACGTGCACTGTTGAGGCGCCGTTTTTGAGTTTCACCAGCCCGTCACGTTCCAGCGATCGGAGGAGCTCGTGAAGCCAGGGCAGGTCGTTTGGTTTGAAATCATCTTTCACCCTCGCACCAATCTTGTTGCTCGGAAGTGCTCCGGGGGATTTCCGAAGCAATTCGATGATTCTTCCGCGATAAATCCTGTTCGGTAAGCCGTTTCTGCGTGGCTCCGGACGACTCGGTTTGGAACGGAGTGCTTTGGCGCGAAAGGCGCTGGGACAGTGGCGATTGACGGGACAAGCTATGCACTGGGGCGTTCGTGCGGTGCAAACGGTGGCGCCCAAATCGAACAGCGCCTGATTCCAGTCGTATGCTCTTTTTGTTGGCAGTACGGAAGATGCCACATGCCAGATGTCCTTCTGTTTGGCGAGTTTGGGAAATAGCCGTGCAAGCACTCGCCGCACGTTCGTATCGACCACTGGCACATTCTGGCCAAAGGCGAAACACGAAATTGCATGCGCCGTGTAGCGACCGATGCCGGGAAGTTGCTGAAGAAGCTCCGGGTCACGGGGAAGTCTGCCGCCGTATTCATTCATCACGACCTGAGCCAATTGTTGTAATCGCACCGCTCGATTGTTGTACCCCATCCCTCGCCAGGCTCGGATCACGGAGGATCGTCGCGTCCGTGCGAGGGATTGGAATGAAGGAAACCGTTGGAGGAAGCGTGGGTACTTTTCTACCACACGACTTGCCTGCGTCTGTTGGAGCATGATCTCAGAAAGGAGAATGCGATATGGGTTGCGCGTTCGTCTCCATGGAAACGCGCGCGCATTCTTGCGATACCATCGAAGGACCGCTCTCGTTATTGATGCCTGCGAGTTTTTCTTTAAATGCATTCCTATGTTCATCAACCCTTAACCATCATCCATCGGTTATTCATGGCTCAACTGTGCCACAAACGTCTTGTTGCCTTCCAGAATGTCGAGTTGCTTCAGTTCTTCCAGTGTGACCCAGCGGATCTCTTCAAACACGTTATTCTTTGGTTCACCGGAGAAGGATGAAATGAAGCAGTAGGCAACTTCGAACCGCCCGCCGTCGGGATAGTCTGAGGTTTGTAATTCAATGCGCTCGATACCGAGGGGACGGATAGACAATTCTTCGAGCAACTCACGATGCAGGCATTGGACAGTGGTTTCGTTCGGCTCTAATTTGCCGCCGGGGAATTCCCATTTCAGCCCGTACCGTGCGCCCCGTTTGCGCTGGCAAACGAG
>DATLYT010000182.1:0-6786 GCA_035574455.1 Bacteroidota bacterium
TGCCGCCCATCCTCAATGCCATTCGCATTCCCCGTCCCTCAACCGATAGCCAGAAAGCAGAAGACCTCATAGTGGAAGTGCAGCAGCACCTGGGGGATAACATCGTGCGGACGATTGCCATGGATTCCACGGACGGGCTTGCTCGCGGCATCAAGGCTTACGACACCGGCGGGCCCATCACCGTCCCGGTAGGTCCAGCCGCGCTCGGACGACTCATCAACGTGATCGGCGAAGGCATAGACGACCTCGGTCCGATCGAATCAACTAAACGGTACCCGATTCACCGTCCCGCCCCGAAGTTCTCCGATCTTTCGACGAAAAAAGAACTGTTCGAAACCGGCATCAAGGTTATCGATCTGCTGGAACCGTACACGAAAGGCGGAAAGACAGGATTGTTCGGAGGCGCGGGTGTCGGCAAGACCGTTATCATTCAGGAACTGATTCACAACATTGCCAAGCAACACGGAGGGTACTCGGTGTTCGGCGGCGTCGGAGAGCGTACGCGTGAGGGCAACGATCTGTGGCTGGAGATGAAAGAGTCGGGTGTGTTGAGCAAGACCGCATTGGTGTTCGGCCAGATGAACGAGCCGCCCGGGGCACGCGCTCGCGTTGGACTTACCGCATTGACGATTGCCGAGTATTTCCGCGACGAGGAGGGCAAGGACGTTCTGCTTTTCATTGACAACATTTTCCGTTTCGTGCAGGCAGGGTCGGAGGTTTCGGCTCTGTTGGGCCGCATGCCCTCGGCAGTCGGATACCAGCCGACGCTAGGATCGGAAATGGGCGAACTTCAGGAACGAATCACCTCGACCAAACGAGGCTCGATCACTTCGGTGCAGGCAATCTATGTTCCGGCGGATGACCTGACCGACCCGGCGCCCGCCACCACGTTTTCCCACCTCGATGCAACAACCGTGCTGAGTAGGCAGATTGCCGAGCTCGGTATTTACCCCGCTGTCGACCCGTTAGATTCTACGTCACGCATTCTGGAGCCGAGTGTTGTTGGCGAAGAGCACTATCAGGTGGCGAAGAAAGTGAAAGAGATTCTGCAGGCGTACAAGGACCTGCAGGATATCATCAACATTCTTGGCATGGACGAGCTTTCGGATGAAGACAAGATTACGGTAGCTCGTGCGCGACGCATTCAGAAGTTTCTTTCCCAGCCGTTCCATGTTGCCGAACAGTTCACCGGCTATCCCGGCAAGTACGTGAAACTGGAAGACACTATCCGCAGTTTCAAGGCGATCATCAACGGCGAGTGCGACCACTTGCCCGAGCAAGCCTTCCACATGGTTGGCACCATCGAAGATGTATTCGAGAAAGCGAAGACACTGCAGGGCTGACCGTCATGTATGAGAAAGCATTCTCGCTGGAGATTATCACGCCCACACGTGTTGTGTTCCGAGACGAGGCGACCAGCCTCAGCGCTCCCGGCGTGCTGGGTCGTTTCCAGATTCTCTACGACCATGCGCCGTTTCTCACAGCCATCGGCATCGGTGAATTGAAGGTCAAAGACAAGTCCGGCAACGATACCATCTATGCAACCTCGGGTGGTTTCGTCGAGGTCAGCGCCAACAAAGTCGTGGTACTGGCGGATGCGGTCGAGAAGGCTTCCGAGATCGATGTTGCGCGCGCACAGGCGGCAAGAACGCGCGCTCAGGAACGACTGCACCACCCGGGACCCGACATTGACGTGGAGCGTGCCCGAGCGGCTCTGGCTCGTGCACTCAATCGCCTGAGGATACACGACAAGGCGACCTGATGAAGGCACCGGTAGAATATTCATCGACAAAACCCTGTTCCCCCGAAAAGGGAATGGGGTTTTTTGTCGTTTACTCAGACAGATGAACTCGACAACAAATATGAGCATGACAGACGTTTATCCCGTCATCATGGCGGGTGGTGTCGGGACGCGTTTCTGGCCTCGCAGTCGCGAGCGTAGTCCCAAGCAGTTTTTGGAAATTATTGGCAAGGGCACGCTCATCCAGAACACCGTGAAGAGGCTTAGCGGATTCCTTCATGTGCAGAATTGCTTCGTTGTAACAGGGAGGTCGCAGAAGGCTCTTGCCACCAAACAATTGGAAGCGGTACATATTCCCGAAGAGCGCATTCTTGTTGAGCCCATCGGTCGGAATACGGCTCCGTGTATCGGCCTGGCGGCGCTGCACATCCGCCGGCTCAATCCGAAGGCTGTGATGGTTGTTTTGCCGGCAGACCACCTTATCAGCAATCTGGGGGAGTATCAGCGCGTACTGTCTCTTGCCATCGAAGTTGCGCGCGGCTCGGAAAGCCTCATCACTATTGGCATCCAACCGACTTACCCCGAAACCGGGTATGGCTACATACAGATGTACGTTGACAACGGCACGCATAACCCGTTCCGTAATCGAGGTGTCTATCGCGTAAAAACATTTGCCGAGAAGCCCAACCTCCAGGTTGCACAAAAGTTCATCGAAAGTGGGGACTTCCTCTGGAACAGCGGACAGTTCGTGTGGCGTGTCGATGTCATCCTGAACAAAATCCAACAACTCTTGCCGGAATTGTACGCCGAGTTGATGAAGGTTGATCAGACGATCGATACGCCGCAGTACTTTTCGACACTCGAAAAATCGTACGGAGTAATTCGGGGCATTTCCATTGATTATGGAGTGATGGAAAAAGCCGATAACGTGTATACGATCCCCGCCAATTTCGGTTGGAGCGACATTGGTTCGTGGGACGAGGTGTACAGAGTGTCAGGCAAGGACGAGCAGGGGAATTCCATCACGGGGCACGTGGTGCAGGTGGATACCCGCAACAATTATATTTTTTCTCAGCATCGACTGATTGCTGCCATTGGAGTGGAAGATCTGATCATTGTTGATGCAGGAGATGCTCTCCTGGTTTGCAAACGTGGGCGGTCTCAGGAAGTAAAGGATGTTGCTGAGTACTTAAAGCGTAAGCACATGGATGACTATCTCTAACTTCAACGGACGCGTTGCCATCGTTTTTGGCTTCATGGTTCTAACCGGCGCTCTGGGTTGTGCCGGCGTGTCTTCCTCTACCCAATACAATGACGAGCTGGAAGGAATTGCTTCCTATTATGCAGAGGACTTTCACGGTCGTACGACATCTAACGGCGAGCGATATGATATGCATGCTCTCACTGCAGCCCACCGCTCTTTGCCCTTTAACTCGCGCGTCCGCGTAACCAATCTTGAGAACGATAGGTCGGTAGAAGTTCGGATCAACGATAGAGGGCCATTCAAAGACG
The DNA here is from genome assembly GCA_035574455.1 of Bacteroidota bacterium. Classification (GTDB taxonomy): domain Bacteria; phylum Bacteroidota; class Ignavibacteria; order UBA10030; family UBA10030; genus DATLYT01. The sequence continues at coordinate 3,254 of DATLYT010000182.1, forward strand.
GCCGCGTGATCGATCTGTCATGGAAGGCTGCGATGGAATTGGGGCTTATCGCAAAAGGAACAGCACCGGTGAGAATCGAGATTCTGGAACTCGGTCCTGTGGGAACGAGGTGAGAGGATATGCAAAGGCCCCTCATCACGGAAGCGCAAGTGACTGAAGCCCTGGCTAAGGGGCTAAAAAAAATTGAGGTGGCCAAAAACGCCATAGTAACTCCTCTGGCATCAGAAAAGGCCTTGGAGGCAGGACTGGAAATTGTTCGAGCATCAACTAACATGGCCTCGGAAGTGGATGCGAGTCAGAAGACATCGGATGCCATTGAGCCGGTTGGAACCCAAAAGGAAGTTGACAGGGTCGTTGCCTTTGGAAGCGACCACGGGGGATTCCAGCTCAAGAGGATCCTGAAAGAGTATGCAGAATCCCTGGGGTACAGGACCATAGACCTCGGAACAGATGGCGAAGAACCGTGCGACTACCCGGATTTTGCATACGCCGTCGCGAAAGCCGTTGCCAGCGGGCAAGCTTGGCGTGGAGTGATGATAGACGGTGCGGGGATAGGGTCTTGTATCGTGGCAAACAAGGTTCCCGGGGTGAGGGCGGTATGCTGCCACAATGAGTTTGTGGCTCGAAACGCCCGCGAACACAACGACACTAACGTTCTCACACTAGGCAGTCGTGTTACGGGTACCGAGGTGTGCAAGGAAATCCTGAAAATATGGCTGGAAACCTGGTTTGCCGGAGGCAGACACAAGAAAAGGGTCGAGAAAATTGAACAGATTGAGCGGAGGTTCTCCGCAAAAAGTTGAAAAAACCCAAAAATCTGACACTTTTTCCCAGGGCTGGTCAGGTTTGACCGGCCCTTTTTGTTACCTGTGACAAGTGACATATATAAGAAAAAGTAACTTGATTATAGTCGGATAGAATCCTATTTTTGATACGACGTTTTTGTGTGAACTTGTACAACTGATAGAATTTGTGGGTGATACCGACAGGATCTAAAAAACTACTGGAGACTGTCATGGAAGGCTGTTGGAAGTTCGCACTTCAAAAAACAATGGGAGAGGTTGAAAGAATGAAGCAGATTCTTCACATGGCGGTACTTTTCGCTGCTATTCTGGCCTTGGTTGGTTGTACCCCGACAAGCCAGAATCTGGCGAAGAAGGCCGAAGTGACAGAACTGGAGAGAGTGTATGGGGACGTTGAAGGCGATGTCGTGGCTATCGAAAACCCGGAGCCTATCCACCTAGATTGGGCGACCCGTAACATCATTAACAGTTACGGCACAATCATCAAGAGATACTCTCGGGACTACGGATTCGACTGGAGGTTGACCCTTGCGATCATGAAGGCAGAATCCAGTTTTCTGGACAGCGCAGTAAGTCCCATGGGAGCCGAAGGGCTCATGCAGATCATGCCGGCAACCCAATCACTCGTGGCACGTGCCCTCGACCTTGAGAGCGTCACGGAGCCGCAGCATAACATACGTGCTGGCATCTATTACCTCAGCAGGCTCTATCGCCTTTTTGACTCGGCCGAGGAAAATGATCGAATCCGGCTGACGCTGGCTGCCTACAATGCCGGTCCTGGGCGTGTTTTCGACGCTCAGGACATTGCCCGATTCCTGCATGAAAGCCCAGACAGGTGGGCGGTCATCCGGGACGCTTTGCCGCTGCTTTCAAGCAGGTACTCGACCCTGCACCAGCACATCTGGGAAAACCAACGACCCCGATCGGGCTTTTTCGCAAACTCGAAAGAGACCATCGGGTACGTCGAGAAGGTGATGGATTACTATGACGAGTACCGTTTAGTTCTTGACTGAACTGTGAAGAGGAAGTGTACTCGCAGAGCGCCTGACGGATTGCGTCAGGCGCTTTTTGTTTTTCAAGGAAGGAGTATTGCACAAGCCACGACAGTCGTCCAGATACCGTCCTTGTGCCCTTCTGCCGATTGGGTGACGTTATAGGTCTTCACGATCTTGCCGCTCATTTTGTACTGTTTCTCACGTTCGTCCCATGCAATGTCGGGATCGAACTCCACTCCCAGTGTCGTGGCAAGCATCGTTGCAGCAAGGTCCTCGGCATACTCACCCGCCTTTTCGTCGGTTTCCCCGTACGGGTGGTGTTCCGACAGGTATCCGTATTGGTTGGGGTCGGCGGGTTGAGCCACGCCAATCGACGCGGCGATCAGGCGATTCGGCTCGTTGGTTGAGTTCCGAGCCATGACGGCAAAGGTGATCTGGCCCGGCTGCAAAAGCTTCAGTCCCTCCTCGGCGGATATTCGTTTGCAATTGGGAGGGTAGATGCTCGATACGGTCACGAGATTGCACTTTTCGATGCGTGCATCCCGGAGCGCAAGTTCGAACGACTGCAAGTAATCCTTGTGTCGTCCGACTCCTTTAGTAAAGAACATCTTTGTGGGGACGTACAATTCTTGATACCTCCGTTCGCTAATTGATTGATGTTGATGATGTTTCTTATGCCCGCTTAACTTTCATGAACTTTCGCTTCCCGACTTTGAGGATCACATCGCCAAGAATTTCAACGACAGCTTTGTCGTCCGTGATCCTCTCGTTGTTGACGCTTACGGCTCCCTGAACGATCATCCTGCGTGCCTCCGCTCGTGACGAGACCAGCTGTGTTGTTGTCAGCAGGTCAACAATTCCAATCTTCCCATCGGGCGGCGAGACGACAGTCTCAGGCAACTCGTCCGGCACATCCTTTTTTACGAAGATCCGATCGAACTCCTCCTCAGCTGCAAGCGCCGCCTCTGCACTATGATACAATGTGACCAGTTCTCTTGCAAGACGTCTCTTGAGATCCCGCGGATTGACACTTCCGTCCTCGAGGGCTTGCTTGATCTGCTCCAGCTCCCGGGCACTGACATTCGTCGTCAGCAAGAAATAATCGTAGATGAGCTTGTCGGGGATCGAAAGCGTCTTGCCGTAGATTTCCCGTGCGGGCTCGTTGATGCCGATGTAGTTGCCGAGGGACTTGCTCATTTTTTCCACGCCGTCGGTTCCCACAAGAATCGGGAGCGTGATGGCAACTTGCGGCTCCATGTTGTACTCCCGCTGAATGTCTCTTCCCACCAGGAGATTGAATTTTTGGTCCGTTCCGCCCAGTTCGATGTCCGCCTCGACGGCAACCGAATCCATTGCCTGCGCGAGGGGGTAGAGCAACTCATGAATGCTGATCGGTTCGCCGGCCTTGTAACGAGTTTCGAAATCGTCTCGTTCAAGCATACGAGCTACCGTGTACTTGCTCGCAAGGGCGATCACATCCGCAAAGCTCATTTTCCCCAGCCACTCGGAGTTGTAGAGCATCTGGATCTTTTTTGTGGAGAGGATCTTGGTGGCTTGCTCGAAGTACGTCTGTCCGTTGCGGCGAGTCTCTTCTAACGAGAGAGGGGGGCGCGTCTTGCTTCTGCCGGAGGGGTCGCCGATCATCGCGGTGAAGTCCCCGACAATCAGAATTGCCTGATGTCCAAGGTCCTGGAAGTGCCGCAGTTTGCGAAGAACAACAGAATGTCCGAGATGA
>DATLYT010000183.1:0-14108 GCA_035574455.1 Bacteroidota bacterium
TGAGCTGGCCTTCTTGGATGAACTTCTTCAGCGTTGCGTCGTCGATGGTTTGTGCGAGGTCGGCGAGAATGAGCTTTGTCGGCGGCGCGCCAGCTCCCGCGACGCCGTGACATCCCTGACAGTAGGTTTTGAAAATCGCGCCCCCACGTGGAACTCCCTGTGTGGCAGTAATGTCCGGTCGCAATTCAACAGGCGGCACCCGTTTGCGAACAGGCTTCAAGCTCATGAGGTACTGATACACAGCCTTGGCGTCATCTTCCGGCCACAGCCCGAAGTAGGCGTAGGGCATATGGTTGGTGAGCACTCTGCCGTCCGGTCGAGTTCCGGTGCGAACGGCGAGCAGGAACTGCTCTTCCGTCCACGAACCGATACCCGTTTCAGGGTCGGGCGTCAGGTTCGGACCGTACGCAAACGCTGGAGCGTCAACCTGTTGGCCGGGACCTTTTTTGCCGAAAGGAATATTCCCGCCCGTGAGAGCACTGTCAGGATAAAATTGGCCTGTATTGAGATCGACGGGAGAGTGGCAATCCAAACAGGGTGTAGCGTGTTCCGTGATATACTTGCCCCATTCGGCAGTGATGCCTTTCTGTGGAGTCGGAACCGGACCCATTACCTCGGGTCGCGGTTTCATCACCCCGAAGGTGAACAGCGCCTTGGCCAGCAGCGAAGGTTGATGAGCGGGGACGGGATTGTTCACAGGCGGCAGCGAGCGAAGGTACGCGATAATTGAAAGCACATCCTCGTCGGACATCCCGTGGAAGCGCTCGGAGGGCATAATGAACACCGGCCGACCGTCTTTCTTGATCCCTTCTCGGAGCAGCCGAACAAGCTCGCCATCCGTCCATGACCCAATGCCGGTTTGTTCGTCGGGAGTGATGTTCGGGATATACCAGAGGCCAAACCCAGGACCGAGGTCGCGCAGGTCTTCCACAAATCCTCCGGACGGCGGTCCGACCGGACTTTGGTTCTGTCCATGACACATCCAACACAAAGCGCTGTTGGTGTACAGAAACTCTCCTCTCGCAATGTGTGCCGAGTCCCGGGGCGCCGACATCTGCGGAACGCGACGATTGACCGGATTATCCCACGCCGCGTTGATGTAGAGAACTAGCGTAAGGATCAGCACGACGAGCACTCCCACGATCCACGCGAGGATTTTGAGAACGCGCTTGAGAATGGGGTTCATGGCAACTCCTCCTTAAGAAGTGGTCATTAAATAACTGGATTGAAATATCGTCTCCGTCTTTCGAGACTTTTGAAAAATTCAAAAGAGGCGCCACACGAAACCCACCAAGTTCTCAAAGACGCTTATTTTAACCTAAATTTGATTTTAACGCTCTTTGCCTACCTGCGTGAAGCCGAAGCGTCACTTCGGCGAAGGCAGGCAACTTTGCAGATGTCTCACCTTATTCCTCCCACCAGAACTTCCCACGCTTCTTTGTCGTCGTGCCGATTTCGTCCATCGTCTCGCCGTCATACAGCCTGCCGTTCTTCATCACATAGCGGATTGATTCGCTGTTGCGGATGTTCTCAAGCGGATTCTTTTCCAGCACGATGAGGTCGGCAAGTTTGCCCGGTTCGAGCGAGCCGAGGTCGTTGTCGAGGCCGAGGTATTCCGCGCCGTGAAGCGTTGCCGCGCGGATGGCTTCCATGTTCGTCATCCCACCCTGCTGTAACATCCAGAGCTCCCAGTGAGCGCCGAGTCCCTGCAGTTGCCCGTGCGCGCCTAACTGGACTTTGCCGCCCGCGTCGAGAATCTTCTTGAGTGCTTTTGAGGTTTCGACGTAATGATAATCATCCTCGTTGGCCATCTGTCTGCGCCGCGAGCGGGCGTCGATGATTTCGCGGGGGGTAAATCTCAGCAGTCGCTCGTTCTCCCAGACCTTCGTGGTCTGATACCAGTAGTACTCACCGGAGAGGCCACCGTAGTTCACGATGAGTGTGGGCGTGAGGCCGGTTTTCGATTTCGAAACAAGCTGCACAACATCGTTATAAAGCGGTGCGATGGGGATGTTGTGCTCGATGCCGGTGTGGCCATCCAACACCATCGTCATGTTCCAGAAGAAGGTGGAGCCGCCTTCGGGCACGACGAGCATTTTCAGCTCGCGGGCGGCTTCGATTATCTGTTGCCGCTGGTCTCGGCGCGGCTGGTTGTAGCTCTTCACGCTGAACGCACCGACGGCCTTCAACCGACGCAGGTGTGCCATCGCATCATCGAAGTTGTTGATCACTGCCTTGAAGGAGCCTTCTGCGCCATAGAGAATTGTGCCCGTCGAATACATTCTCGGGCCTACCATGGTTCCGGCTTTGATCATCTCGGAATTTGAGAAAACATAATCCGTTGTGGCGGAGGGGTCGTGCATGGTCGTTACGCCGAATGCGAGGTTGGCGTAGTAAATCCAGTTGGTCTGCGGCGACCAGTCGCCAAAGTTACCGTGGGCGTGGACATCGATGATTCCGGGCATGATGTACTTGCCGCTGACGTCGACTCGCTTCGCATTGGCAGGAACCGCCACCTGAGTCGAGGGCCCAACAGCGGTAATCCGATTGCGGTCAACCAGAATCGTCGCTTGCGGGATAACTTCCTCACCCTTCATACTGATGACCGTTGCACCCACGAGGGCGATAACACCCGAAGGGACATCGGTGGTTGCTTGAAATCCAATGTGGATGCCGACGGTATCCGGCTTCTCCTGCACGGAATCTTTCGCCCCTTCCACGAAGGTGAACGTATTGGTGAGATCGCGGGAGAATAGCTCAGGTCCGAGCGACCAGTAGAGCCGTTTGCTGTTACCACTCCAGCTGAGATAATTCGCGGCATCGCGTGTGAGCTTCTTGATCGGATAATCTGTGGAGGCGGGGCCAATGTTCACCGGCTGGCCTGTGACAGGAAACGGCGCGAGGTAAGCTTGATACCGCTCGACAAGTGCAATCCACTGTTCGTCGGGAGAAGGAAGCATCTCCTGCGCGTTATCCGAAACGAAATGGACGCGCCGCTTCTCCCCCAGCATACCGACGCTAATAAGTGCCGTCTTCTCGCCTTCCCGCGAAAACAGGAAGATGCGGTCGCCCGTTTTCGTGAACTGCGGCCGCGATCCTTCCTCCGTAATCAGCGTTGCCGACCCACCCTCGGCAGACATCCAATATATTCCGGTCTCTTTGCTGTAAAGATTTCCGCGCAGATTGTTTCCGCCGAGTTTTCGATAGACGATCTTCTTGCCATCCGGCGAGAATGAGGGTTCGACAAATGTTCCCTTCGCCGTCGTCAGCTTCACCTGGCCGCTTCCGTCGACACGGATTTTCTGGATCGCCCCCATCTCAGCATCGTTCCAGGTCGCATACACCAGCCACTTGCCGTCAGGCGAGAAGGACGGGAACATCTCCATGTTTTTTTCGTCCTTCGTAACGCGCTTGGGCGTCCCATTTGGCAGCGATCGAATCCAGAGTTTACCAAGTGCGGCGTAGACAACCGACTTCTCGTCCGGCGCGATCGTGACCCACCGTAACATTTTCACGTCGAATTTTTCTGGCGATACCTCCTGCGGGAAACGCACGGCCTCGGTGATCGCATGTTTCATCTTGACCCTGAACGGAATCTCTGCAACCTGCTTCGACTTCACATCCACCCTCCAAATCTTCCCCTTCGCCCAGATCACAATCTGTTTGTTGTCCGGCGTCCACGAGAAGCCGGGATAGACACCGAAAATTGCCCACGCCTCTTGCTGGTCGTGGTCCAGGTTGTCGTAGATGGGCGTCTCCCGTCCGCTCTCGATGTCGTAGAGAAAGAGTACCGATTTCAACCCAACACGACGGACAAAGGCGATGGTCTTTCCATCGGGAGACGGCTGCGGTCGAGCCGATCCACCGGCACCGCGGATATACTGCTCAGTCTTCCCTGTCTCGCGATCAAGCCGTTGAATGACATAAATAACTCCGTACGGGTCTTTATTGTATTGAAATCCACCTCCGGGCGAGACGTCTTCGCTCCAATACAGATACCGACCGTTCGGTGAAATCGCCGGTTCGCCGGCATCCTGTTCCCAATTCCGTCGCTTGGTGAGTTGAAGCCCGTTCCCACCGCCGATGTGGTACAGCCACATCTCCCCGGCTCCGAGTGAACGCGTGTTCCGGTAGTGCTTTCTGCCAATCAAGTACTTTCCATCCGGAGTCCAAACGGCATTGTTCACTTGTCGCTCTTTTTCTTTCGTAATCTGTTGGGGCTTCGTGCCGTCGACATTCATGATCCAGAGATTGTCGATACCGTCGCGGTCGCTGGTGAAAGAAATTTTCCTTCCATCCGGGCTGAAACGCGGCTGCACGTCGTATGCCGACCCGCTGGTGAGCGCCTTTGCTTCACCGCCTGCGAAGGGCATGATGTAGATATCGCCCAACAGGTCGAAGACAATCCATTTGCCGTCGGGACTGACATCAACGGCCATCCAGGTGCCTTCCGTGGTTTCCAGTTCAAACTCATTCACAGGTCCATGCTTCGCGGTAACATCCCACTTGGCATCTTGTTTTTGCTGTGCAGCAAGTGTCAAGCTGAGGGAAAGAACGAGAGAGAACAGAACGCGGAGGGAGTCCATCGTGTATTCCTTTCTTTTGTGTGTGAATCAAAATGCTGAGGCGCCGTAACATATAAAGAGGTGCGGAGGGATGCAAGCCCCCCGAAATGAATTACTTCAGGGCACTGTGAATTTAAGCATGGACTCCTTGGGCTATTGTCGGATTGATTCATTGAGAAGGAAATATTACTTTCTGCGGTCACATTGTGCCCAATCTTTTACGCCACGACATTGAGTATCGTCTTAACTAGAACTGGTCTCAAAATACCCCGTCATGCCCGCTCCCCGCAGTTGCCAGCGGGGATCAAGCAGGTATCTAAAAATGGCTATAGAACAGATTCCGTCCCCGACGAAAGACGTGTCGGGGCAAACCCCGTTGAACAGGGCAAGTTTTACAATCCTATGGAATGACTTTCTTTCCAATCACGTAACGGCCTCTCAACACCATGAAAAATTCCTTTCAAGCTACGGTTTGCTCGTTGCTAATCATCACCTGCACAACATTCGCTCAAACTGCGCCTCCTTCGACGGATATCTGGCTTGCACCGCTCAACGTGAGCGGAACGAAGCTGAGCGTTGGCACACCGGTGAACATCACCAACCGCGCCGGCTATGATAACCAGCCGTCCTTTCTTCACAGCGGCACCGGAATCCTCTACACCGTCATGCAAAGCGACCCACCCGGTCCGCAAGCCCCAACACAGACGGAGATTTTTCTGTACGACCTGAGAACAAAGAAAACCAGTCGCATGACTCGAACGGCAGAGAGCGAGTATTCCGCAACCGTCATCCCTGGCGGAAAGTATTTTTCAGTAGTGCGGGTAGAGCCGGATTCCACACAGCGACTCTGGCGTTTCAGGATGGACGGCACACAACCGACAGTTGTCCTGCCCACCATCAAGCCGGTCGGGTACCACGCGTGGGTCGACTCGAACACCGTTGCGCTGTTTGTACTCGGAAACCCTCCAACACTCCAGCTTGCGACCGTCAGCACTGGGTTGGCAGATATCATTATCGGAAATATCGGCCGCTCGCTGCATAAGGTTCCGCGTAAACGCGCCGTTAGCTTTGTGCAAAAAATGACGAACGAGGAATGGTGGATTAAACAACTTGATGTCTCCACGCGCTCGGTTACGTCGATTGTCCGCACGTTGCCACGCAGCGAGGATTACGCTTGGACACCGGACGGCATCATCCTGATGGGACAGGGCTCGAAACTGTTCAGCTTCAAGCCGGGAGTGTCAAAGGATTGGACCGAAGTTGCCGATTTTTCGAGTCACAAGATTAACGGGATTACGAGAATCGCGGTGAGCCCACAGGGCAACTGGATTGCATTTGTCGCTACAGAATAAAAAAAAGCCCGGTCGTTGAAGACCAGGCTTGATTGTCGAAGAACCTACCTCATCGATGTCAGCTTCCGCGGGCACCTAACTGCCGGTCGAGCATGATTAATCCTGCCGGCATATCACCGACCATCTTCAACTGCTCGATGATATCGCCCGCCGTTTTCTCTTCTTCCACCTGCTCGGTAATAAACCACTGGAGCATGACCTGCGTCGGGTAATCTTTATCCTTCACCGCCATTTCATACAATCGGTTGATCAACCCGCTGACTTTTTTCTCGTGTTCCAGCACCTGTTTCATCACTTCCAACGGTTTCTTGAACTCCGTCGGCGGCTTATCGATCGCATCCAGAATCACTCGACCGTTGCGTTCCGTAATGTAGCGGAAGATTTTCATGGCGTGCTCGTACTCCTCTTTGCTTTGGAGCGCCATCCAGTGGGCGAAGCCGGGGAGGTTGGCCTCCTGAAAATGCGCGGACATCGAAAGATAGAGATACGAAGAATACAGCTCATGATTGATCTGCTCGTTTAAGGCTTTCAGCATGGACTTCGAAAGCATAGCAGCGCTCCTTTCTCTGGTCGTTAAGTGGTGTGCAAATGTAGCAAACTTCTTCTGATTCTTCCAGTCCCTTACTGTGTTCCCATTGTCCTGACAAGCCAAAGGCTCATCTCCGGCACGTACGTAATAACCAGAAGGGCTACGAGCAGAATGCCGATGAAGACGAGCACGGACCGCGTGATATGGAAGATCGACTTTTGAAACCGAAGACTGGACAAGAACAGATTCAGCCCGACTGGCGGCGTGAGGTAGCCGATTTCAAGGTTTGTCAAGAAAATGATCCCTAAATGAATGGGGTCGATTTGAAATTCTTTGGCAATCGGGAGGATGAGGGGGACGACGACGATGAGCGCTGAGAAGATGTCCATCATCATCCCGACGACAATCAGGAACGCATTGAGGATCAGCAGAAAGGTCACCTTGCCGCCGATGTTCTCCTGCACCAGCACGAAGAGCTGTTGTGGTACCTGTTCATCAATCAAATAGTTGGTGAGGCCCCACGCGGTCCCAACGATGGAAAGAATCGCGCCGACAATAAGCATGCTTTCTTTCATCACCCTCGGCACATCGCGCCGCATGGTGAGGTCTTTGTAGACAAACACAACAACGAAGAACACATAACACGCAACCACGGCGGCCGCTTCCGTAGCGGTGAAGATGCCGCCGTAAATGCCGCCGAGAATAATGATCGGGAGTGGAATCTCCCACGCAGCTTCCCGAACAGTCTTTATGACATTGCTCCAGACAAACGGCGTTTTCGGGACGTTGGCCCGAACACCCACCCGAACGCTGTAGAGCGCGAGCACGAAAACGAGGAAGAACCCAGGCAGAATGCCCGCCACAAACAGCTGGTCGACACTCACCTTGGCAACAAGACCGTAGATGATAATCGGCAGACTCGGAGGAAAGAGAAGGCCAAGACTGCCCGAGGTGGTGACCAAGCCGAGCGAGAACTGCTCAGGGTACTGTTCTTTCAATAAAGCCGGATACAACAATCCACCAAGTGCGACGATGGTTACGCCCGAAGCACCCGTGAAGGCCGTAAAGAACGCGCAGGTTAAGAGCACGACGATTGCCAAACCGCCCGGCATCCAGCCGAACAACGCTTGAGCAAGGTTGACAAGGCGCCGGGGTGAGTTGCTCTCGGCGAGCATATAGCCCGCAAACGTGAAAAGGGGGATGGCGATTAGCGTCGGGGTTTCGGCAATTTTGTAGAGGTCGATGATGACGGACGAGGTATCGATGCCGGCATTGTAAAAAGCGATGAGAGCAATGGCGCCAATGATGGAAAAGAGCGGGGCGCCACAGAGCGCCATCAGAATCAGACCGATGATGATGAGCCAGATGTCCATCAGGCTTTCTCTCCGGCATGTTCACTCAACAGTGCCGCCCGGCCGTCAACCATGACTCGAACAGCGAAATGAACCATCAGCAAGCCAAAACCGATGGGTATGATGATCTCAGCGTACCAACCGGGGATATCCGCAAGGACCGTTGTTCCTGCCTCGACCTCAGATTGGATGAACGTGATCGAGGCAGTCATTAAGTAGTAACACACCACGGCTGCAAAGAGATTGGTTACCACGCGCATTGCGTGCTTGAGGCGTGGAGAGAGAAAGCGGGTGAACGCGTCGATCGAGATGTGCCGCTCCTGGCTCGTCGCTAACGCGGCGCCCAGGAAACCGACCCAGAGCACCAGATGACGCAGGACGATATCAGCCCAGAGGAGACCGGAGGAAAAGAAGTTACGGAGAATGACCTGCAGAAACGCCAGAGCGAGCATCACGACCAGCAGGAGGATCAGCAGCGCCCCTTCGGCTTTGTTCAGCAGTGCATCGAGGCGTTGGAGTATCTTCATTGGGATGCCTTGGAGTTCTTGCGGAAGTCCTCGACCGCCTTCTCAACGCTGGTGAGAAACTCCTCCGTGTACAGCCGCCCAACGAGCATGCGGCGCGCACGTTTCCCCGCTTCGATGTAGAGAGGAAGCTCTTTCTCGTCGACTTTTTGGATCGTCAGGCCAGCCTTCTGAATCTGTTCGATCGCCTTCCGGTTGTCCTCGCGAGCCAGCCGGGTTATCTTGGAAAGATATTGCCTGCCGTTCCGGAGAAGGATTTCCTGAAGATCGGCCGGCAACTTATCAAAGTAACTCTTGGCAATCAACACGGCCCCCGCGGCGTCGGAAATGGGTGTTTCGATCATGTACTTTGCCCGCGTATGCCATTGCAGTTGAATGGCGGCGTACGGCGGTGTGTAGAAGGCGTCAATAAGCCCGGTTTGGAGTGATGTCAACACATCGGGAAACGCCACGGGAATCGGGCTGATACCAAGTGCACGGAAGGCGGTTTCGGCGACTGGATCACCTTCCCACGTCCAGAGTTTGATGCGTTTCAGGTCGTCCGGCTTGTTAACCGGCGTGTTGGTGAAAACATGAACAAAACCGACTTCTGCCCATCCAAGCAGCACAAAGCCGCCTTGCTGGAATGCCTGCTCGAAATCTTTCTCAAACTGCTTGTAGATGTGGTCCACCTCATCGTAGTTCCGAAAGAGGAAGGGTGTATCAAGAATCCGTACACGCGGCGCAATTTCCCCCATCGCGACTCCTGTGAATCCCCCTGCGTGCAACTGCCCAACACGAATTTTCCTCAGCACAGCTTTCTCATCTCCCAGGACTCCCCCGGCGTAGATCTGGAAACCAAGTCGACCACCGCTCTCCTTCCGCACGGCTGCATCATATTCTTTCATCACGTTGTACCATGTCGTTTTCTCCGGCGCTATGGTCGCGAACTTGATGGTGTATTGCTGAGCTGTGCTGTGGGAAAGAAGAATGAGAGCGAGCAGGGCTGTGAGGCAAATCGTTTTCATAGCTTCGGTCCTATTCAAGGAAGAAATCGTGAACTCGTTCGCTTAAGAGACGGGCTTTCTTCTTGGCGACGGCGTTCGGCAAGCGGGCTTCGGGAAGGATATCGAGCGACGAATCCTCAACCCGCTTCAAGAGAGATTCAAACAGCGGCCTGTCCTGGGTTTGCACGGCATACGTCTTGGCGTAGTAGACATAGCTCATCAGGAACTTTCCGCCGTTCGCTGCAAGAGCCTTTTCGAAATGTTCCTTCGCCTGTTCCGGTTTTCCGCCTAAGGCTGTCGGAGTGCTGCCGAGGATCGAGCCAAAGTAGAGATGTGCGCCACCATAGTAATAGGCCGGGTCGTGCTGCAAGACAAATTCCATCATGGCGTTGACTTTGGGAAGTTGAGCAAACGCTTCCAGGTCAGTACGCGCAAGGTTGATGTACCCTGCCCAGCCGAACGCCGTCCAGAATAACGCCGGCACATCGGATTTGGAGAACGAGCGCAACGCCTGCTGGAATGCTGCGGCGTCGCCATTCATGGCCGAGCGAAACGCTTTGTTCTGGGAGAGAACACGCAGTCCGTAATCCCGACCGCGCAGGTAGAACAGTTTTGCGCGTTCCTCGTCTTCATCCTCCGCAAACGCCAACGCATACGCGCTGTATCCTTGCGAGGCGAGCATCAGTAACTGCCGGTTGTCCGGATCCCCTTTGATCAACGCTTCAAGCAGTTTGAGGTTTGAGCCAAGGGCATTTTCCGCCAGCGGCAGGTCGGTTTCCTCATTGAACACCTCAAAGCCATTATCGAGGATGCCGCCGACCGAACGAATCGCCAGCGTCTGGATGCAGCCCTGCGTCCCGAGAGCACCGAGAACGAGAAGAAAAGTCAATGTAGTTCTTGGCATTTCGGGAAAATATACTCAAATAAGACCGAGATTCAAATCACGAATGTTGTCTTGTGGATTTGAAACTCATGAGTTTATCGTGTACCTTTGCCCTGAGCCTCCCCGAAGCCTTTCACTCGTACGAGCATTATATCTCATGCAGGTTTTAGTTGTAGAAGACGAAGAAAAGCTTGCACGTTTCTTGAAGCGCGGTCTTGAAGCCGAAGGTTATCGCGTTGATCTCGCGGGAGACGGCAAAACGGGCGAGCGCACGGCACGATTGGGTGATTACGACCTGATTGTGTTAGACGTGTTGCTGCCAAAGAAAAACGGGTTCGACGTACTCCAATCCCTCCGAGACGACAAAATCCGCACGCCGATTCTTATTTTGACTGCCTTGAGTTCTAAGGAAGACATCGTGCGCGGTCTCGATCGCGGCTCTGACGACTATCTCACAAAACCGTTTTCGTTCAACGAATTCCTCGCCCGCGTGCGCTCGCTAATCCGACGTTCGCGCGAAACCAAAACCGTGCTGAAAGTTGGCGACCTACAACTCGATACGATTTCGCGAAAGGCTCTTCGCAACGGGAAAACTATCGACCTAACGTCGCGCGAGTTTTCACTGCTGGAGGCGCTGATGCGGAACGCCTCGCGCGTTCTCACCCGCCAACAATTAGCCAGAGAGGTCTGGGGGTATACATTTGATCCGGGCACCAATGTGGTCGATGTGTACATCAATCATCTGCGACGGAAAATCGACACGGGTGTCTCCAGCAAACTCCTCCGGACGATTCGCGGGAAAGGATACATGCTCACCGATGATCCTGAGGCGGTGAATCGAGAATGATTCGGTTTCGGTCGATACGAGCTCGCCTGACGTTCTGGTATACCTCCCTTGTGGCGGCGGCTCTTACGCTCTCCGGTTTAACCTCGTACTACCTCACCCGCTCCGCATTGTATGAAAACCTGGATACCTCTCTGCAGAATGAACTCCAGTGGCTTCGCGAATTTATCGAACCTCAGGCGCGCAACGTCCCGTTAAAGCGTTCCACCGTGCGGGAGCGTCAACGGCTTACCAAGACACCGCAACCAAGTCCGGAACAAATAACAGACGAAGAACTCTGGGACGAAGTCTTCCGGCACACGCTCTACAAACCCCATCAGCAAATTATCCAGGTCCTCGACCGCAACGGCGATGTGCTCTATCAATCGCCCATCCTTGAAGGCAAACTCCTGCGTTACGACGACATCCCGTTCGGAACCACCGTAATCACCACCATTCAGGACGACGACGGACGTGAGCTTCGTCTCGCAATCACCCAGAGCGAGTTTGTGAAGATCTTCGTCGCTTCCTCGCTGGATGAAGTGAATCGAATGCTGAACGACATCGCGAACGTTCGCCTGTTTGTCTCGCCACTCACGGTCATCATCGCGTTGCTGGGAGGATTGGTGCTGGCACACCGTCTCTCCAAGCCGGTGAACGACCTTGCGATGGCGGCAGAACAGGTAAACGCCCAGAACCTTACCGTGCAATTGCCCGTGAGGGACTCACAGGATGAAGTGGGCAGAATGACCGAGACGTTTAACAAGATGATTCAGCGACTTCATGCTTCTTTTCAGGAAATCCAACAGTTCTCCGCCGAAGCCTCCCACGAGCTCCGCACGCCGCTGACCATTATGCGAGGAGAGATTGAAGTGGCGCTTCGGAATCGTCGTCTGACGAAGGGGACACGCGAACTTCTCCGAAGCATTCACGATGAGCTCGTACGACTTTCCGGAATCGTCGAAAACCTGATGACCCTGGTAAAATCGACATCGGGTCGACTGATCTTCAAGATGGAAGACATTCAACTGGAGACTGTGTTAAGCGAAGTTGCCGATGATGCTCGCCTGCTCGCAAACAACAAAAAGATCAAGGTTTTGTTCGACCCGCGGGAGAGCGTAACGATTGCCGGCGACGCCATGCGCTTACGGCAGCTGTTTTTGAACCTCCTCGATAACGCCGTCAAGTTTACACCGCCCCACGGGACCATTGTCCTCGGCCTCGAACGTCGCAATGGTTACGCCGTGGTAAGCGTGAAAGACTCCGGCATCGGCATTCCTCGCAAACATCACGAGAAGATCTTCGAGCGCTTCTACCGGGTTCCTCGCGCCGAACAAGCGGCAGAACCGGGAAGCGGCCTTGGCCTCTCCATCGCCAAATGGATCGTCGAAGCGCACGACGGCACCATCAAAGTCAAGAGCCGCGAGAAACGAGGCAGCACCTTCATCGTCACACTCCCCCTTGCGCCATCCTCACGAACACGCGTCTCGTCATCGTCTTGATTTTGCAGCATTTTTTGACGAAGTTGCCAGTAACGAAATTCAACGCGTCTTCGGCTTCAGTCCCCTCACGGCAACCCCATCACGCTCGCCACAATACGAGCGCACCTGAACGCTGAGCCGACCAAGTGATCGGATTGCATATCCTATGCGCAAAACGTATTTCTTTTCCGATGTTCATCTTGGTTTAGGAACCAACGATGAAGAACGGAAGAAAGAACGCTTACTCGTTCAGTTCCTTGATTCCATAGGAAGGGACGCTCGGGAAATCTTCATTGTCGGCGACCTGTTCGACTACTGGTTTGAGTATGAGACGGTCGTTCCCAAGGGGTATTTCCGTCTCTTCACAAAGCTTGCCGACCTCACGGAATCCGGCATTCCCATTACGTACCTTGCCGGCAATCATGACTTCTGGCTGAAGAGTTACTTTCAGGATGAGCTCGGTATCCAGATCATGCTCGAACCCATCGAGCGTACCATCAACGGTAAGCGATTCTACATTCACCACGGCGACGGGTTGCTCAAAAATGACACCGGATACAGAATCCTCAAGAGAATTCTCCGAAACCGGATCAACATCAAACTGTTTTCGTTGTTGCACCCCGATCTGACGAGCCGCATTGCACATTGGTCATCACGGAAAAGCCGCCAGCATGTGGGAAAACGCACGTTTGAGGAGAAAGACATGGTGGACTTTGCGGAAACAAAGATCCGACAGGGGTTTGACTACGTGATCATGGGGCACAACCACTCGCCCTGTGTTCGGAACATCGGTACCGGTACCTACGTCAATCTTGGTGACTGGGTCACGGAAAATACCTACGCCGTCTTCGACGGAAAACGATTGCACTTGAAAACCTGGCCAGGACGAAAAGAGTGGAAGCATGGCTGATTCGAAACAGTACAGCTCTGAAGAGATGAGCCGATATTTCAACGACCCGGAGTTCCGGCGCTCACTGCTCAAACAGAGCAAGGGATTCGTCAAACGGCACTGGGGCTGGTTTACGCTCGGTGGCGTCGCGATCATCATCTTGTTCGTCTGGTACGGTTTCTACATCGCCTCCGGGTTGCCGTCTCTCGAAAAATTAGAAAACCCGCGCCCGGAACTTGCCACGAAAATCTATTCCGAGGACGGAGAAGTCCTCGACCAGTTCTCTATTAAAAATCGTACCCGGATTACGCTTGACCGGCTTCCCAAAGGAGTCGTCGATGCACTGGTGGCAACGGAAGACAAGGCGTTTTACAGTCACTGGGGAGTGCATTTGGAACGCGTGGCGAGGGCAATGGTTAAGAACATCCTGGCGTTTGACCTGACGCGGGAAGGCGCGAGCACCATCACCCAGCAGCTTGCGCGAAACCTGTATAACCTACAAGGAACCCGTGAGTCATTCTTTGACAAGGTGACGCGTAAAATTCGTGAGCTGATTACCTCCGTCCAGATTGAACGGAACTTCACCAAACAAGAGATTCTTGAGCTGTACCTCAACGTCGCTCTCTTCGGCCGGGGTGCATACGGTATTGAGTCCGGCGCTCAGCAGTTCTTCGGCAAAAGCGCGGCGGATCTTACCCTTGGCGAATACACGATGCTCATCGGC
>DATLYT010000184.1:0-6459 GCA_035574455.1 Bacteroidota bacterium
CGATGGGTGTGTAGGAGACCGCCGAATGCATTTTTCATCGCACCGGTTGTTGTCGTGTAAATGTGACACTTCACGGTGGGCAGATGGACAATGTTCTTTCCGAAGAAAAAGTCAGGAATCCGGATGCCTTCAGGGTAAATCTGGTCGAGCACCAGCAATGGCGTTTTCGGCACAAAGGGTACCCAGGTCATATCCGATTCTTTAAAGTTGAAGAGAACCGGAATGCCATATTTCCGGAAAATCGGCTTATACTTGTTTAAGTCCTCCCCTTTGAAGGCGTCCGTCACGACAGTCATGTTTTGCACACAGACCTGTTTCTCGTAACCCGCTGCGCGTAACCCACGGATCGTTCCTTCCAACTGCCAAGGCGTCGTGTTCGCTGCTGGGAATGGAAAATGCCAGGAGATGTTGTCCTTCAGAATCGTCGTTGCAGCAGGATCCAAGGCCTTACGGACACCAGCCATTTCCATTGCACGCTGGATGTCGTCAAGCACCGTGGCGGGCGTCGTGGACAGCACAGCGACGACGGGCTCAACGCTGGGAAGACCGGAAATTTTGGTGGGAGCTTTGGGCTCAGGAAGTTTCATAGCAACACGATCTACACGTAAATAATCATAACACAGGTGAGAAACCAGGCAAAGATATTCACCATGATGAGCAGATCACCCAACAGTAACCGTACGGGATTATCCTCCATCGGTTTGGTTTTGATGAGAATAAGATACCGAAAGATACCGAATAAGACAAACACCGTGGTGAAGATGAGATTCTCGGTGCCAAACATTGTGACCGTTCGCTCGGAAACAGTATAGAGAGCGTACGAAATTGCCATGCCTGCCGCAGCAACGGTCATAATCTGGTCGATGGACGTAAGGTCATACTGTTTCAGAACTGCGCGTCCTTCATATCCTTCGAGCTGCTGACTCATCACTAACTCTCCTCTGCGCTTCGACGTAGAGAGAAAAAGTGAGACAAACAGTGTGCACAAAACAAGCCAATGGGATGTCGCGACATCGATGGCGTATGCTCCAGCCAGCACTCGAATCATGAATCCCGCTGCGACAATGAACACATCCAGCAGGATCACATGTTTGAGCCAGAAGGAATAGGCAACATTCAACACGATGTACAGCGTCGCAATCATCTGGAAGTTCACAGGCAAGTCTTTCGCAAGGACGACGCTGGTCACGAGGAGAACCAGAGCCAGCGCAATTGCTGCCGGGATCGTTAGTGTTCCAGCAGCAAGAGGGCGGGTACGTTTGATCGGATGGCGTTGGTCGACATCCCGGTCGGCAATGTCGTTAATGACATAAGCAGTGCTGGAGATCAAGCAGAAGACCGTAAATGCTACGACTTCCTTCCAGAAGTAACCCGGCTCGAAGAGGTGTTTTGAGAAGATCAGTGGAGCGAACAGAAAGAAGTTCTTGATCCACTGGGGGATTCGAAGAATCGATAGCGTTGCTTTCAGTCGCTCTGCCAAGTGGTGGTCTCAGACGTTCTCAGAAAACAACGGGTTCCTCATACACGCCGTACACTTCTGCCAGAGCGTGACACATCTCGCCTAAGGTCACATAGGACCGAGTACAGGCCAGCAGGTACGGCATGATATTCTTTTCATCCATTGCTGCCTGCCGAAGCTCTTTCAGTGATTGCTCGACGGCTTGCTGATTTCTGCTCTGGCGCAGCTCCGCTAAGCGTTTGCGTTGCTGGCGTTCAACTTCAGGAGAAATTTCGAGAATGGGAATTTCGATCTTCTCATCCTTCTCGACAAACTCGTTGACCCCGACAATAATTTTCTCCTTTGCATCCAGTTCACGTTGATAGCGATAGGCGGCTTCGGCAATCTCCCGTTGGAAGAATCCCGCTTCAATCGCCGGAATGACTCCACCCAACGCATCGATCTTCTCAAAGTACTGCTCGGCCTTCTGTTCCATCTCGTTCGTCAACGCCTCAACGAAGTAGCTCCCTGCCAGGGGGTCAATCGTGTTCGCAACGCCAGTTTCATAGGCAAGAATTTGCTGCGTGCGCAGGGCGATCTTCACTGCTTTCTCCGAAGGGAGCGCCAACGTCTCATCCATCGAATTCGTGTGCAGGGATTGCGTCCCACCTAACACCCCCGCCAATGCTTCGTAGGCGGTGCGTACGATGTTGTTCTCCGGTTGCTGCGCCGTCAGTGAACAACCCGCTGTTTGCGTGTGAAAGCGGAGCATCCACGATCTTGGATTTTTCGCGCCGTATTTATCCCGCATTCTCTTTGCCCAGATGCGGCGAGCCGCGCGATATTTGGCAATCTCTTCAAAGAAATCGATATGGGCATTGAAGAAGAAGGAGATCCGCGGGACGAAGTCATCGACGTTCAGCCCACGGGCAATTCCAGCCTCGACGTACGCAAAACCATCAGCCAGTGTAAAGGCAAGCTCCTGCACCGCGGTGGAGCCAGCTTCACGAATATGATATCCGCTCACCGAAATCGGATTCCACTGCGGCACTTCCTTGTTCATGTACTCGAACATGTCGATAATGAGCTTCATCGACGGCTCAGGCGGGTAAATCCATTCTTTTTGAGCGATGTACTCCTTGAGAATGTCCGCCTGAATCGTCCCCCGCAGTTTCTTGAAATCCACACCCTGCTTCTCGGCAACTACGAGGTAAAAGCACATCATCATTGCCGCCGGCGCGTTGATCGTCATTGAGGTTGAGATTTCACCGAGTCGAATTCCCCTGAACAAGACCTCCATATCTGCAAGCGAGCTGACGGAAACACCACAAATGCCAACCTCGCCTTCCGACATCGGGTCGTCCGCGTCTCGTCCCATCAGCGTCGGTAAATCAAAGGCAACGGATAGGCCGGTCTGTCCATGTTCCAACAAGTAGTGATAGCGCTTGTTGGTATCTTCCGGCGTCCCGAATCCCGCGAACTGCCGCATCGTCCAGAGTTTGCCGCGATACATTGTAGGATGAATGCCGCGCGTATAAGGAAACTCGCCCGGAAAGCCGAGGTCGTTTACGTACTCCATCCCCTTCAAATCTTCCGGCGTGTAGAGCATTTGGATTGGTTCGCCACTGATCGTAGTGAAGACAGCCTCGCGCAGGCGGCCGTTACTCTTCACACGCTCCTCCCACTTTCGCTTTTCCTGTTCGAATTTGGCTTGATCGATCTTCATGGTCTCTTCCTTACGGATAAACGTTTACGATGTGCGACCGAAACGCCGGTCGAGTTCTGCTAGAGTAATTTTCATGAGCACGGGGCGACCGTGCGGACAAACATACGGCATCTGCATAGCAAAGAGCTGGTCGATCAACGAGATCATCTCAACGGTATTCAGCCTGTCGCCGGCTTTGATCGCGGCTTTGCAGGCAAAGGACTTGGCGACGGCGTCACGTGCGTCCATGGTATCGGCGTGTTCGTTTCTCTTATATTCGTCTACTACATCTTGCAAAATTGTTGTCTCTTTTCCAACACGGACGTCTGCCGGAATACCCTCCACAACGACCGTATTTTTCCCGAACAATTTCACATCAAAGCCAAGTTTTTCGAGGTGCGGCAATAATTCCTTGACCAACGTGTAGTCGTGCGCCCCGAACTGAATTGTCTGCGGAAACAACAGCTGTTGGGTTGAGGGTAAATCCTTGTCGAAATTCGCCACCGCCTTTTCGTACAGAATCCGCTCATGCGCCGCATGCTGGTCGACAATTAACAATCCACCGCGAATTTGAGAAAGAATATATTTGTTGTGCACCTGCCAGATCGCATGGTGGTCCCTCTGTTGCCCGCCTTCGGTTTGCAGCGTCTCATGCGGGATCACTCTCTCCTTTGGTGGAGCGTCGACCGCTTGTTGGGTTCTGGCAGCCTGATCCAATGGTGACTGACCAGACATTCTCTGCTCGATGCGGTTGAACAGCTTTTCGATATCGAACGCATCAACGCTGAGCTCTGCAAGCTCCGTTGCAGACTGGGTTCTGTGTGCCTGTTCAGTGGATATGTGCGCGGGGACGATGGGAGCGTGGAGCGACGGGCTTGACCCAAACCGAAGACGCTCGTCTACACCAGCAGTAGCCTGATCGCCCGCAAGAGATACCGACGGGATGAGGTCGTGTGCGGAAAGTGTCTTCCGGACCACCGCAAACACGAAACGGTAGATGTTGGATTCATTCTCGAATTTAACTTCCTGTTTCGACGGGTGAACATTGACATCAACTTTGCGCGGGTCAAGAGTCAGATTGAGAACGAAAAACGGATAGGCGTTTTTCACCATAAGATGTTCGTACGCATGATAGACAGCATGGCTGATGGTGCGATTCGTAATCGAACGCCTGTTGAGATACAGATACTGGTCAGCCCGACTCTTACGCGCAAAGTCCGGCTTGCCGATGAAGCCATCTACCGTCAGGTACTCCGTCTCCTCATGCACGCGAAGCACCGATTTGAAGTGGCGTTCACCAAACACGTCGATGAAGCGATCTTCCGGACTGCCCGGCTTCACGTCGAGCAGTGTCTCGTCGTCGCTCACATAACGCCATGCAACTTCGGGATACATCACTGCCATACGTGTTACAACATCGGTAATATTCTTAAGTTCTGTCTGATCGGACTTGAGAAATGCTCGACGGGCGGGAGTATTGGCAAAGAGATTCTTCACCACGACTGACGTTCCGGGCTCCATCTGCACTTTGGTCTGTTCACGGACATCGCTCCCATCAATTCGGATCAGCGTTCCCACATCGTCAGCGCGCGTACGGGTGCGAAGTTCTACCTGTGAGACGGCAGCAATGGACGCGAGCGCCTCACCGCGGAATCCTAACGTGCGAATGCCTTCAAGGTCTTCTGCCGACCTGATCTTGCTCGTGGCGTGTCGCTGGAATGCCAGGAGTGCATCTTCCTCGGTCATCCCCTCGCCGTCGTCAACCACTTGTAACAGCGTTTTGCCGGCTTCTTTCACGACGATGTCAATTTTTTGCGCACCTGCGTCGAGCGAGTTCTCGATCAACTCCTTGACGGCCGAGGCGGGACGTTGAACGACCTCACCGGCGGCAATTTTGTTCGCTACCTCAGGCTGGAGAATATGGATTCGTGTGCTCATGATTGCCGTAGTACGCCAGAAAGATAGAGATAGACGTAAAACAAAATTACCAACAATGCCGCCCAGATGAACGTCGATCGCGTTTTGCGTCGATGCCTCGCTCGAGCGAGCCGCATCTTGTGCTTCCGGCGTTCATCTTCGTCTTTTTCCGGATTATAAAAACGAGGGATGTATTCAAACTGATGATATTTGGGCTTTTTGAAAAACACGTCAATCCGCCTGTCTTGGGATTGCTCCGATACCCGGTCTCTCTGGAAGATGGACTCTACCGTTGACGACTTTCATACCCTCAAACGGGTCGTTGGTTGTGAGCAGGTTGCCATCAAGGTCAACATAGTCAACTAACGGCGTCAACTGCGAAGCGGCAGAAATGCCTACCGAGGTTTCAATCATACAGCCGATCATGACCCTCAGACCTAATGCACGAGCCGCGTGAATCATTTTCATCGCCTCTCGTAATCCTGTACATTTCATCAACTTGATGTTGATGCCGTCAAATGCATCGCAGAGTTTGGGGATATCGTGGAGACGCCCAGCATTTTCATCTGCGATCAATGGAACGGAAACACGTTCGTGAACCCAAGCTGTATCCGCTAACTGATGCGCCGGCATCGGCTGTTCGACAAATTCGACTCCCTCCTGCTCCAACCATTTGATTTTGTCGAGGGCCTCTTCTTTCTTCGTCCACGCTTCGTTGGCATCCACTCGCAACGGCTTCTTTGTGATCGCGCGAATGGTCCGAATGATTGCCCCATCGTCTTCTCTGCCCAATTTAATCTTGAGGATGGGAAATTCTTCCGCCTCTCGAACCTTCTGCGCAACAATCTCCGGCCGATCAAGACCAATTGTAAACGACGTCGTTACCGTCTTATCGGCAAGTCCCCAGAGGCGATGGAGCGGCATCTGGAGTTTCTTCCCAATCCAATCGTGTAGGGCGATGTCGATGGCCGCCTTCGCCGCGTGGTTCCCTTCGGCAAGACTTTCGACTTGCGAAAGTATCGACTCCAGTTGAAATGGATCGTCAAACGTTACTGCTTGAACAGCCTTCAGCAACGCAACGACTGACTCGATTGATTCGCCATACCTGCGGATTGGTGCCGCTTCGCCAAATCCGATAATGCCCTCATGCTCCACGCGAACGAGAACCACCGGCCTCACGGCGTCCGAACTTCGGGAAATTGTAAACGCGTGCTTGAGCTGAAGGTCGTATTGTGAGAATGAGAATTTCACGCCTTCACTGAGACACCCTCAAACAGCGCATCGACAAAAACCTGCCGGTCAAACGGTTGCAGGTCATCGATCTGCTCACCGACGCCGATAAATTTCACCGGTATATTCAGCTCCGAGCTTATGGCGAGAACAATACCGCCCTTGGCGG
>DATLYT010000185.1:0-5353 GCA_035574455.1 Bacteroidota bacterium
CGGGCATGAGATCTTTTATTTTGAGATGGGCTCTGAACCAGCCGAAATCGTCCAGCCGCATTCATCCTCCCCTTCCAATTCCCATGAGAATTGCTTACATTCAACCGTGAGCAAGCCATGAGAACCCTGTTGTGCATATTCTGGACTGCCGTGCTCATTCCTTCGGCACTGTCTCAAGAAGACCAACTCCCGCCCGTCACCTCGGTCGAACTTGCCTTTGCGAACGCGCAACTCACACTTCCGAGCGACGTAACGCTGTTTTCACGAGACTCCGCGGTGATGTTCTTACGCACCCGTTTCCACCCTAACTACGATGTCGATGGGCTGTTGTTGTCCACGAGCGACGGCGTGACGTGGCACGCGAGGCTGAAGTTCTACAACGTGGGATACATTACAATGGAGCAGCTGCAGGATGAAATCCCCAGCCTCGACCTGCTTGCCGAACTGCGAAAGAACGTGAACGAAGAAAACAAGCAACGCGAGCTTGAAGGGTACCAGACGGTCGCCGTCACGCGCATCATCGAGCCACCTCAGCTGGACCCCCAGCGCCAGTTGCTGGAGTTTGCCGTCGAAACGCTGCAGGACACGCTGTTTAGTATCGAGCGGCACATGTTCTTCTTCGGCGGCCGAGGATTTCTTCATGCCGTTGTGACCGCCCCGCAAGGCTTGTATCCGACCGTCAAACCGTTGTCCACGGAGGTCTTCTCCACATTAGTCTTCAACCCCGGGTCGCGCTACGATGACAGGGACCCTAACGTCGCGGAAGCCGAAGGCGGATTCGGCAAGGCGTTTTTCCGTCTGGAGTCTGCTGGGGGCGGCTGGGTCATGCCGCTTGTGGTGAGCCTCATCATCCTCGCGTCGGTGGGACTGCTCTACTACGACCGCCTCTTTCCAAAGAAAAAGCAAAAAGTAGTTCCGGGACGGAAGGGCCGCCCCTTGGCAACAAAAACTCCTGCCCGCCGGTTTTAGCCCGCCGGGCGCTGCACGTCGAAGGAAAACGTGATGAGCCACAAAACCTTTCTCTCCATCGCCGCCGTGATCGGCATCGTCTTCGGAATCGGAATGCTGATCGCCCCCGAGCAGGTGTTTGAGCTGTACGCGATTCCCTCCAGCGAGGGAAGCAAATCCATTGCACGGTCGTTTGGCGCGTTGATGTTCTCGGTGGGAATCATGAACTGGATCGCCCGCGGGGTCGAGGATTCGGTTGCTCTGCGCGCCATCCTGTACGGGAACCTCGCCATTCACCTGCTCACGCTGGTGATAGACCTTCTCGCCCTCACCTCGGGAGCGATGAGCGCACAGGGATGGGGCTCGGTAATTCTCCATGTTCTCTTCGGCGCAGGGTTTGCCTACTTCGTATTTGCCAGGCCGTCAAGGAGCTGAACAGCAGAACTTCGGTGAGGTGAAGAGACCTTGTCGGTCTCTGAGACCAGAAAGGTCCCATCAGGCAAAGCGGGATTATCTCTCGAGGCTCATCTTCGCCGCGGCAAGCGTGTTCTTCATCAGCATTGCAATCGTCATCGGCCCGACACCGCCGGGGACGGGCGTGATGGCTTTGGCAACTTTACTTGCCGATTCGAAGTGCACATCGCCCACAATCCGGTAACCATTCTTCGCAGAAGGGTCGTCCACTCGGTTGGTGCCAACATCGATGACGACAACGCCTTCCTTCAACATGTCGCCGGTAATCGATTCTGCTCTTCCCATCGCAGCGATCAGGATATCCGCATCTCGTGTGTAGCGCCGGAGGTCGGATGCACCCGTATGTGCGACGGTAACCACGGCGTTGGCGCCGCTCTGCTTCTGGAGAAGGATGTTCGCTACGGGCTTTCCCACAATATTGCTCCGCCCAACGACGACTACATGCTTCCCCTTCGGGTCGTTGCCACTGCGGATGAGTAGCTCTTGAATCCCCGCCGGCGTGCAGGGCTTTAACGTTTCCTCGCCAATGACGAGCTTCCCGACATTATAGGGATGAAAACCGTCAACATCCTTACTTGGCTTGATCAATTCGAGTACGCGCGTCTCGTCGATCTGTTTCGGGAGCGGGAGCTGGACGAGGATGCCGTGAATCTTGGGGTCGTCGTTCAACTCTTGAATCCTCGCGAACAGCACTTTCTCCGACGTATCCGCCGGCATGCGGTCCGTGATGGAAAAGAAGCCCATCTCCTCGCAGGCTTTGCCTTTCATTCGAACGTAGACTTGCGAGGCAGGATTCTCGCCAACGAGAATGAAAGCGAGGCCGGGCGTCACTCCCCTGGTTTTTTTCAGGAGCTCCGTCTCAGCTTTTACTTCGGCTTTGATCTGCTCAGCGATTGCTTTTCCGTCGATGATCGATGCAGACATGGTGCGATGGGGATTTCCTGTGGACTTCAAATGCAAACTCACCCAGCATGTAATCCTTCCCTCTTTTTTCCTCCGCGTTCTTTGCGCATCACTGGCGAACTCTGTCGTCGAGGTTTATGGTGTTGGCAGAGCTCCTGCCACTTCAAACCCATCACCGGTTTTGGGTCATGTAATCCAGCACGAGATTGCAGAACGCTCGCACGCCCAAGGTAAACCCGCTCTCGTCGATGAAGAAATCCGGCGTA
Organism: Bacteroidota bacterium; assembly: GCA_035574455.1. Lineage (GTDB taxonomy): Bacteria > Bacteroidota > Ignavibacteria > UBA10030 > UBA10030 > DATLYT01. The sequence goes on from DATLYT010000185.1 coordinate 2,592, forward strand.
TGGTGTGGAGCAGTTTCTTCGGGCTTCTTGTTTTTGGGTCGCCCACCGAGGTTGAAATACAGCCCCGGTACTTTCTGCGCGAAGAACGAAAAATCCTCTGCCCCCATTTGCACCTCCCGCAGCCGGACATTCTCTTTGCCTGCTACCGCTTGTAACGTTGGGAGCATTTTTTCCGTCAGCGCGGGGTCGTTGTAGGTCACCGGATAGCCGAGCACGATCTGAACATCGGCGCGGGCGCCTGCACTTTCCGCGATGGAGGTCGCCGTACGACGGATCTTTTCATGCACTGCGCGCTGCATATCGGTATCGAGCGTGCGGATGGTACCGACCAACTCGACTTCCTCCGGAATGATATTATTGCGAACTCCGCCATGGATACTGCCGACCGACACGACGACTGGAGCCTGTGTCAAATCCACCTGGCGACTCACGATGGTCTGCAATCCCATCACGATTTGCGAGGCCACGACGATGGGATCAATCCCGCCGGCCGGATACGCGCCGTGCGTCTGCTTGCCCTTGACGACGATGCGAAAACGGTCCGAGGCCGCGTACGTCCCTCTCGGTCGGTACTCAATCGTGTTCACCTCCTGCTGTGCGTTGATGTGAAGGCCAAAGATCACATCCACCTTTGGATTCTCCAGAACACCCTGCTTCACCATCAGTTCGGCGCCTCCCTCTTCGCCTTCGGGCGCGCCCTCTTCTGCCGGCTGGAAGATAAACTTGACCGACCCGCGAAGGTCATTCTTGATGGCGCTGAGAACTTCGGCCGCCCCCATCAAAATTGCCACGTGCGTATCGTGTCCGCAGGCATGCATCACGCCGACTTCTTGACCGTTATAGACCGCTCGTTCCTTTGACGCAAACGGGAGATTCACTCGCTCTGTGACCGGCAAGGCGTCCATATCGGCTCGCAAGGCAACGACGGGGCCGGGCTTCCCTCCCCGCAATAACCCGACGACGCCCGTATGTGCGATGCCGGTTTGCACCTCAAGGCCAAGTGCTTTGAGATGCGCGGCAACTTTCTCCGCCGTCTTGAACTCACGATTCGACAACTCAGGATACTGATGGAAGTGCCGACGCCATTCCACAACCTTCGGCTCAACGGCCTTCGCCAGGTTGTCGATTTTCAGTTTGAGCGACGATTGACCGCTGGCTTGAGTGACAAAACAACCAAGAAATGCCAACAGAAAGCCTCGAAACAATCTTGTCATATCATTACTCCTGACAAAATAGAAATGGATCAAAGGAATGATGGAAAAATCACCTGCTCAATCTTCGTTGCTTTCCCCGTTTCTGCATCGACCTGGATAAAAACGGCGCAGAAGCGGACGTCGTGCTCGGCGACCTCAAACTTGTAGGGCGTCTGCATAATGAAGCGCTTGATAGCAATCTCTTTCTTCATACCGATGACCGAGTCATACGGTCCCGTCATCCCCACATCGGTGATGAAGGCTGTGCCGCCGGGCAGAATGCGCGCATCGGCAGTTGGGACGTGTGTGTGCGTCCCCACCATCGCACTGATTCTGCCGTCCAGGTGCCAAGCCAGCGCCATCTTCTCCGCCGAAGCTTCCGCGTGCATGTCGATAAAGATGACTTTCGTCTCGTTCGCGATCTTGCTAACCGCCCAATCCGCCGCCTTGAACGGGTCGTCAATCGTCTGCATGTAGGTGCGTCCCTGCAGATTGATCACCCCAACGCGGCCTTTCTCTTTGAGGTCATACACAACATAGCCGTGGCCGGGGTTTTCCCGCGGGTAGTTCAGAGGGCGAAGAATGTTTCGCTCTTTTGCCAGGAGCGGCTTCGACTCCCATCGGTCCCACAGATGATTACCGGTCGTAATGACGTGCACCCCAAGGTCGAACAGCGTCTTTGCGTCCTTTTCGGAAATCCCCTTCCCCTCCGTGCAGTTCTCGCCATTCACAATACAAAGGTCGACGTTGTATTTCTGGAGATATTGCTTGAGCACCGTGGTCGTAAGCGTCAGACCCGGCTTACCCATGATATCGCCGACGAAGAAGATATTAACGTGTTTCGACAAGAATAGGGTCTTTCGTACGTTCGAGAGTTTGCTACATACAAAACGTGCGGCAATATACTAAGAATTGGGAGTGAAACAAAAGCGGAAAAAATGAGGGCTACGGAACGTTACGCGGGGCTGTCACGATCCTCGGTAGCATCCCAAAAAGTGTAGCAAGGCGGTTTCTTACTTCATGATGCACAGCGGTGACTTGTATAGGCAGACTGGGCATCGACTGAAAGTTGACACCTTGTTGTTGCGAAACCCGGAGGGTTCCGTACTCTCACAGCCGTCCCCGCCAGACCGCCCGCCTGCCCACCCGACTGAACGATAAGTCGTTCGGGCGGGAACACCATAGTCGGGAAGACTCGTCGGGCTGGCAATTCATCGGATGGCTGCGGGACTATCACAGCCTGATTTCGAGGAACTGCATGAGCTACCACATTTTTCAGGATGCGAATCCTCTGTTTTTCTGCCCTTGAAATAGTAGCAGGATTCTTTTTACATTGTTAGCCCCACCACAGAAAGGAACTATACCATGAGCCGAATTTTCCGTCTTTGCATCGGCCTGCTCGCTCTCGGAATTCTCACACTTGCTCCCCCGGCGAGCGCACAAGCGGCAAAAGCCGCCAAGGCCAAAAAGATTACCATCCCGTTCAAAGAGTTCACGCTGAAGAACGGTCTACGAGTAATCCTCTCCGAAGACCACTCGGCACCGACGTACTCGATCTGCGTGACGTAC
>DATLYT010000186.1:0-16088 GCA_035574455.1 Bacteroidota bacterium
AACAATCCCGTCGGCTGGTATCTCTACATTACCACGTTTGTCTTCTGGGTCGGTATTGCACACTCCGGCACGCTGATTTCCGCCATTCTGTTTCTCTTCCGCGTGAAGTGGCGCGCGTCCGTCTACCGGAGCGCGGAGGCAGTAACGGTGTTTGGTCTCGCGACGGCTGGCCTCTTCCCGCTTCTGCACATGGGTCGTGTATGGGTCTTTTACTGGACCCTGCCGTATCCGCAGATGGGCGATCTCTTCCCCAACTTCCGCTCACCGCTTGTGTGGGACGTCTTCGCCATCACGACGTATCTCACCGTGAGCTCGATCTTCTTCCTCACAGGAATGGTGCCGGATGTCGCGATCATCCGCGACAAGGCAAAGGGATGGCGAAAGAAACTCTATGGTTTCCTTGCACAAGGCTGGCAGGGAACGGACAATCAGTGGCGGCACTACACGCAAGCGTATCTCTTCCTCGCCGCGCTCGCCACGCCGCTGGTGATTTCAGTGCACAGCATTGTGTCATGGGATTTTGCTATGAGCATTGTTCCCGGCTGGCACAGCACGATTTTCGCACCCTACTTCGTCGCAGGCGCCATCCACTCCGGGCTGGCAATGGTCATTCTGATCCTCATGCCGATGCGCAACGCGTTCCGGCTCCATGAATACATCACCGACCATCATCTCGAAAGCCTCGCAAAGTTTCTGCTCTTCACCGCAAGCGTCGTCGGGTTTGCGTACGTGATTGAGGTTTTCATCGCGTGGTATAGCCACAATCCGTGGGAGCAAGCGATCTTCTCCTATCGCGCGTTCGGCGATTACAAATGGGCGTTCTGGACGCTGTTCGTCTGCAACCTGTTGATCCCCCAGCTGTTCTGGTTCAAGCGATTCCGTCGCAACACCGTCATCCTGGCGTTCGTTTCCGTGGCTGTAACGGTCGGGATGTTCTTCGAGCGGTTCGTCATCATCGTCACATCGCTTGCGCACGACTACATCCCGTTCACCTGGGGGTTCCCGGATTTGACGTTTACCGAGCTTGGCATTGTGGTGGGGAGCTTTTCCTGGTTCTTTTTCTTGTTCATGATCTTTGCCAAAACACTTCCGGTCGTTTCGATGTGGGAAGTGAAAGAACAACTTGAGCCGCCGATGAGCAAGGTGAGTAAGAAATGAAGAAGTATCGAGGCCCCAATATCATGGCTGTGTTCCCGGCGATGGATCTGCTGATCAAAGGGATTAAGGAGTTACAAGCCGCGGGGCACGAGAATTTTCTCGTCTACAGCCCTGTTCCGCACCACGATATTGAACGCGCGCTGCAACGGCCAAAAAGCCCCGTGCGCGTCTTTACCCTGATCGGCGGGTTGTTGGGATTCTGCACCGGGTGGGCGCTGACGATCTACTCGGTCACGAAGTATCCGCTCATTGTGGGAGGCAAACCCCTCATCTCCATGCCGCCGTTTGGCGTGCTGGCGTACATTCTGACGATCCTCTTTGGAGCACTGGCCACAGTGATCGGATTCTTGCTGAACGCTCGATTACCCCAACTGAAACTGGCCGCGGAGTACGATGAACGACTCTCGGGAGATCATTACGGCCTTCAGGTGTTTGCACGACCGGAGGAATTGGAGAAATTTGAGAAGATGATGAAGAAAACAGGCGCGATAGACTGCACAATAACGACATGAGGAATCTTCCGCACATCATCTGGCTCGCCGTTTTTGTTATCGCAGCCTGCACCAATGACAACGGCGAAATCGGCAACTACCGGTACCGTACGGATATGCACGAACAACCGTCGTACAAGAAGTTGGAGGATCCGCTGCCGCCGGTGAAGAATACAGTGCCGGTTCGCGGGTACGAAGCACCGTTGCTCGACTCTGCATCCGCCGCGCACCTTGTCAATCCGGTAAAATGGACACCCGAGAATGCCGATTCGAGCAAATTCCTTTATGAAACACACTGTTCGCCCTGTCACGGCCTTGGAGCGAAAGGCGATGGACCCGTTGCCGCGAAATTTCAGCAGCCGCCCGACCTGACAACGGCAAAGTACCTCCGCGTTCCCGACGGCTATCTGTACTACGTTATCCGTAATGGCCGGCTGATTATGCCGGCGTACTATGAATCGGTGAAAGCACGCGAGCGCTGGCTTATCGTTAATCATCTCCGGACACTGCAGAAGTAATCCCATGGCACAATTTCCCATTGTTCCTCCGCCCGAAAGCCCAACCAGAGCGCTTCTCTGGCTCCGGATTTTTGTCGCGATTGGCGTTGTCACCGTGCTTGCAGGAATTCTGGGCTTTGCTTCGCAGCGCGTCTGGATTTCCTACCTGATTAACTTCGTGTTTTGGAGCGGCGTTGCACAGGCGGGAGTGGTCTTTTCCGCCGCCTATCGGTTGACGAACGGACGGTGGGGAGAAACGATTCGCCGAGTCGCTGAAGGATTCATCTTCTTCATCCCGCTCAGCGCAGTGCTGTTTCTTGTTACCTTCATCGGCAGGCAGTACCTCTGGCCGTGGATCAACGAACCGATTGAAGCCAAAGCCGCGTGGCTCAACGAGCCATTCTTTTTTGCTCGTGTCACTGCCTATTACCTCGTTCTCTCGTACCTTAGCTATCGCTACGTCACGATTTCGATTCGGCCGGATGTCGGGTTGCTCAAAGAAAACGGCCTCGCGCCCGAATCGCGATGGATCGACCGCGTCACGGCCGGTTGGCGGGACTACGACACAGAGCTCGAAATCCGCGACTCGAAACTCGCCAAGCTCGTCCCGGGTCTCCTCGTTGCGTACGGAGTTCTGTACACGTTTGCCGGGTTCGATGTCGTCATGTCGCTTGACCCGCACTGGTACAGCACGCTCTACGGCTGGCTTTACATGGTGCACGCGTTCGATGCGGGAGTTGCAGCAACGATCATCGTTGCTATCCTCGCCCGCCGATACTTCCATCTTCAACCGTTCGTTTCCACCAAGCAGTTTTATGACGTCAGCAGACTCTTGATGGGGCTCTGCATGTTAGGAGGGGGATTCTACTGGTCGCAGTATCTCGTCATCTGGTACGGGAATTTAGGGGAGGAGATCGAGCGACTCATTCTCCGGTTCTCACACGCCCCCTGGCCGCCGTTCCAATGGGCTGTTATTCTTCTTCTCTACATCTTTCCGATTGTGATCTTTTTGAGCCGTTCCATTAAAGAAAAACCGCAGGCGCTCATCATCATCGCTACGATTATTCTCACGGCGAATTGGTTTTACCAGTTTGTCGAAATAGCTCCCGCCGTCTGGCAACACCACACACCACCCCTGGGTCTCGTCGAAGTAGGAGTAACGCTGGGCTTCATCGGTGCCGTTGGGCTCTGTTGGCTTGCCTATGCGCGGATCGTTCCACTTGTCCCGCCACGTGGAGAGCATTCCGACCATCACCATTCATGATGTCTCCCGCTCCATCCGACGCGTTGTGCGACCAGTGCGGATTGCCGTTGCCCCCCAAGGTCGTTACGCTTACGGAAGAACAGCGCCCGTTGCACTTTTGCTGCTACGGCTGTTCGATGACGTACGCGTTGATCGGGCACGGAGGCGAAGAAGGTGCCGTCGGTCTGTTCCTTGCGCGGCTCGGCTTCGGAGCGTTCCTGTCGATGAACATTATGGGACTCAGCTGGGCGCTGTACGACCCCCAGTGGTTTGCCCTCGGCATTGATGAGCATGTGTTTCCCCTTCTCGAAAAGTTACTCTTTGTTCTCGCTGTACCGGTCATGGTGTTTGTCGGCTATCCGTTTGCGAAGAATGCATGGCGCGAGGCAAAAGAGTTTCGTCTCTCCATCGACGCGCTCATCGCGTTAGGTTCCTTTGCCGCATTCGGGTTTTCGACGTATCAGATCTTCTCAGGTGGGCGCGGAGTCTACTTCGATACGGCAACCATGACGCTGGTGCTGGTGACAGCAGGACGCTACCTCGAGGCGAACGCCAAACTCCGAACAAGCAATGCCATCAAGCAGCTTCTCGAACTTCAACCGCAGACGGCGCGGATCGTCGCGGACGGGAAGGAACAAATTGTATCGGCGGAAACAGTGCCGTGTGACGCGATCATCAAAGTGCTGCCGGGGGAACGCATTCCGCTCGATGCGATTCTTGTGGACGGGACAACCAGTGTTAACGAAGCCGTGCTCACCGGAGAATCCGTCCCCGTCGCCAAGCAGGTTGGCGACCGCGTTTATGCGGCAACCGTGAACGTGGAAGGAGTCTTCACGGCGAAGGTCGCAGCCCGCCTCGATGAGACGGCTTATGCGCGGGTGATCCGATTAGTGGAAGCGGCACAACGCTCGCGCTCGGGCATCCAACGGTATGTCGATACGCTCTCCGCTCGTTTTATTCCCGCCGTCATCGCGATAGCGGCGCTGACATTCATCGGGTGGCTCGTCGTCGCTTCAGCAGATGTCGCTGCTCTCCACGCGCTGACCGTTCTCGTGGTTGCCTGTCCCTGTGCGCTCGGTATCGGTGCGCCGCTGGCTACCACCATTGCCCTGGGTCGGGCGGCAGAACACGGTATTTTCGTGCGCTCGACGGATCTGTTGGAGAAGCTTAGCGCGACGCAGGTTGTCGTGTTTGATAAGACAGGGACGTTGACGACAGGGGCGTTTGAGGTAGTGCACGTGCGTGCGAACGGCCAAGAAGAAGAATTCCTCTCGGTTGTCGCATCGTTGGAACAGAATTCTGAGCACCCGCTTGCAAAAGCCGTGGTGGAGTACGCACGAGCGCATGCCGTCTCACTGCGTGAAACACGAAATGTGTCGGCGATTCCGGGTCAGGGTATTACAGGTGAAGTGCGAATGAACGGGGCGTGGAAGAAAGTCGTCGTGGGCACGCGGAATCTTTTTCCTCAAGGCGCCCTGAGCGAAGCAGAAAGCCCCAGCAACACAACGGTGTATGCCGGATGGGATGGCCGAATACAAGGCTTGGTGGAATTACGCGATACTCTGCGCCAGCAAGCGGCGGATACGGTGAGGGAACTTCATCGCGACGGCATTCAGACGGTTCTTCTTTCGGGCGATACTGAGGAAGCAACAAAACGCGTTGCGGAGGAAGTGTCGATACCCCGATACTACGGGAGGCAGATGCCGGCGGATAAAGTCGCTCGCGTACACGAGCTGAAATCGACATCGACGGTTGTCATGGTGGGCGACGGGATCAACGACGCGCCGTCGTTAGCAGCCGCCGACGTGGGGATCACGCTCGGTTCTGCCACCGACATCGCCAAGGAGAGCGCTGACGTGACGATTGTAGGCAACCATCTGGAAAAGATTCCTGTGCTCATCCGATATGCTCGCCGCACGTTGGGTACCATCCGTTGGAATCTGTTCTGGGCATTTACCTACAATGCGGTAGGGATTGCGCTCGCGGTTGTCGGACTTCTGCAGCCGATCGTTGCCGCGCTTGCAATGATAGGAAGTAGTCTGTTTATTATTATGAATTCGAGAAGATTAGCACACGGGACATTTCTTAGCGAGGAGGCTACGCCATGAACGCATATAGCACCATCCTTATCACACTCGTCGTGAGCGCGCTCATTGGAGGCTGCGCGCCGCAACAAGAGCCGTTTTCGGGTAGGCTGATTGACCTCTCGTACGCGTACGATTCCACTACCATCTACTGGCCGACGGAGAAGGGATTTGTGTTTGAGAAAGGATTTGAGGGAGTGACGCCCGCCGGATTCTTCTACACGGCGAATCGGTTTTGGACACCCGAACACGGCGGCACGCACATCGACGCGCCAATCCACTTTGCGCAAGGGAAAATGACGGTGGACCAAATTCCCGTCGACCAGTTAATAGGGTTGGGTATTGTGATCGACGTGGTTGAACAATGTGCGGCGGATCGCGACTATCAAGTATCGGTAGAAGATATCCAAAACTGGGAGAAGAAGTATGGCCGGATTCCCGACGGAGCTATTGTCTTGCTACGGACAGGGTTCGGCAAATACTGGCCGGATCGCACCCGGTACATGGGCACCGCGGAGCGGGGTGATTCTGCAGTGAAGAAACTCCATTTCCCCGGTCTTCATCCCGATGCCGCGCGGTGGATTGTGCAGAACCGGAACATCAAAGCCATCGGACTCGACACGCCGAGCATCGATTACGGCCAGTCCACGCGGTTTGAGAGCCACGTCATTCTGTACGAGCGGAACATCCCCGCATTCGAGAATGTTGCTAACCTTGACCAGCTTCCCGAAAAAGGTTTCACCATCATCGCGTTGCCGATGAAGATCAAGGGAGGAAGCGGCGGGCCGGTTCGAATCGTTGCCATCCTCCAGCAATCATGAAAAACATCTTTGCTCTGCTCGGTTCAGTAAGTGCGCTACTCGGCGTCGTTCTTGGCGCCTTCGGTGCACATGCGCTGAAGCAAACGCTTTCGCCGGACATGCTTGCCATTTTTGAGACAGGCGTGCGCTACCAGATGTATCATTCGTTTGCTCTCTTCGTGACAGCGTGGGCGGCGAGGAACTCACCGAACATCAATTTTTCCAGGGCAGGCTGGGCGTTCGTTGTGGGAATCGTTCTCTTCTCCGGAAGTCTGTACGCGCTCACGCTCACCGATGTTCGGGAATTTGGTTTTGTGACTCCCCTTGGGGGTGTAGCGTTTCTTGTAGGTTGGTTCCTGCTCGCTGTCGGGTTCTGGAAGCAGCGTCACTCGGCATAACGCGCGGCTTGCCTTTCGTCCTGCCTTTCTCTAACTTTCTATCCAACGCACAACGCATGGCAACACTCGAATCATATTTTGAGCGCTTCCGCCGCAACATCGTCGGCTACCATCAGCCCTTTACCACGCCGTACGGCGAACAGCGCATCATCTACGCGGACTGGACGGCGAGCGGCAGGCTGTACGAACCGATCGAACGGAAGATGCTGAATGAACTCGGCCCGTTCGTCGGCAATACACATTCGGAAACGACACTCACCGGCAGTTCGATGACGCACGCCTACCACCTTGCCCATCAGATCATTAAGAAGCATGTAAACGCGGGGCCGGATGACGCGCTCTTATTCGTCGGCTTCGGTATGACTGCCGCTATCAACAAGCTGCAGCGCATTCTAGGACTCAAGGTGCCCGAGCAGTGGCGGTCGCAGCTCCGCATTCCCGACGACGAACGACCTGTCGTGTTTGTGACGCACATGGAGCACCACTCCAACCACACAACCTGGTACGAAACCATTGCCGATGTCATCGTCCTGAAGCATACGGACGAGGGGTTAGTTGACGTCGACGACTTGCGGTCGCTCCTGGAAAAGTACAAGAACAGAAAGACAAAAATTGGCTCCTTCACGGCCTGCTCGAATGTGACCGGAATCGAAACGCCGTACCGCGAGCTTGCGCGCATCATGCACGAGCAGGGCGGCTGGTGTTTTGTGGATTTTGCTGCCTCTGCGCCGTACGTAAAGATTGACATGCATCCCGCCGACCCGCTGGAGAGGCTCGATGCCATTACGATTTCTCCGCATAAATTTTTGGGCGGACCCGGCACCTCCGGCGTTCTGATTTTCAATTCGAGTCTTTATCATCTTCGCTCACCCGACCAACCCGGAGGAGGTACCGTGCTCTGGACGAATCCGTGGGGTGAATACCGGTTCAATCCCGATATTGAAGTGCGGGAGGATGGAGGAACGCCGGGATTTCTCCAAGCAATCAAAGCAGCTCTCGCCATTCAGTTGAAAGAAGAAATGGGAATCGACAATCTGCGCAGGCGGGAAGAGGAAATCGTGGCGACAATGTTTCGGGAAATGAAGACGATCCCCGGTCTTACCCTGCTGGCGGGGAACATCGAACATCGACTCGGCATGCTTTCGTTTTACTTCGACAAGATTCACTACAACCTGGTCGTTCGACTGCTCAACGACCGGTTTGGGATCCAAACGCGCGGCGGTTGTTCCTGTGCCGGAACGTACGGCCATTATTTACTGAATCTTGACCAGTACACCTCGAAACGCATCACGGACAAAATCGACGCGGGAGACAACTCCGACCGCCCCGGCTGGGTGCGCATCTCGCTCCATCCGACCACAACCGATGAGGAGCTCGGCTTCATCGTGGACGCGCTCCGGCAAATTCAACAGCACGCAGAGGAATGGGGGAGAGATTATACGTACGATCCGCATACGAACGAGTTCCATCATAAAACCAGCAACGGTCAACTCCGGCAGATGGTGGAACAGTGGTTCGTGTTGTCAGACGAGGAAGCTCCCGCGTTAACTCGTTAAGAACTCATCTTTTTCAAATTGCGAAACCGCAACGTTTGCGAAGAATGTGCTAATGCCCCCTAAAGGCTAGTGGAAACCTCATTCTTTCTTTAGCCTTTAGCGCCTGGTGATCTTTGCGCTCTTTGCGGTTCAAATGCGGTTTAAATCAGCCACAGCAATACCCTGGTCTATGCTCTTCAAACAATTCCAACACGAAGAAGGCTCATGTCTCTCCTACGTGCTTGGCTGTACAAGAACCGGCGTTGCGGCGGTCATCGAGCCACAGTTGGACATCCACCCATACCTCCAGTATCTCAGCGACCGCAACCTTCGGCTCACCCATATCTTTGAGACCCATGCGCAGGCGGATCACCTTTCCGGCGCCAAGAGCCTCGCTCGTGCAACGGGGGCAACCGTGTATTACCATGAATCCGCCAAGCCGAATTTTTCTGTCCACCGTGTGAAAGATGGTGACGAGGTGATGGTGGGGAATATTCGGCTCACCGTTCTTCACACCCCCGGCCATACGGACGACAGTATCTGCCTTGCGGTAACGGATACGACGCGGAGCAACGAGCCATGGTTTCTTCTCACCGGCGATACGCTGCTTGTCGGAGATGTCGGCCGTCCCGATTTACATGGCAGCGCGGAGGCATTGTACGACAGTGTCTACAACAAGCTCATGCAATTTCCCGATAGTGTTGAGATTTTTCCCACACACTACGCCGGGTCGGTCTGCGGGAAGGCGTTAAGTCCTAAGCCAAGCTCGACCATCGGCTTCGAGCGGCGGTTCAACGTGGCGCTGCAGTTTGCGAGCAAGCGGGAGTTTGTGGATTTTGTGATGAATGACCTGCCCGTCCAGCCGCCGCGCTTTGAACAGGTGCGGAAATTTAATTTGGGATATCTTGCCGAGCCGCCGATTGAGAGAACCTTCGACAAGAATTCGCTGGAGATTACTGTTGAAGAGCTTAAACAGAGACTGGATCGTGGCGAGAAGCCGTTTTTGCTCGACGTCCGCACGCCGATGGAATACCAGATTGCCAACTTAGGCGGCACACTCATTCCACTGCAGCAGCTTCCCCAGAGGATGCACGAGCTCAACCCCGACCAGGAAATCATCATCCACTGCCACACGGGCAACCGCTCCGCCCGCGCCGTTGAGTTTCTGTACGAAAACGGCTTCAAGAACGTGAAGAATCTCATCGGCGGCATTGAGGCGTGGTCGCGCAAGATCGACCCCCGCGTGCCGCGGTATTGACTTCATATAGGAAAAATTGTCAATTTGCCTGGGCGAGACACTGCACCTGATCGTTGTCTCGTGCACGCTCGGTGAGGACACCTTCGCTCTATTTTTTCTTTGATTATTGTCTCATGCAGCGCTCGGTGGGGACGCCTTCGCTCTATATTTTTCTTTGATTGTTGTCGCATGCAGTGCTCGGTGGAGGACACCTTCGCTCTAAATTTTTCTCCTTAAGGGTACGCTTTGGACGTCATAGACCACTCCGTGACGTTTTACGCCCCCTCTATCACGGTTATGGATCGTGACAGCCCGGCTAAACGTACCACTACCTACAATTCCTCATTATATTGAATTCCACCGCACATTCTTCTATCTTCCCGTTCACGAATCTGTTTAAAGAAAGACGGAGTCCACCCGGTCAGAATTTGATCACCGCAAGGTGAACTCCATTTTAACATTGAGGAGGAGCTTCCTATGCGCTTAACACATCGCCTCGCATTCGTTTTTCTCGTCTACGTGTTTGTCGGATTGCTTTACGCTCAAGGCACGCCGGACAAGCCCGCTCGCGGTTGGCTCACGGTAGAGATGATTATGCGCGACCCGAAATGGATGGGGACCGCACCCAGCCAGGTCTTCTGGTCCGAAGATGGCAGGTGGGTGTATTTCAACTGGCGACAAGAAGGCGACGAGGCCGACTCGCTGTACGTTGTAAGTGCGCAAGGAGGAACGCCGCGGCGTGTGAGCATCGAAGAGCGCAAGAAGCTTCCCTCTCGCTTCGGCAGCTACACCAAGGATTGGTCGAAGAAGGTCTACACACGCGATGGCGACCTGTTTGTGCTCGACATCCGGCGCAATCAGGAAACACGGCTGACGCGCACGATTGCACCCGAATCTAATCCACGGTTCACCTTTGACGAAAAGAACATCGTCTTCGAACGAGAAAACAATCTCTATCTACGCGACCTCACGGCAGGAACGGAAATCCAATTGACGAACTTCCGCTCCGGGTCCCAGCCGCAAGAGCCGAGGAAGACAGAGCTCCAAAGGTTTCTGGAAAAGCAACAGCTCGAGTTGTTTGAGGTGCTGCGAAAGCGTAAGAATGATCGCGAAGCACAAGAGCAACTGAGGAAACTCTTAGAAGACAGGAAGCCCAAGGCGTATTATATTGGACAGAAGAATGTTTCAAGTCTTCTGCTTTCGCCCGATGGACAGTACGTCACATTCATTCTTTCGCAAAGTGCGAGCGAGGCAAAGCAGACTGTTGTGCCGAACTACGTTACCTCCAGCGGCTTTACCGAAAACATCAACGCCCGGTCGAAAGTCGGTGAGCCGCAAACGACCTTCGAGTTTTACGTTTACAATGTTGTGCTGGACTCCGTCATGCAGGTGAAGCCCGATGACCTGCCCGGCCTTGTTCCGACAAAGGCGCCGAACGATACTTCGAAGACGCGACCACGACCACGCGCCGTCTCCTATAATGGTCCCTACTGGTCGGACGATGGAAAAAACGCTTTCGTACAACTCTTTTCGCAAGACAACAAAGATCGCTGGATCGTTTTGCTGGATGTGGAGAAAGCAAAGTTCACGACTGTGCTTGAACATCAGCATGACGATGCGTGGATTGGTGGACCGGGGATTCGGGGTTTCGGTTTTGGAGCAAGCGTTGGGTGGATGCCCGATAACAAACGCATCTGGTTCCAATCGGAAGCAGATGGCTACTCGCATCTTTACACTGTGACAATTGACGGAAAAACGAAGACTCAGCTCACGAAAGGCAAGTTTGAGGTGTACGAGCCAAGACTCTCGCGCGACAAAAAGCGGTGGTACTTCAGTTCGAATGAAGTCCACTTCGGCGAGCGGCATCTCTACACGATGCCGGCAGAAGGCGGTCCGCGAACGCGCGTAACGACAATGGAGGGCAGGAATGACGCGGAGATTTCGCCGGATGAGAAACGGCTGGCCATTCTGTACTCCTTCAGCAACCGTTTTCCCGAACTGTATCTGATGGACAATAAGCCCGGCGCGAAGGCTGTACAAATCACGAACTCGCGCTCAAAAGAGTTTGCATCATACGACTGGCGGGCGCCGGAGGTTCTCACCTTTAAGGCACGCGATGGTGCCGATGTGCCAGCACGTCTCTATCGACCGGAGAAGCCGAATGGAGCAGCGGTCATCTTCGTCCACGGCGCGGGGTATCTGCAGAACGCACACAAATGGTGGAGCAGCTATTTCCGTGAGTACATGTTCCACAATCTGCTTGCCGACAAAGGCTACACCGTGCTCGACATCGACTACCGAGCGAGCGCAGGTCTCGGCAGAGATTGGCGGACGGCGATTTATCGTTACATGGGCGGGAAAGATTTGGACGACCATGTGGATGGGGCAAAGTGGTTAGTCGAGAAGCACGGTATTGACCCGAAGCGCATCGGTATCTATGGCGGGTCGTACGGCGGATTCATCACGCTGATGGCGATGTTCACGGCGCCCGATGTCTTTGCCGCGGGTGCGGCGCTCCGTCCGGTGACCGACTGGGCGCACTACAATCACGGTTACACATCGAACATCCTCAACATCCCGCAAGAAGACACGGTCGCCTATCGTCGCAGTTCACCCATCTATCACGCCGAAGGACTGAAAGGCGCGTTGCTTATCTGTCATGGCATGGTGGATGTCAACGTGCATTTCCAGGATGCGGTGAGGCTTGTGCAGCGATTGATTGAGCTGAAGAAGGAAAATTGGGAGATGGCGATCTATCCTGTTGAGGACCACGGATTCGTGGAGCCGACAAGCTGGATGGATGAGTATAAGAGAATTCTGAAGCTCTTCGAAGACAATTTGAACAAACGCTGAATCCCACACTACGCACGGTTAGGGCACGACGTCCCAGCGTTTGTTCAGCGCTTCAATCTCTGACTCACGCAACTCCGAAAGCTCACCGAGTTCCATCTTTTCTATAACCGTCAGCAAGTTCTGTGCTGAAAGCACCGGCGGGATTAGCACATAGTCCGCCCCGGCGCGGTACAGTTCCTGCGCGTGCGAAACAGAGTTTGCCTGCACGATAACGGTGAGATTCTGATTGCGCGATTTCAGAAACTCCAGCAACCGGAGGTTAGTCGTCCCGCGCAGAAAATCATCCGGGATCGCGCAGACAACGCAGCTCGCTTTTTCAACGCCCGCCTCTTCCAATGCATCGAAATGACTGATGTCGACATAGGTTGCCGACACACCGCGCGCTTTCAGATTTGTTAGCACTTCGGGGTTAAAATCGAGCACGCGCACCGGCTCGTTGTTCTCCACAAGGTCATACACCAGAGAGCTCCCGAGACGATGGCACCCTAACAGCACGATGGCGCCTTCAGCGCTGTGTGGGGTTTGTTCGTTCTGGTGGTGAGAGCTTTTCAGTCCGATGCGCTCGAGCAGTGGAAGCACGCGCCGGGCGATCCCGTGTGAAGCTTGAATGAGATACGTCGAGAGTGTCGAAGTAACCACAAGCGTTACGGCAACGAGCGAGACGATTTCCTGAGAGATGTGGCCGTATCCTAATCCCAACGTCACAATGACCAATGAAAATTCGCTCGACTGACTTAACGCGAGCGATGAGAGTAGACCAACGCGGCTCCCAAACTTCAGGAAGTATGCCATGGGAAAGATGGTCAAAAACCGGCTGAGGATGACCACAGCAGAAAGTACAAAACCCGCAACAATCAGATCAGATGTCGAGAGGATGATTTGCATGCCGAGCGCAACAAAGAAGAGCGTCACGAAAAAATCGCGGAGCGAACGGATTTTCGTAATCACATCATGACTGTACGGGAAGGTCGAGATGCTGACGCCGGCAATCAACGCGCCCATGGCGATGGAGAACTGCGCTTCGAGGGCAAGCCAGCACATGATGAAACACCAAGAGATTGAAAGCACCAGGACGAGTTCGGGATTGCGAGCCACGTGCCGGAATGCAATCGGCAGAAGAAATCGACTGCCGAGAAAGCTCACCAAGACGAGCCCCAGCCCTAATACGATGGACAGACCAACGGCGCCGAGGTCGGGGTTGTCGATGTTCCCCTGCCCGGCAAGGACAAAGATGGCCAAGACGTCCTGCACAAGAAGAATGCCCAAACTGATGCGGCCCGGCAAGGTGTCAAGTTCATTGCGGTCGGAGAGGAGTTTCACAACAATCATCGTGCTGCTGAACGAGAGAGCGACCGCGAAATACACTGCCGTCAAATCCTGATAACCAAGCGCAACCGCAGCGGCGTATCCGAGCGCGGCACAGAGAAGAACTTGCGCCGTACCGATGATGGCCGTGGCAGCGCCTAAGCGAGAGAATTTTTTAACGTCGATTTCCAGTCCAACGATAAAGAGAAGGAAAGCCAGACCAAGCTCGGAGATCAACATCACCTCGTCGCGGTTGGGGATAAGCTGCAGGCCCTGTGGACCGATTAGGACGCCGGCAAGGATGTAGCCAAGGATCAGCGGCTGGCGGAGAAAATGGGCCAGGTAGGCAAGAATCGATGCCGCAACAATCGATAGGCCGATACTATAGAGTAAACCGGAATGCATGGGTTCTCAGAAAATACAAGAACGACAAACGGTGGGCAAACTACGAAATCTTTATTGGCCGTTCAACCCAAAGGTGAGGGTTGTCGTGGCATGCGTTTGGGGTTGTTAAGATTTTCCGATGATTTCGATGGACTTCATTCATCGGGGACAGGGGACGATGAGTCGTTTTTGCTGTCATGCCCGCGCATTTCGCACTACACCCCGCTAAGGTACGGCGGACATCTCTACGTGTGCCGCTACCGAGCGGACGGCTATTGATTCTTGACATCCATCTCCTATATTGGCAGAAACGATGACGGGTCTTGAGTACATCTTGTTGATCGGTTCTGCGCTGATTCTGCTCAGCATCGTGATCGCCAAAGCAACGGATAATCTCGGTGTTCCGGTGCTTGTGCTTTTCCTTGGCGTTGGGATGTTGGCAGGGTCGGAGGGTCCCGGCGGCATTTATTTTGACGACCCGAGGCTTGCCAGCTCCATCGGTATCATTGCACTCATCTTCATTCTCTTCAGCGGAGGCTTAGACACGCACTGGCCTTCGGTTCGGCCCGTCGTGTGGAAGGCAGCAAGCCTTTCCACATTCGGCGTGTTCCTCACGGCACTGCTCGTAGGGGTTTTTACTCATCTCTTGCTTGACTTCTCGTTGCTCCAAGGGTTACTCCTCGGTGCGATTATTTCATCGACCGATGCCGCCGCCGTCTTTTCCGTTCTTCGATCGAGGCATGTGAGCCTGCGTCGCGAATTGAAGCCGTTGTTGGAATTGGAATCCGGCAGCAACGACCCCATGGCTGTCTTTCTCACGCTCGGCTTAATCCAGGCTGGCATGAATCCCGAGACCACCGTCGCGAATCTCATCATGCTCTTTCTCGTTCAGATGGTTGTCGGCGCGGCTGTTGGCGTTGGGTTGGGCAAGGCCATGGTCTTTCTGTTGAACCGACTTCGGTTTTCGTACGAAGGTTTTTATCCGGTGTTCAGCCTTGCCTTTGCCTCGTTCATTTACGGCGTGACGGCTGTTGCGGGTGGCAGCGGATTTTTGGCGGTGTACATTGCCGGTATCATTGTTGGCAACAGCAAGTTTGTTCAGAAGAAAACCCTCTTCCGATTCTTCGATGGATTGGCATGGCTGAGCCAGATCGGGATGTTCCTCACGTTGGGGCTGCTGGTCTTTCCTTCTGAATTGATGTATGTCGTAAGCTCCGGATTGTTCGTCTCGGCATTTCTGATGTTTGTGGCGCGCCCGCTTGCTGTGTTTCTCGCTCTTGCTTTTGCGAAGCTAGACGTGCGCGAGAAACTCCTGGTTTCCTGGGTTGGTCTTCGAGGAGCCGTTCCGATTATTCTGGCAACGTTTCCCCTTATGGCGGGAATCGCGCAGGCAGAAGCAATGTTCAATCTGGTGTTCTTCATTGTACTGACTTCGATACTCTTTCAGGGGTGGTCCATTCCTCTTGTCGCACGCTGGTTAAAAGTCGATGCACCGTATGTCCACCAACGTCGGTATCCGATTGAATTTGCCCCGACGGACGGTGTTGATGCTGATATTGTTGATTTCATCGTGCCCTATAATTCAGACGTCATCGGGAAATCGATCGTCGAGCTTGGAATGCCGACAGATAGCTTAGTCGTGCTGATCAATCGGAACGAGCAGTACATCGTGCCGAGTGGTGGCACGGTGCTGGAAGAGGGGGACACAATTCTTGTCCTCACCAGCGATCAGAGTATTCCACGTGTACGGGAAATTCTTTCCCGTCAACGAGACAAATCCACAGAGCCCTCAAATACAAGAAAGGAACAGAAATGAGAACAAGCATCATCATGTTGCTTGCCGTGCTTGGCATGGCGGATGGCCTTGCCCAGACCGGCACGCTGATTGTCCTTAACAAATCCGACCATACGGCAACGCTTATCGATGTGGCAAGTCGGAACGTGAGAGGGACGGTTCCTACGGGAACGGCTCCGCATGAAGTTGCCGTCTCGCCCGATGGGAAGACCGCAGTGGTTGCCAACTACGGAACACGTGAGACTCCAGGAAACACACTCTCGGTCATCGATATCTCCGCCAAGAGAAAACTCAAGGATATCGACCTG
>DATLYT010000187.1:0-3170 GCA_035574455.1 Bacteroidota bacterium
CATCGTTTGTCAACCGTGTATCGCTGCGACCGGATTATTGTCCTTGAACGTGGACGGCTTGTCGAAGAGGGGACACACGAAGAGCTACTCCGCAAGGAAAGCGGACTCTACAAACGGCTGTATTCTCTGCAGTTCGAAGAAGAAGCGGAGTTGAATCGGAATACGTAATCCATGGAGTGGCTGAAGAAGATCGAAATAGCGTTCCGGAAACTGCTCCTTCGTGTGCTCGGCCTCTTCATCCGCCGTAAACGTGCACTTCCTCCAGACACTGACTTTCGCGGGGCCAAGTACCTTTTTGTGAGACAAGACCGCATCGGTGATGTGCTGGTGTCGACTCCTCTCTTTGCCGAACTCAAAACTGCTTACCCTTCTGCTACGATCGATGTTCTCCTCAGTACCAATAATCATTTCGTTCTGGAAAACGATCCGTTTGTCCGCAAACGCTGGGTGTATCGAAAGAACATTTTGGCGATCATGAAGCTGCTCCGTGAGCTTCGGTCGGAACAATATGACTTTGTCATCGACCTGATGGATAATCCTTCGGCAACGTCAACGCTCTTGCTCGCGTGGGCAGGAGGGCGATGGAATGTTGGCCTCGAAAAAGAGAATTCGTACGTTTATGACGTGTGTGTGCCGCTCCTTTCACGAAAGGAGACGCATATCGTCGACCGTTTGGTGGAGCTTCTTCGGGTATTTCGGATCAACGTTGACCATGCGAAGTTACGACTTCACTATCGTACTTCACAGGAGTCCATAGACTTTGCAGCCGACTTTTGGAAAGACCGGCAACTCACAGGGAAGGTAGTTGTCGGCATCAATATCTCGCCGACAGATGGCGTTCGCTTTTGGGGAGTTGACAATTTTCAACGACTCATCCGGCACCTTCAGGAACGCTACCCTGCGTTCGCCATCTTGGTGCTCTTTCACCCAGCTGAAAAACACATCGCAGAGAATATCGCTGCTCCATTCCCGAAGGTCATTCTTTCCCCAGAAACACAATCGTTTGACCAATTCGCAGCACTCATTCAGCGGTTGCACTTTCTGATTACCCCCGATACCTCCGCAGTCCATGTGGCGGCGGCGTTTCAAGTTCCATCCGTTGTTCTCTATGTTCAGTCGAATCCAGACCTCCGCATCTGGGATCCCTATCATGCCCCTTCGGAAACGCTCGTGACGCCAGTGGACGACCTCAAGACAATCCCTCCAGAACAAGTTCTGGAAGCTTTCCACCGCTTGGTCACCCGCATGTCGTCCATGAGTATCTCGTCACCGTACTCGATCTCGATTGAGTCATGAGACGTATTGTCGAAGCACTCGAATGGCTTTTCAGGCATCTCGTCTCCTATCCGTTTCTCCGACTGCTTTTCCATAATGAGTACTCAGACCGGCCACTTGACATCCGAGCGGTCAAACGAATTTTGATTCTCCGCTTCGACCGTATCGGCGATATGATTGTGACGACGCCAATCTTCCGGATACTGAAAAAACATAATCCTGCTCTGCATATCGGCGTCTTTACAAGTCAGGGTAACGCAGAAATCATCAGCCAGAACAAGAACGTGGATGCGGTCTACGTGCTTCATCGGAATTGGTGGAAGATGTGGAAAGAAATTCGGAAAGCTCGGAGGATGGAATATGATGTTGTTTTGAACTTTATTTTCAATCGGACAACCTCTGCGGGCGTGCTTGCCAACCTCGTAGCGCCACGTGGTTTCAAAGTTGGACAGGGCGATGACAAATACCAATTTTTCTTTAATCGTTTGCTCAAGCTGCAACGAGCGGAATCACACATGGTAGAAGTATTGGTGGGCTATATCGAAGCAGTGTTTAAGTTCTCTGTTCACGAGGACGACACCCAGCTTGAGATCGTTATCCCTCACGAAATTCGCTCGCAGGTAGACAAGTTCCTCAAACGCCATCAATTGGTACGACGAGATACACGCCCCGACGGGAGCAGTCATTACCTTGTGATGAATATCTCCGCCGCCGATCGCGACCGTGAAATGGAAGAGCGCCAAGCTGTTGGGCTAATTCGACACCTGTTATCGACAACTCCTTATCAGATCGTCTTGATTGGGGCCCCGTCTGCTGAGATGCAGCTCAATGGTATTGTTCAGCAGGTACAATCGGAGCGCTGTCTGTCATTTGTAGGGGAAAAAACGGCGCCTCTTCTTCAGGTTGCATCGCTCATCGAGGGAGCACAGGCCGTGATCACGCCTGATACCTCTATTATTCACTTTGCTTCGGCGATGAAAACACCGGTGCTCGGATTTTTTGTAACAATCGATAAAAGATATGAGTGGGCGCCGTACAACGTCCAGTATGATGTTCTTCTCTCTCCAAATGGAAAACCAATCTCAGAGTTTCCGTTATCGGAGATGTGCACGGCGGCAGACAATTTCCTACGGTCGCTCAAGAACCCTTGACCAATGTTTTCCCTACAAACAATACCAAGAACCCTAACGCGAGGAGGAATCTTTCTCTTCGCCCTTTCATTGCCAGTTTCTCACGTGCCGGCTCAGTTTGGTATCGGTATTGCCGTTATCGGTTGGCTGCTTGAGGGGATGTTCCTGAAGCGGTGGCGAATAGCCTGGCATCCGTTTCTCGGTCTTCTTGTCTTTTACATCGGCTGGAACATCCTAGCGGCAGCACTTTCGATCCGTCCAGGGCACAGTCTTGCGGCTGTAGTCGATAACGAGTGGCCAGCTCTAGTTATGCTGATGATGTTCTGGACCATCGACGATGCGAAGTTTCTCAAGATAATCGTCGCGGCGTATTTTGTTACGGCGGGTATCGCGATGGCGTATGCAATATGGCAGACGTTTGCCGGGGTTGAGTTCTACCGAAACATGACGCTTGACTGGATTGGCGGGTATTACCGTGCTGTTGGCTTCTATGGCTTCTATCTAACTTTTGCAGCTTTTGCCATGACGGTGTTTTTTCTCGCCGCTGCGTTTGCCTTAGAGATCAACAAGCTGCGTTTGTTACACATTCTCCTCGCTCTGGTCAGCTTCGGTGCGATCATTGGAAGCTTCGCACGGAGCATTTGGCTTGCGCTCGCTGCAGGAATTCCATTGTTTGGTTTTCTCAAAGACAAGAAATTAGGCTTTGGGATCACGTCATTTGCCATCGTGTTGGTGACCGGAGCGATTCTCCTCGCGCCTACGATT
>DATLYT010000188.1:0-5609 GCA_035574455.1 Bacteroidota bacterium
TCGCTCTGGGTAGATTTTGCTTCCATAGAACCTGTCCTCACTTGATGATGATTGAACGAAAAACTCTTGCCCGCTGCCCGGCGTGAAGAGCCTGAACTTCGAGCGCTACTCTTTGTTGGTGACTTTCGACGCAAGAAAGAACCTCCCGACAAACGGATTACGATTGAAGAAATGCTTGATCATCAGATTGTCGAGTGCATCGCGCCAGCGTGTGATACTCCAGGGATGCTCTGCAATTTCCTGCTCGTAGAATTCCCCATACGGAGAAGTGATAAACCGAAGACGCAACGCGAACAGAACGGCTCCGGCAGCCAGCACGACAGCAGAAAGGTACTGACTGAGATTAAGGTACCCCGAAAACTCTTGCCACTCCAGCGTCTTGATGAAACTCCACGCATGGAAAGCTTCAAGTGAACAAAACAGCAGGAAGAAGAACATGATCTTTTCGATGTAGGCGCCCTGTGGAGGATCCTTCTTGTACTGGTATCCAAAGTAGAGCAGAATCATGCCGAGGCTCAGCACACACATATAGATCGTGTTGAGGTAGATAGGCCTCAGCAGAAGAATCATGTAATTAGAGCCGGGGAGGTAGGGGTAGAGCTCGTTCACTTTCAACTTCAGGTCCGCAAGACCAAGACGGCCGAGGAATGGAAACTCACCACTTGACTGCACGTACCCAACAACTTCTTCCTCTGAGGCCGCGCGACCATCGGCCTGGAGTGCAGCAACTGCCTTATCAAGTTCTTTCCATTCCGCGATCTCCTGCCTCGTGTAGAGATAATCCGGATCGGAAAAGTACGGCTGGTAGTAATACCCGAAAAACCCACCCACAACAACGAAAGTCAGGAGATACTTCTGAACAACTGAAAACTCGCGGAACAGAAGATCTATGGTAATGTAGCTGATGGCAAACGCAAGAAGAAAGAAATACAGACCCAACGAGATGTACTGATAAAAGTAGTGCTGAGCCTTCCGAACCTCGGGTAGAATCTCTGTCCCTATGAACGGATACAAATGAAACAGGAATGAAAGCGAGAAGAAGGCCGCGAGATTCACAAAAATCCATTTCCTTTGCTTCAGCGTTTCCCGCCTGACGAGGTACACAGACAGGATAAAGAGCAGCAAAAGAGCTGCGTTGGTCATCACGCCCGCTGTTGTAACCTCGGTGTGAGGGAGGAGAAACGAAGCGAGGAAAGCCAGAACTAGAATGGTCCAGATTGCTAGTATTCTCTTCGTGAGGCTCATGATCGAACCAGCGTCTGATACGCCTCAAATATATCTAAGGGCACTTATCAAGTCAAGGGAAAACGCTAATTGTTGTGCCTGCTCCGTTATTCTTTATAGCAGGTAACGATCAGACATAGGTAACATTACGTACGGCCGGGCTCATTGACTTGCGCTTCAGGGTTGCCTATATTGAGCCCGGTCTGGCTTCAGAAAAAGAAAACTCTATGATTCGTATAGGGAGAATGCCGACACACACAAGGTTCATTGGAATCTTGTCTTGCTAGCAAAACGCACCTTCGAGCCGACGACAGATAAAGAATCGGGCGGTTCGTACCGATAAACCTACTAACCAACAACCATCAACATTAATGGGGGATCATATGACCACCTCGCTTAAACGTTCCCGTTCGCTCCTTGTAACTTTGGCGCTTGTAGCCGCAACAAACATCGCAATTTCACGGTTAGCAGAACGGACCGGCGTTCCCATCATTCCCAATTCGCCGCGTCCCAAGAGCAACGTGGAGGCTGCGACGGAAAATCACGGCCAGCGAACTGGAGTACCGATCATCCCCAATTCGCCTCGGCCACGAACTGGAGTACCGATCATCCCCAACTCTCCTCGTCCGTAGGCACCGTCGTGAAAAACTCTTCAACGCCATCCCGCCACAGGCGGGATGGCGTTTCTTTTCTGCTCGGCGAGCGCTGCAACAGGAAGAAAGTTCGCACCATTTTCAGTATATTGGTTGCGACTTTTGATTGCAGTTTGCCACAATACACTTCACGCGGCACATGGATCAGGATTTCGTTGTAGCAGAGCAGACCATAACTACACAATGGAAGCGGTACGCTGTTCATATCACACTTTTCGTCCTCACCTTCTTTACGACGACGCTTGCAGGGGTCGAGTGGCTGGTGAAGAACCCGTTCGAGTTGGCGAATTTTCCATCAGGACTTACGTATTCCCTGCTCATTCTTGCTATGCTCAGTGCGCATGAGTTCGGACACTATTTCGCTGCCCGATACCACGGCGTGAAGACGACGCTTCCGTTTTTCATTCCCTTCCCTCCTTTTCTCCTGCTCAACAATTTTGGAACGATGGGCGCCGTCATCCGCATTCGTTCCGCCATCCCTTCTCGCAAGGTCTTGTTCGATATCGGCGCGGCCGGCCCCATAGCGGGCTTCGTTGTCACAGCAATCACGCTTGCTGTCGGGTATGCGACACTCCCGTCCAAAGAATACCTCTACACAATTCACCCGGAGTATGCGCTCCTGCCCGCCGTACCGGAAACAGGTCTGCGATTCGGTGAAACCCTCTTTCTCAAAGCGTTCGAATTTCTCTTTGCACCCGCGGACGCCTTCATTCCTCCGATGAACGAGATCTATCATTATCCTTTCTTATGCGTCGGTTGGTTCGGCATGCTTGTCACGGCAATGAATCTGATTCCCATCGGCCAGTTGGATGGCGGACACATTTCGTACGCTATGTTCGGCTATCGCTACCACACCATCGCGCAGGTATCATTGGTTGTTCTCGTCGTGCTGGGACTTTCGGGTTTACTGCCGGTACTCGGTATCGACTTCGAATATGGTTGGTTCGGATGGTTCATCTGGGCGATGATTCTTGTGTTCATGATGCGCGTGACGAGTTTGCGTCGCGGTCCTCTTGAAGACGACGCACCTCTCGATAGTAGCCGCATGACCATAGGATGGTTGTGCTGGTTCATTTTCATCGGATGCTTTTCGCTCGTGCCGATGACGATTCCGGCGCAATAGGCGCGTGCTTGACTCTCGGGACCCTTTTCGATATTTTCGATCAACACTTTTTACAAACCATACGGAGTTTTCCCGATCGCAGTGTTGGTACACGGAACTGTACGGAGTAAGAAAAGAGCAACAATGTACCAACATCCTTGCCTACGATCGGGCCGCCTGCTCTGGCTTGAACGACAGCACGCCCTCCGTGAGTACGGGAACTGTGAGTTGCTAAAGGTTCTGGTACGCCGCCTCCCTTTCATTTTCATCCTCGTGTTCATCTTGATGGGATGTGAGACGAATCAGACGGGATCTCTGGACGTCGACGTGAACGTACCGTTTCTCACCAACGCCACGATCACGCCGGACAGTGTGTACATCGACAGTCAGATACCCACCAATGGTCGCTACACCATCACAACCCTGGCGCGGGTCAGAGCCGTCGGGTCGACCCGTGAATCGAGCGTACAACTCTCGCTCATCAGGACGCAGGGGTTGGAAAACGTGGCTTCGTTGACACTTCGGGATGACGGCGTGGCACCCGATCAGGTTGCCGGTGATAGCATTTATACGGGCGAGATCCGATTCAGTATCGAGCGATCGCAGGCAGGTCGCTACCGAGCACGATTCGAGGCAACATCTGCGTCGGGGGCTCGAAGCAATGCCATCGAACTTCCCCTGAAAATTGGCCGCCGCAATGCGGCACCGGCACTCCACAGCGTTTCAGTTCCAGACTCTGTAAACCTGCCGACAACGGATACGCTTCTGGTCCAGTTCACGGCGACAGTTTCTGATTCAGACGGGTTAGGTGACATTCGAGAAGTGGCGTTCCGCCGCATTTCTCCGCCCGATCCGACCAAGTTCCTCATGAAGGACGACGGCGGCCTCGATCCTCCTGTCGAAATCGGTCCACCGGGCGCAGGAATCCGCGTCCGTAGCGGCGACGATGTTGCCGGAGACGGAAGATACTCGTTCCTCATTCCCGTTACCCCCTCGGCAGCACGAAGAACGAACGTGTTTCTCTTCCAGGCCGTGGATTCTTTCGGCGACACGAGTCGCTCGATCATTGATTCACTCATCGTCCGCTGATCATGAAGTATCTTCTGCTGCTGTCGGCTCTCGTTTCGTTCGCGCACGCTCAAGTCGCTACGCTTACGTCGCCGCGGCTTTCGACACAAGGGACGATCGTCACACAGCTCCCGAACAACTCCGTCTCCCAGATCGCTGTGGAAGGTACGACTGTGTACGTTGGCACAAGCAAAGGCCTTGCGCGCAGTGCTGATGGCGGCGCGACGTGGGAGAGCTTCCGTTTCGTACCGCAGTTTGCCAACCCCGGCATTTTTGCGCTCGCAGTTCGCGGCAGTACTATCTGGACTGCAACGGGATTCAACAAGCCGCTCAACGATGAGCCCGGTCGCACAGTCCAGACCGGTTCGGGCTACACATACTCATTGGATAATGGCCTCACGTGGACACACGTGCCCCAGCCGCTCGACGCTCCCGACGATAGTATTGTGCAGTACGGAACGAACCGCATCAGTTTCCTTCCGATCATTGTTCCGGAACAAAACGTCACGTTCGATCTTGCCTTCACCGACAGCGTGGTGTGGATCGCAAGCTGGTCAAGCGGCATTCGTCGTTCCACCAATCGCGGCCAAACGTGGATTCGGACAGTACTACCGGCTGACAACAGAAACTCTATCTCACCGTCCGACCAGCTTACCGGGTACTCGATGGACCCCCGGCGCAACAACAATTTTCTGGGCTTCGCGGTCTACATCGAAGATGATACCACCATTTGGGCCGGCACCGCCGGAGGCATCAACAAATCCACCGATGGTGGAATCAGTTGGGTGAAATTCTCGGCACAGAATCAGGTGGCTCACATCCTCGGCAACTGGGTCATCGCAATCGACGGTCAGCAGATCGGCGGGCGAAAACGTATCTGGTGCACGAACTGGAAAGCCGACGATCCCAACGAACAATTCGGTATCAGTTGTACAGACGACGGCGGCAGAATCTGGCGGAATTTCCTGCACGGCATCAGGGCGTACGATTTCGCTTTCAAAGATTCGATCGTGTACGTCGCTACCGAGGACGGGATGTTTCGCTCGGACAACAACGGTGATTCGTGGGTACAATCCGGCACCATCGTCGACCGAATCACAGGGCATCGCCTTGCGTCGCCACGCTTCTTCTCGGTCGGTGTTATTGGCGACACGGTGTATTGCGGCAGCGATGAAGGTTTGGTCAAGACCGTGGACAATGCTTCCCATCCCTTCGGCAGTAGCTGGCAGATCCTCCGGGCGTTTCGGCCTGTCGGCGCTGCTTCAACGACCTACGCCTATCCCAATCCTTTTTCTCCGAAACTGGAGGTCGTGCGCATCCATTACAGCACCGGCGGACGACAGGCTTCGGTAACGGTCGAGGTGTTTGACTTTGCGATGAATCGCGTTCGCACCGTCATCAAAGATGCTCAGCGTTCGGGCATCAGCGAGCACGACGAAATCTGGAACGGGCTGGATGACAACGGGCGACAGGTCGCCAACGGCGTGTACTTCTACAGAGTGACCATTGACGGCGGAGAGCCGGCATGGGGAAAGGTGATGGTGCTGCAGTGAGAAGTCTCC
>DATLYT010000189.1:0-20207 GCA_035574455.1 Bacteroidota bacterium
AAATTGTCCGAGCGCGTATCTCTTCAGCTGCAATACAAGCACAAAAACAAGCCGGTGGATGAGCTTTCTACGGATAGATTTGGGAGGTCGATGGAACTTGCTGGTGAACGACGCCAGACAAACTATCGAGCAACACTCGAATTCCGGTCATCTATTGCTTTTCGATCGCGCACGAGATTAGAAGTGGTCAACGTCAGCTATCAACACGTCCCAACGATCGAGCGAGGATTTCTCGCGTTTCAGGATATTCGAATCTATCCGCTCCCGAACCTGCTCGTGGATGCTCGCATCATCGTATTCGAGACCGATTCCTTCGATTCGAGAATCTATGAGTTTGAAAGCGACTTTCGCGGCTCCTTTGCAAATCCCGCCCTGTTCGGAAAAGGCGTTCGCTGGTATCTGCTTGTGCGGTACGAAATTGGCAACTTCATCGATGTTTGGGTGAAATATTCTCAAACAGTGAAAGATGGCGTGAAGGTCATCAGCTCTGGTTCGAGTCTTATCCAGGGAAGCCTGGATAATCGGGTGAGCATACAGGTGGATGTTGTCTTGTAGGTTTCGTGCTCGTTTCATAGATTGGAGGTGTTCAGGAGGAGAACTATGCGTCAGTTCACGGGTACGTCGAGGATCGTAGTGGCCTTATTTCCCTTGTTTTTGGGATGCGAACGAGTCATCGAACTCAACCAAAGCATGGACTCCGCCGACCTCTCGGTTACCAATGTACTCCGTGAGCCTCGTCTCATGAGTCCGAAAGATGGCCGAGTCTTTACAACGACTTCTCAGATTTTGCTACGCTGGGAGTGGATTTCTGCTGCCAAAACGTACTCCGTCGAGGTCTCGACCGACACGTTGTTCTCCCGCGTAATATTTTCGGCAATCGCTGAGACAACAGTTGTACGCACAACACCGTTAGAGGGGACCCGATTTTATTGGCGTGTAAGAGCCCACAACGACCGCTTGTTCAGCCCGTGGAGTGAATTCCGCACATTCTACATTCGATTCGATTGATTCCCACATGAACCATCTTCCAACCTTTGATGACATTGTCGATGCCCGTCGTGTCATAGGCCAGCATCTTACTCGCACTCCCCTGTACCGGTACGCAGGACTTTCCGAACTGTTAGGTTGTAACGCGTTCGTCAAACACGAAAATCATCAACCCATCTGCGTCTTTAAGATACGTGGAGGCATCAATTTGGTCTCCCGCCTGAACGACGATGAACGACGGCGGGGAGTCGTTACGGCTTCAACGGGCAACCATGGGCAATCGATTGCTTACGCCTCGAAAATGTTCGGTGTCACAGCTACCATTGTTGTTCCGGAAAAAAGTAATCCCGATAAGGTGAGCGCCATCGAGCGGATGGGAGCAACGATTGTGTTTCATGGAAAAGATTTTGACGAAGCGCGCGAACAGGCAGAGCAACTTGCGGTATCGCATGGCTATCGTTATATTCATTCAGCAAATGAACCGTTACTGATTGCAGGCGTGGGGACAATAGGAGCTGAGATCGTCGAAGACTGTCCAGAGGTCGATGTTATTGTAGTGCCGGTGGGAGGCGGAAGTGGCGCATCGGGCACGTCGATTGCTGTAAAAGCAATGAAGCCGACAGCAGAAGTCATCGGCGTGCAATCCGAGTTAGCGCCGGCAGCATATTTCTCTTGGAAAGAAGGTAAGCCGGTTAGCTCGGATTTGATGAAAACATTTGCAGAGGGTTTAGCGACACGGGTTGGTTTTTCGATGACGGTCGAAATTATGAAACGAAATCTATCGGACTTCGTCTTAGTCTCTGACGACGACATACGCCGCGCGATGAAACTGATCCTTGAGCATACTCATAACCTTGTAGAAGGGTCTGGAGCCGCACCGCTTGCCGGCGCGTTAAAAATCAAGGATCGTTTGAAGGGCAAGAATGTCGTGATGGTGCTTTCCGGCGCCAACGTCACGATAACGACCTTGCGTGAAGTTTTATCATTTTCCTAATTGATTGGCAGCGCATGACTTTCCCGACGAAAACAACACCTCTTTCAATCCAGCAACAGCTCGATTTGTCCTCGGAGGAATTCCGACGTTACGCGCACGAATTTGTGAGTTGGATTGCGAATTACCTTGACCACCCGGAGCGGTACAAGGTTTTTCCCGACGTCAAGCCGGGCGACATCAAAAGCAAGCTTCCCTCCACGCCTCCTGAACATCCCGAGCCACTCGATGCGGTTATCAAAGATATTGACCGAATCATTGCGCCCGGCCTCACACACTGGAATCATCCCGGCTTCATGGCGTACTTCGGCATCTCTTCAAGCAAGCCGGCAATTTTAGGCGAGCTTGTGAGCGCTGCGTTCGATACCAATGCCATGCTCTGGAAAACCGGTCCTGCGGCGGTAGAGTTAGAAGAAGTTGTGCTCGATTGGCTGCGTCAACTTCTTGGACTTCCGGATGGGTATTATGGACTCATTCATGACACTGCATCGGTCTCCAGTCTCGTTGCCTTGGCAGCAGCGCGAGAAGCCTTGAATCTTCACATTCGGGAAGAGGGGATGAGTGGGCGCCACGAGCTTCCGAAACTTCGGATCTACACCTCTGAGCATGCACACTCGTCCATCGAAAAAGCAGCCATCGTGCTTGGTTTAGGGCAAAAGGGCTTGAGGAAAATTGAGGTTGATGCGGAGTTCAGAATGCGGGTAGACCGACTACGTGAGGCGATTGAACACGACATCAACGCGGGAATCAAGCCGTGTGCGGTGGTTGCGACGGTTGGAACAACATCGACAACGAGTATTGACCCTGTGCGTGAAATTGCCGAGGTTTGTCAGAAGCACGACCTTTGGTTACATGTCGATGCTGCGTACGCTGGCAACGCGGCTCTTTTGCCGGAGATGCGCTGGCTTGTGGACGGATGTGATCAGGCCGACTCACTCGTTTTTAATCCGCACAAGTGGCTTTTTGTGCCGATCGACTGTAGCGTGTTATATTGCCGCAAGCCGGACATTCTTCGACAGGCGTTCAGTCTTGTGCCCGAGTACCTTCGGACAGGTGAAGAAGAGGTTCGGAATCCGATGGACTACGGCATTTCTCTCGGTAGACGCTTTCGCGCGCTGAAGCTCTGGATGGTCTTGCGGACGTTCGGTGTGACGGGCATCCGTGAGCGGCTGAGATATCATATCGCCCTTGCCAAGAAGTTTCGTTCTTGGGTGGAAGAACATCCTGATTTTGAAGTCGTCGCGCCGACGCCTCTCAGTGTGGTTTGTTTTCGTTATCGTCCTCAAAATTTCAATCTCTCTGACGAAGACTTTGATACGCTCAACGAAAAGTTATTGGAAGCTGTAAACAAGTCGGGCGAGGTTTTCCTTTCCCATACGAAGTTGCATGATCGTTATACGCTTCGCCTCGCTATCGGGAACTTAGGCACAACGGAGCAACACGTCCGTAGAGCCTGGGAGCTGTTGCTGGAGCAGGCGAATATCGTTATGCATCGCTGACGTTGGCTTGTCAATACACTGTTGTCGTTCCACACCCTTACCATAAGGAGGTTGCAATGAAGAATGTCCTGCTTTTTGCGTTGGCTGTATTTTTCATCTTCAGTGTTTCTGCCCAGACGCCGTATAAGCTTCCGCCGAAGGAGGTCGTCGATATTCTCGACGCTCCACCTACGCCGCTTGTCATCACAAGTCCGACGCGGGATGCGTTGCTCCTTGTTGAGTTTGAGGCGCACCCGTCGGTTGCGTTGCTGGCCCAGCCCTACTACCGTATTGCCGGGTTGCGCATTAATCCCGAACTCAATGCTCGTCAGAGGACTACGCAGTATACCGGCGTTGTGGTGAAGTGGATCGAGACGAACAAAGAAGTGCGGGTCAACCTGCCGAAGGACGCTAAAATTGGTGTTCCTTCTTGGTCGAACGACGGAAAAAAAATTGCCTTTACGCGCGACATAGAGAACGGCGTTGAGCTCTGGGTCGCCGATGCTATGACGGGAACGGCCAAGGCCATCAACGGATTGCGCGTGAACGATGTGATGGGCAATCCGTTTGATTGGATGAATGACAACGCCCATCTGCTGGTTAAAACTATCCCCGTTGGCCGAGGAAAAATACCGGAGGCGCCAAAGGTTCCGGTTGGTCCGATCATCGAAGAGACCTCTGGCAAACAGGCTGGGACGTGGACGTATCAAGACTTGCTCAAAAATCCCCACGATGAAAATCTCTTTGAGTACCTGGCGACGACTCAGTTGGTGAAGGTTGATACACGATCTGGATCATCAACACCGATCGGAAAACCCGGCATTTATGCCTCTGCCAGTTTTTCTCCCAATGAGCAGTATCTCCTTGTGACGAGGATTAAACGACCCTTTTCGTATCGTGTTCCATACTCGCTCTTTTCTCGCTCGATCGAGGTGTGGGATGCAAAGGGAAATCCCGTTCGGACGATTGCTGACTTCGGTGTGAGCGACGATGTTCCCACTCAGGGCGTCCCAACGGGGCCACGCAACGTCGTCTGGCAGACTCTTCAGCCCGCTACCTTGCTTTGGGTCGAAGCGCTTGACGGTGGCGACCCGCGGGCTAAGGTTCCCCATCGAGACCAAGTGATGAGGCTGACTGCTCCTTTTTCCGGAACTCCTCAACTGGTGATGAAGGTCGCGCATCGCTTTGCCGGTTTTGACTGGACGGCCAGGAAGGATGAAGTATTCTTGACCGAGTTCAACCGCGATCGCCGTTGGAGAACAACTTATCTGCTCAATCTCACCGATCCCGAGAAGTCGAAGAAGGTTTTGTTCGACCTGAGCAGTCAGGATTCGTATAATGACCCCGGTAACCCGATCTATCGTGTAACGGCGTCAGGAGAGAGAGTCATGCTACAGGACGGCGATTGGATTTATTTGAGCGGACGAGGTTCGAGCGAGCAAGGCGACCGTCCTTTCCTCGATAAACTCAATATCAAAACGATGGCGAAAGAGCGGCTCTTTCGGTGCGACGAGTCGAGCTTCGAGCAGTTCATTTCGTTCTTTAAGGATTCTCGTTCCACCATTATTACGCGTTACGAGACAAAAACTTCACCGCCCAATTTTTACCGCGTCGAGTTAGGATCGAACCGCCGTGTTGCATTGACAGACTTTAAAGACCCGACTCCTCAGTTGACGGGAATCAAGAAGGAACTGATCAAATACAATCGTCCGGACGGGGTACCGCTTTCTGGGACGTTGTATCTGCCTCCAAACTACAAAGAAGGTACACGGCTCCCGCTCTTGATTTGGGCTTATCCGCTCGAGTATACCGATGCAAGCACTGCGGGCCAGGTACGCGGGTCGCCAAATACCTTTACCTTCCTTCGTGGAGCTTCTCCGCTCTTCTTCCTCACACAGGGTTATGTCGTGCTGATGGATGCGACGATGCCGGTTGTTGGCGATCCGGAGACGATGAACAACACGTATGTTGAGCAAATCGTTTCGGCTGCTAAAGCTGCTATCGATAAGATGGATGAAATCGGTGTTGCAGACCGACATCGTGTGCTGGTCTCGGGGCATAGCTACGGTGCGTTTATGACGGCAAATTTGTTAGCACACTCGGATCTCTTTGCAACGGGGATTGCGCGAAGCGGCGCGTACAACCGTACACTCACGCCGTTCGGATTTCAGAGCGAACGACGGTCGTTTTGGGAAGCACCAGACCTCTATATGAGGGTATCTCCTTTCACGTACGCCAATAAAATCAACGAACCGATTCTGCTCATTCACGGAGAAGCCGATAACAACTCTGGCACACACCCGATGCAGTCTGAGCGATTTTATCAGGCCATCAAGGGTAATGGAGGCACGGCCAGACTTGTCATGTTGCCGTACGAGAGTCATGGATACGTGGGCAGAGAATCGGTCCTCCACGTTCTTGCGGAGATGCTCGAGTGGGCAGACAAATACGTGAAGAACCGCTCTGTACAAGTGGGAAAGCAGTGAGCATGGTGATTCGAATCGTGACTGAATAATTGCGTTTGTACGAGTGTTGTGTTTGAAAAGGTGGTCTCGCGACCGCCTTTTCATTTTTTGAGAATCGGTCAAAATTTTGTATCTTAAAGCCGTATGAACAACGGAAATCATAAGAATACGACAGTCGTTGTTGCAATGAGTGGTGGAGTGGATTCCTCCGTTGCAGCGGCACTCCTGCTCGAGCAGGGCTACAACGTCATCGGTGTGACCATGAAGACGTACGAATTTGATGAAGTCGGTGGAAACATCGAGAACGAGACGAGCTGTTGCGGTTTAGGCGCCATTAACGATGCCCGCTCGGTCGCATCGCAACTTGGTATTCCACATTATGTCGTTGATTTTCGGAAAGCCTTCGGTAAGGCTGTCATCGATAACTTTGTGGACGAATATTTACACGGCAGGACGCCTAATCCCTGTATCATCTGCAACCGGGAGATCAAGTGGGGAGAATTGTTGAGAAAGGCTGAAGCTCTGGGCGCACAGTACATTGCGACGGGACATTACGCACGTATTCGATTTGATGAAAGTCGAGGACGGTACCTGATCTCCACAGCTCGCGACCTGCGAAAGGATCAGTCCTATGCACTCTGGGCGCTTTCCCAACGCGCATTGAGCAAGACGATGTTTCCGCTGGGCAATCTATCAAAACCGGAAACACGACGGATTGCTGAACAGTACGGATTGCGTACGGCGACGAAACAGGAAAGCTACGAAATCTGCTTTGTCGCTGATAATAATTACG
The DNA here is from genome assembly GCA_035574455.1 of Bacteroidota bacterium. GTDB lineage: Bacteria > Bacteroidota > Ignavibacteria > UBA10030 > UBA10030 > DATLYT01. Next base: position 6,715 of record DATLYT010000189.1, read on the forward strand.
AGCGTTTTCTCCGGGAGCGGGCACCTGAAGCAATCGGTACGATTCCTGTGGGAGATATTGTCTGGGAGGGTAAAGTCGTTGGTAAACATCGTGGTTATCCCTTCTACACGATAGGACAGCGAAAGGGTATAGGTGCCTTCGGTGAACCGGTGTACGTTACCCGCATTCAGAGCGAGACTAACACGATTGAGATTGGCCGGGGGAAGGACTTATTCCATCGTGGATTAATTGCCAAAGAGGTAAATTTTGTCGGTGTGGACCGGCTAAACAGTCCTGTCCGCGTAACGGCCAAAGTCCGCTATAAAGATGAAGCTACCGAGGCGGTTCTGTATCCTGAAGGAGAGAATTCGTTCCGTCTTGAATTCGACGAACCGAAACGGGCTATCACCCCGGGGCAGTCTGTGGTAGCCTACCAGGGGAACGACCTGCTTGTAGGGGGCGTTATTGAAACGGTCTTGGAATAGCTCGTTCTAAGCGTGCGAACAAGCCCAGCCCGGTTCGGGTTGGGCTTTATTATTTGGCTGTAACAGCCGTTAGAAGAAACTTTTACCCCGTATCTTCGTCTAACCCGTGCGACAGTGAAACAGCCAGCAGACGATTTCCAGCTCATCCGCTCGTTTCAGGCGGGCGATGAAACGGCATTCGAAGAACTTGTCCGTCGCTATCAACGTCAAGTCGCAAACATCATTTATCTGACACTTGGCGACCGTTCCCAGATTGAAGACCTGACGCAGGAAACCTTTATCCGAGTGTATCGGTCGCTTGACAAGTTTGCGTTTGACTCATCATTTTATTCCTGGCTATATCGCATCGCCGTCAATCTCTGTATCGATGAGATGCGGCGAAGGAAAATTAAACGCACACTATCGTTAGATTTTTTTTCTGAAAGCCGGTTGGAACGCGAGGAAACCAGCGTCACGCAGAGAAGCGGTGCGGATGAAGTGCTGGACAAGGAAAAGAGAGCAACGATTCTCGCAGCTTTGGATAAACTTTCGCCAGAGTACAAAGCAGTGATCGTTTTGCGTGAATACAATGATTTGTCGTATGCGGAAATTGCAAAAATTCTCAAGATTAGCCCCCAGGCGGTAAAATCGCGTATCTTCCGAGCTCGGTCGGAGCTTCGGAAGTTGTTACAAGACTATTTTCAGGAACGGTTATGAACCACAAGACACTTCAACAGCTTCTCTCAGCTTATACAGACGGAGAGCTGACGAGCGAAGAATCGGCATTTGTTCGTGAACATCTCCAGCACTGTGCGGAGTGCACACGATCGCTTCAAGAGATTCAACTCATTCGGTCCGATCTTCGGGCTGCTGCACACATAGAGTTACGTCCGGCGTTTGCCCAACAACTACTACGTGCGCTCCGACAACAACAGCAATACGGAGGGTGGGAAGCGATTGAACTATTTACTCGGCGACTGGTGTTTGCTCTCATCATCATTGTATTCATTGTTGTCAGTGTTGGTAGTTTAGGTGGTTCGGAAGAAGCAATTGTGTTTGAGCCGTACCTTTCTGGTGAATCAACGGATTCTGTTGCCACACGCGTATTGACGACGGGAGAGATTTCAAAAGAGGATCTGCTCCTCGCCGTCTCAACGCGGTAACGAGGACACAAATATGCAGGCAAAAACAAAAACCTTTTGGTTGATTATCGTCGTCTTTCTCCTTGGCGGTATTGCAGGTGGGTTTGTAGGGAGTACGTACTTCGGGAAGAAGAACACTTTTCGAAGCAGGCCGAGCAGAGAAGAGATTCAGAAAGAGTTTGCTATGAAGCTGAAACTCACACCGGAGCAAAGCGCAACGATTGACTCGGTGTTCGAGGCAAACAGGGCAAAGTTGAATGCGATCTCAAAGCAATATTCCCAAATGTTCAAAGCGCATCGCGATTCACTGCGCGTAGAAATTCGCAAACAGTTGACTCCAGAACAAAACAAACTTTACGATGAGTACATCAAAGAAATCGAAGAGCGAGAGAGACGGTGGCGGCAAGGGTCGCGGTAACGCCTGAAACAAAGATACAGAAGTTCTGTGTATTAGTGCAATAGGAGGATAGATTCATGAAACGCGTAAGAACGATTGTGTTGGCTGTGATTGTTATTGCAGCGATCTCGGCTGGCGGATACTATTTCCTTGGTTCGAGCGATCAGCCAGAGACGCGGACTGTCTCAGGTCAGGTGCAACGTGTTGTTCAAGTGACACGAGGGAATCTGAACCTGGTGGTTTCCGCGAATGGTGTCGTCCAACCAATCAACCGTGTCGAGATCAAGTCGAAAGCGAGTGGCCAGATCGAACAGTTGAATTTTGAAGAGGGTCAGTTCGTGCAAAAAGGTGACCTTCTCATTGCGCTGGATCAACGTACTGCCAAGAACGATTTTGAGCAAGCGAAAGCCGATTTAGAATTGGCTCAGGCGAATCTCAAGCAGGCGGAAAACAACTTCAAGCGAGCTCAGGAGTTGTTTGCGAAGAATTTGATTTCCGAACAGGAACGCGACCAGAGCAATGTCGACTTTGTTCGGGCACAATCACAGCTTATCAAAGCACAGGCGGCTCTGTCATCGGCAGAGGAGCGGTTGCGGGATACACGCGTAATGGCGCCGATTTCTGGAGTTATTCTGACCAAGAATGTCGAGATCGGGCAGATCATATCGTCTGGCGTTTCCAATGTGGGCGGCGGAACGTTACTTGCGACACTTGCCGATATGAACGAAGTGTATGTCGAAACGAACGTCGATGAGGTCGATATCGGCAAAGTAAGCGTTGGCCAGCGTGCTAAAGTTGTTGCTGATGCCTATCCCGATGAATCGTTCTGGGGTGAAGTCATCCGCATCGCTCCGCTGGGAAAGACGCAGCAAAACGTTACGACCTTTAATGTCATCGTGCTGGTGAAAAATATCGGGAATAGATTGAAGGCGGGGATGAGTGCTTCTGTCGACATCGAGATTTTCAACCGACAGAACGTATTGCTCGTCCCGACCGAGGCCCTGAAAGACCCACGGAGTGAACAGGGCCGTGCGATGTTGGCCTCGATGCGTCAGCCGAGTGAAGAAAAATCCACACCGGAACCCGATACGAGCAAAAAAGCTAATGGGGCGACAGGTGGAGCAACGGATTGGCAAGCCATGCGCGAACGAATGGAGAAGATGTCTCCAGAAGAGAGGATGAAAGAGTTCCAGAAAATGCGTGAGCGCTTCCAGAACATGTCCCCTGAAGAGCGCGAGAAGATGCGTGCGCAAATGCGGCAGCAATTCGGTGGACAGGGTGGCGGAGGAATGCAATTTCGATCTGAACGGGGAGGACAAGGCGGCGGTGGGATGCAATTTGGCGGGCCCGGCGAAGGTATGATCTTTTTTGGCGGCCAGCCGCAAGGAAGGCGACAACGTCAGGCCCAGGTAGGGAATATCGAGGAAGTCCGCGAACGGGTCGTGATGGTGAAGGAAGGCGACACCTTTGTTCCGCGCCTTATCAAGGTCGGAGCCAGTAACTTCGACTATGCAGAAGTCGTGTCTGGACTGAAGGAGGGCGATGAAATCCAGATTACGACGATTTCCCGTGCTAAAATTGCCGCTGAGCAGATGGCGGAACGGATGAGAAGTTCGAGCAATCCTCTCGGAGGCGGTAACGTTCCCGGTGGTAGGAGGTAAGAGATGAATTTCAAAGAGAGTATCATCACATCGCTACGGGCTCTCGTCTCCAATAAGTTGCGTGCATTGTTGACCATGCTCGGCATCATCATCGGTGTCGCGGCCGTGATTACGATGATTGCCATTGGAGAAGGAGCGCAGAAGGCCGTCATCGATCGTATTCAGGCACTTGGCTCGAATCTCCTGTTCATCAGCCCGGGAGCTCAGCGAGGTGGAGGCGTTGTGGTGATTCAGTTTGGATCCAGTCAACGGCTCATGAATAAAGACGCCGATGCAGTAGCTCAACGCGCCTCCTCGGTAGAGGCCGTTGTGCCGGAGTTTTCTCGAAACGCTCAGGTCAAGTTTGAAAATCGTAACTGGAATACCCGTATTGTCGGCACTACACCGGAGTACGAATGGGTCCGCAACTTTAAAGCCGTTGAGGGTCGTTATTTCACCCATTCCGAAGAAAAGGCCGCATCGAAGGTCTGTTTGCTCGGTCAGACGGTTGTCGATAATCTCTTCCCCAACATAGACCCTATTGGTCAGACGATTCGGATTGCAGGCCAGTCCTTTACCGTCCTAGGCGTTCTTGAATCGAAAGGGCAGAGCGGCTGGCAGAACCCGGACGACCAGATTATTGTTCCATTATCCACAGCACAACGACGACTTTTCGGCGTTGATTTTCTCAGTCAGATTACCGTGAAGGTGGCGAACGAACAGAAGATGGACGAGGCGTTTCTCGACATCGAGCGGATTCTGCGTCGCGAACACCGATTACGAGAGGATCAGGATAACGACTTTATGATCCGCAATCAGGCGGACATTATTTCAACGTTTCAGGAGACACAGCAAACGTTTACCTTTTTGCTTGCAGGTATTGCGGCAGTCTCTTTGGTGGTTGGCGGCATCGGAATTATGAATATTATGATTGTCTCTGTCACAGAACGGACACGCGAAATCGGAATTCGGAAAGCCATCGGTGCGCGTAAACGAGACATTATGTGGCAGTTCTTGATCGAATCTGTTACGTTGAGCGTTACCGGCGGTTGTTTGGGAATCGGACTTGGCGTTCTGGCATCCTATCTGATCACGACCTACGGTAACCTTACGCCGTTAATCTCGTTGTCGTCGATTGTTGTGAGTTTTACGTTTGCCTCTGCCGTTGGCATTGTCTTTGGATTGTACCCTGCTTGGAAAGCGGCGATGGCAGATGTCATCGAAGCATTGCGATACGAGTGATCGTGTTATCGTTCATTGGATAAAGGTTGACATGGCAAAAATCCCACGAAAGAAAATTATTATCTCCGTACTTTTCGTTGCAGTCCTGGTGATAGCGGCGCTGCCGAAAATTAAGCCGGCCTTCAATCGTTCAAACGCTCCGACCGGTGGAGCGGCGCCTGACCAGCGTCTCCCTGTCAAGGTGCACGTTGTACGTCCAGACACACTTTATGAAAAAATCTTTACCACTGGTACGCTTGTTGCGAACGAGGAAGTTGAACTGCGCAGCGAGGTATCCGGTAAGATCGTGAAGATTTATTTTCAAGAGGGGAGCAGGGTATCAAAGGGAGACCTCTTGGTAAAAATTAATGATGCCGAAATGCAAGCGCAACTCCAACGAGAACTTTCACGCAAGGAATTAGCTGAAAAGGCAGAACAACGCCAGCGTCAGCTCTTTGAACGGGCATTGATCAGCCAGGAAGCCTATGACGCGGCAAAGAATGAGTTGAATTCCGTCAATGCCAGTATTCAACTGATCAAAGCACAAATAGACAAAACAGAAATTCGCGCTCCGTTTGAAGGTCTTATCGGCTTGAAGTACGTCAGCGATGGAAGCTATATTACGCCAACAACGCGGATCGCGACGCTTCAGGACACCCATCCTATTAAGATCGATTTCTCAATCCCGGAGAAGTACGCCAACGTGGTGAGGAAGAACATGAGTGTCATATTCAAAGTTCAGGGATTGGACCGCGTGTATGAAGGGATGGTGTATGCCATCGAGCCTAAAGTAGAACAGGCAACGCGAACAGTGCTTCTGCGTGCAACCAGTCCAAATCCGAATGGTGAGTTGTTCCCCGGTTCATTCGCGGAAGTTGAGCTGATACTTCAGCGTATCGATAACGCGTTGACAATTCCCAGTGAGGCGTTGATACCCGATATCGCCGGTCAACGCGTGTTCATCGCGCGGGATGGACTTGCGCAAACGCAACGGGTTCAAACAGGGATTCGCACTGCTACCACAGTTCAGATAACCGACGGTGTCAAAGCTGGTGACAGTGTCATCACCTCCGGCATTCTCCAGTTGCGCTCCGGCATGCCCGTCCAAATCGCTCAAGTCGAATAAGAAAGGATGCACGTATGAGTCTTGCTGCGACAAGTATTCGGCGCCCTGTTTTGACGATCGTTCTTTCCTTGGGTATTACACTCTTCGGCGTCATCGCTTTCACGTTCCTCGGTGTGCGAGAATATCCCGCGGTCGACCCGCCGGTGATTACCGTTTCGACGTCGTATGTAGGTGCTAATGCCGATGTGATCGAGGCACAGATTACGGAACCGCTGGAGGCCTCTCTCAATGGGGTTGCCGGAATTCGGTCGCTGGTCTCTTCCAGTAGCGAGGGGCGGAGCAATATTCGGGTGGAGTTTCAATTGGGGACCGATCTTGAAGCTGCAGCAAACGACGTGCGCGACCGTGTTTCACGAGCCATGCGTAGTCTTCCACCGGATGCCGACCCGCCCATTGTTAGTAAATCGGATGCAGACGCAAGCCCCATTGTTTCGATCTCGGTAATGAGCGACAAACGCGACCAACTTGAGTTGAGCGGCATTGCCAACGACATCATCAAAGAACGGTTGCAGACCATTCCCGGCGTGAGTGAAGTGCGCATTTGGGGCGAGAAGCGCTACTCGATGCGGTTGTGGATCGTTCCCTCGAAGTTGGCGGCGTATGGTTTGACGCCACGCGATGTTCTCACAGCCCTGGCAGCGGAAAATGTCGAACTTCCAACAGGCCGGATCGAAGGCTACAAAACTGAACTCACCGTGCGTACAATGGGACGTTTGAGTAATCCAGACGAGTTCGGGAATCTCATTATCAAGGAAATTGGCGGTAATGTCGTTCGCTTTCGCGACGTCGGGTATGTCGAATTGGGTCCGGAAAACCAACGCACCATCTTCCGACGCGACGGTGTGCCGATGGTCGGTGTAGCGATCACCCCACAGCCGGGCGCGAACCATGTTGCCATCGCAGATGAATTCTACAAACGTGTTGAGCAAATCAAAAAAGACCTTCCGCCGGATATTACCATCGCGACCGGTTTTGACGTCACCAAGTACATCCGCCGTTCGGTTTCTGAAGTTCAAGAAACCCTCCTGATTGCCTTCGGTCTGGTGGTACTCGTGATCTTTCTGTTCCTTCGCGACTGGCGAACAACGATTATTCCTGTCGTGGCAATCCCCATTTCGATCATCGGCGCCTTTTTCGTGATGTACCTGGCGAATTTCAGCATCAACGTCCTTACACTTCTGGGGCTCGTTCTGGCGATCGGAATTGTCGTAGATGACGCCATCGTTGTTCTCGAGAATATTTATTCCAAAGTAGAACGGGGGATGGCCTCTTATGAGGCCGGCTTTAAAGGCTCTCAAGAAATTTACCTCGCCATTATCTCTACAACGGTCGCTCTCGTTATCATTTTCTTCCCTGTTGTTTTCCTTGGTGGATTGACAGGCAGTTTGTTTCGAGAGTTTGGAATCGTCATTGCGGGTTCGGTCATCATTTCAGCTTTCGTTTCTTTGTCGCTGACACCGATGATGAGCACACGCGTGCTTTCGTTCAAGAAGGGTCATAGCTGGTTCTGGCACAAGACGGAGCCTTTTTTCGCTGGGCTGGTGGACCGCTATCGGGCAACATTACATCGCTTTTTGCAGCATCGATGGCTCGGTTTCGCGATTATGGCTGTTGCTCTTGTGATGATCTTTGTTTTCGGCTCGGTCTTACGATCCGAGTTAGCTCCTCTGGAAGACCGGTCGAGACTCCAGGTCAGCTCAACGGCTCCCGAAGGCGTCTCGTTCGAATATATGGATGCGTACATGCAGCGGTTGTCGTCAACGGTTGCAGAGAACGTGCCGGAACGAGAAGCCATTATGGCAATGACAGCACCGGGATTTGGAACCGGCTCGGTCAACAGCGGGAACATTACCGTCGTGTTGAAAGACAAGGAGTTCCGAGAGCGCTCGCAGCAAGAAATTGCTTCCTCGCTTTCACGCATTGTGAGAAATTATTCCGAAGCGCGCACATTTGTTACCCAGGATCAGACGATTAGTGTTGGGATGCGGCGCGGCGGTTTGCCCGTGCAGTACGTCGTTCAGGCGGCGAACATCGATAAGCTCAAACAGGTCATTCCGAAATTTATGGAAGAAGCGTCGAAGCACCCGGCTTTTACCATTGTCGATGTGAACCTGAAATTCAACAAGCCGGAGTTACGCGTGAGCATCAACCGTGAAAAGGCGCGTGCCCTCGGCGTGTCGGTCATCGATATTGCTCAGACCATCCAGCTTGCCTTAAGCGGTCAACGGTTTGGCTATTTTGTGATGAATGGAAAGCAGTACCAGGTGATCGGTCAGCTCACGCGGGAGAATCGAGACGATCCTGTTGATCTCAAATCGCTCTTCGTTCGCAATCGAGAAGGGAAGCTGATTCAACTGGATAACCTCGTATCGCTCTCGGAAGATAGTCGGCCACCGCAACTCTACCGCTTCAATCGCTATTCCGCAGCAACGTTTTCTGCTGGTTTAGCTCCCGGCTATACACTCGGAGACGGCATTAAGGCCATGGATGAAATCGCCAGCAAAGTACTTGATGACTCGTACAGTACGACGTTAGACGGTCCCTCGCGAGATTTTGTTGAAAGCTCTTCAAGCCTGTTGTTCGCTTTTGTCCTCGCGCTCATACTGATTTATCTTGTTCTTGCAGCGCAGTTCGAGAGCTTCATCGATCCTTTTGTGATTCTCCTGACGGTACCGCTTGCATTGGCCGGCGCTCTCTTTGCACTCTGGTATTTCGACCAGACGCTGAACATCTTTAGCCAGATCGGCATTATTATGCTTATCGGTTTGGTAACGAAAAATGGTATTCTCATTGTCGAATTTGCCAACCAGCGAAAAGCGGCAGGGCTCTCCGTCCGAGAGGCTGTGCAAGAGGCGGCCGCTGCGCGCTTGCGACCGATCCTGATGACAAGTCTTTCCACCATGTGCGGATTCATGCCGGTTGCGCTGGCACTCGGAGCAGGGGCCGAAAGCCGCGTGTCGATGGGTATTGCCGTCATTGGGGGCCTCGTCTTCTCCAGTGTACTGACGCTCTACGTGATTCCCTCGATGTATTCCTTCTTCTCTCGAAAGAAGGTAACGGAACCTGTTACGTCGGTAGAAGCGACGCAAGAGGAGTTCGAACCCGGACCGCCGGTTGTTGTCGGTGGTAATGGCGGTTCGGAAGTCGTTACCAACAACTCTATGCGCGCCTCGCAATAATTGGAGTTGTTCTCCCACACCATCTGCTCAGGATCTCTGGATTCCGGGCAGATGGTGTTTGCTTTTCTTGAGAAAGCCATCCACCTTTCCTATATTCTCAACACACTTTTTCACTTCTTAATGACCATTTTGGAATGGAAGAGACTATGAACACAGACCGTACACACCATCTTCAACAGTTACGCGAAAAAGCATTGCAGGGAGGCGGACCAAAACGGATTGAAGATCAGCATGCTAAAGGTAAACTTACCGCACGAGAACGGATTGATCTCCTGCTCGACCCCGGCAGTTTTGAAGAGATCGGTATGTTCGTTCAACACCGGAGCAGCGATTTTGGGTTGGACAAGCAGAAATACTTGGGGGACGGTGTCGTGACGGGCTACGGGAAGATCCATGGCCGACCGGTAGTGGTGTTCAGCCAGGACTTTACCGTCTTTGGCGGTTCGCTCTCCGAAGCCCATGCTGAGAAGATTTGTAAAATTATGGACATGGCAATGAAATTAGGCGTACCGATTATTGGGCTGAATGATTCGGGTGGCGCACGAATTCAAGAGGGCGTCGTCAGTTTAGGCGGGTATGCGAATATTTTTTTGCGGAACGTTTTGGCTTCAGGCGTTGTGCCCCAAATTTCGGCCATTATGGGCCCATGCGCTGGCGGGGCGGTCTATTCACCAGCCATCACGGATTTTGTTCTCATGGTGAAAAACACCAGCTACATGTTTGTGACCGGTCCAAACGTCGTCAAAACCGTCACGCACGAGGATGTCAGTTTTGAAGAATTAGGTGGAGCAATGACACACGCGACGAAAAGCGGGGTTGCCCATTTTGCGAGCGACAACGAGGTACACTGTATCGACACGATTAAACGACTGCTGAGCTACCTGCCGTTGAATAATATGGAGGACGCTCCTGTGGTTGACCTCGGAGACGACCCCAACAGGATGGACATGGAGTTAGATACCGTGGTGCCGGAAAATCCCAACAAGCCTTATGATATGAAAGAGATCCTGAAGCGCGTTGTCGATAAAGGGGAGTTTCTTGAAGTCCACGAGCATTATGCGCAAAATCTGATTGTGGGCTTTGCTCGTCTCGATGGCCTCTCAGTAGGCATTGTCGCTAATCAACCATCAGTACTTGCCGGAGTTCTGGATATCGATTCTTCACTGAAAGGCGCTCGTTTTGTCAGATTCTGCGACGCGTTTAACATTCCACTGGTGGTGTTCGAAGATGTACCAGGGTTTTTGCCTGGGACGGATCAGGAATGGCGGGGAATCATTAAACACGGTGCCAAGTTACTGTATGCATTCTGTGAGGCAACGGTCCCTCGCTTGACCGTCATTACGAGAAAAGCCTACGGGGGTGCGTACGACGTCATGAATTCGAAGCACATTCGCGGAGATATGAATTTTGCCTGGCCTACCGCCGAGATCGCCGTGATGGGTCCAAAGGGTGCCGTGGAAATTATTTTCAAGAAGGAGATTGAGCAAGCGACAAATAAGGAACAAGCGGTAGAGCAGAAGGTGAACGAATACCGCGAAAAATTCGCCAATCCGTACATTGCTGCTGAGCGCGGCTATATCGATGAGGTGATCTTCCCACACGAGATACGGCCAAAGCTCATCAAGGCGTTACGGTTTCTCGAAAACAAAGTTGACGGCAACCCAAAAAAGAAACACGGCAACATTCCACTGTAGGATTTAACCGACGGCGGTTGTCGGTAGCACTTTGTAACCTGTGAGGTTCCTCACCGCGAAGAATGTTTGGTCCGAAAAATCTTGCATCCCAAACAGAGGAGACGTATATTAAGCCATCATTCATGAAATATACATGGTTATAGGTGAGAATGACGTATTTTCGATTGCTGTTTCTCTCAATTGTTTTTCTTCATTGTAGCTCACAGGAATCCTTTCGCACCGATTCGACAGGGGAATCCCCACGCACCCTTCCTCTTGTAGAAGACTCTGAATCTGGTACTTCCCATGGTTTAGCTACCAGTAGTGCCAACGGCACGAGCGTCCCCTCTGAATTGTCGCTTATCTCAACGGCGGCCGATACGGTAAAACGAAGTACCTCAGTCGCAGACCCAGATACTGTTGAGCAGCAACAACTTTATCTCTCCCAGAAACTGGAAGCTGCTAGGCTCCATTACCTCGCTGCATTGGCGGCGCAAGAGGTTGGCGATTCCACGCTCTCAGCGGTGGAGTTTGAAAATGCCATAGCCACGTTGAACGAATTGAGCTACCTTCCGGACATTGAATCCAACAAAGAATTTACCGACCTCAGTCAATCTGTTTTAGAAGATTACGAAAAGTATATCGCAAGTATCGATGACCTCGGTCCCGGTGCCTCGGTCTTTGCGCTACGGGAGAAACTCAGTCAGATTATCGAAAAGGTCGATCCAGAAACTGTCAAGTTTCCACATGAAGAGATCGCCGGAACGGCTGTTCCTTTACCGCTCAATGAGCATGTGGAGCGCAACATTGCGTTCTTCATGGGAGGGAGGGGACGCCCCCATTTTGAGAAATGGCTCACACTTTCCGGGCGGTATTTTCCTATGATGCGGAGGATTTTTCGCGAGGAAAATGTTCCTGAAGAGTTGTTGTATCTGTCCATGGTAGAAAGTGGTCTTCGGCCGGATGCACGCTCATGGGCGTCGGCTGTCGGGCTCTGGCAGTTTATGAAAGGAACGGGTCACCTTTACGGCTTGCGTGGCAACTGGTGGTACGATGAGCGTCGAGATTTTGAAAAGTCGACGAGGGCAGCTGCGCGGCACTTGAAAGACCTGTATGCAGAGTTTGGTGATTGGCATGTTGTTCTCGCAGCGTATAATGCAGGAGCGGGCAGAATTTATCGTGCGATTCGCCGCAGCGGCTCGACCGACTATTGGGAAATGCGGCCCCATTTACCACGCCAAACCAGAAATTACGTCCCGCAATTCATCGCCGTGGCACGGATGGCTATGAAACCGGAGGAATACGGATTCCATGGCATAAACCCGGCAGACTCGCTGGCGTATGAGGTTGTGACGATCGATGACTGTGTCGACCTTCGTGTGCTGGCGCGCTGTGCTGAAACGGATGTCGAAACCCTAAGGGACTTAAATCCTGAACTTCTTCAATGGTGTACCCCACCCGGAGTGACGGGTTACCGTCTCCGCATTCCACTCGGGAAATCTGCTCTGTTTGCTCAAAACTACGCACAGATTCCGGATGATCAGAAGCGAGATTGGGGAGTGCATACGGTACGACGGGGCGAGACTCTCTCAACAATCGCCCGTCGATATGGGTTAACAGCGGACTTGCTTGTCCATGTTAACAATGTGAAAAACATCAGACGGCTTTCTGTCGGCACGCAATTGGCTATCCCTCTCCCGAAGGAATTGATGGCTTCCCGTTCGAAAGTTCCGTTCGAATATGACCGACAGGTAAAAGGAATGGACTTTAATCAGCTAAAAGCCTACATCGCTCGGACCGATGTGAGCAGAGGAGCGTCGTCGTCGCCTCAGCGAGTGAAATCCCCTGGCGGTAAAGAGCGGCTTGTCTATCGAGTGAAGAGGGGAGATACCATCGGGCATATTGCCGAGTGGTACGGTGTTCGAGCAAGCGATATTCGGAACTGGAACGACATTCCCTACGGAAGCTTCTTGGCAGTTAACCAGGAACTTACCATCTGGGTTGACCCTTCTCGCGCAGCAGCCTTGAGGCGAATCAACGAGATGTCCTTCACCGAAAAACAATCGTTGCGAGAGGAGAAACTGAACCGGGCCAGTCTTTTTGGTAATCTCGGCGGTTCGACAAAACCGCGAGCGAGCACGGGATGGATTCAGTACACCGTTCGAGGGGGTGATACGTTAGAGAAGATTGCTAAAGAGCATGATGTGAGCATAACCGACCTCAAGATATGGAACGGATTGAGGTCGAACAGGATCAAGGCTGGGCAAGTGCTGGATATTTATACGGAAGCGGAAGAGCGTGTCTCAATCATCAGTAACACGTCCCCACGAGAACAGACAACATCAGAGCTTGTCCATCATGTGAAAAAAGGGGAGACACTCTGGGGTATTGCCAAGCAATACGGTGTGACGGTGGACGCTTTAAAAAGGTATAACGGCCTGAATGATGCACTGAAACCGGGCGACCGTATTCTCATCCCGAAGCGATAACAACCATCGAATTATTGCGGCCTGATCATCTCGAATACATCTCTCGTCCGGCAATAGAGACTACCGCTCATTCTGCCGATTGCATGTAGCGACATCACGTCAACCTCCTCATTTCTCCACAAACCGTCCTTGATATGAAATGCGACGACTTCACCGAAAATGACGTCGCTCGGTCCGTTTCCT
>DATLYT010000190.1:0-5441 GCA_035574455.1 Bacteroidota bacterium
GACGTGGGGAGATTGTTCTGACCGAATCCGTTAGGAACGCATACGGCAGGAACACCGACGGCATTCGTTCCGCCAATGACTGCCGGACCGCTCATGATACCGGGATATGCCTGATTGAAGGTGGTGTTGATGGGATACGAAACCGTCGAACGTGTTGGCGCGATGACGGCATCGAACTTCGAGAGCCACTCGTGCATCGCCTTCCTCGCAATCTTGCGAACCCGCATCGCGTGGAGATAGTCGACAGCGAACACCATCATCCCCGAATATCCACCCCACCGGTCGTTCGGGTTTTGGAGTTCGGCAAGTTTGCCGCTTTCGATCAAATCAACAAAGGCACTTGCTCCTTCCGCGCTCACGATCGTTCCCACGATCTGCCCCCACGGAAAATCGGGGAACTCCACATCCATCGTGATATCGCAGAATGATCTGAGCTTTTCAATCGATGCCTCAAAATTCGCTTTCACTTCCGGCTGGACTCGCTCATAGGTACCTTTGATGACGCCGATTCTATAGCGCCGCTTCGTCGAACTTTGCCCCGAGTATCGGAACGGTCTTTTCACCGAAGTTTCATCATTGGGGTCGTAGCCTGCAATGGCTTCGAGCACGATGCCGCAATCATCCGCCGTGCGACACATGGGACCGAGTTTGTCGAGCGTCCAGCAAAGCGCCATCGCTCCATAGCGGCTGACGAGACCGTACGTTGGCCGCAATCCGGAGACGCCGCTAAATGCGCACGGCGTCAGAATGGAACCGGATGTTTCCGAACCGATCGCAAATGGAACGAGGGCTGCCGCGACAGCAGCACCCGGACCGCTGGACGAACCACCGCTCCAGTAATCGAGGTTCCAGGGCGTCCGGGTAGGTCCCGTGTACGATGCATCCGCACTGTTGTAGCCCATTCCTCCGGCAAGCTCCACCATCTGTAGCTTGGCTGCAAGAACAGCGCCAGCATCGCGGAGTTTCTTCACAACCGTCGCATCGTAATCAAACACTTGATTTCTGTACGGAGCAGCTCCCCACGTCGTCGGAATATCTTTCGTCGCGCAGAGATCCTTCACGCCATAAGGAATGCCATGGAGGAGACCCCGATACTTACCTGCTCGTATCTCTTTATCGGCCTGAGCAGCTTGCTGCAAAGCAAGGTCAGCAGTTATGGTCGCAACGGCTCCAAGCTTCGCGCCGTACTTCTCGAGACGATCAAGATAGGCTTTAGTAAGCTCAGTCGACGTGATTTTCTTTGACTTCACAAGCTTCGAAAGCTCGCGAACGGGAGAAAATAAAATATCTTCGGAGAGCATGGGATTCCTTTCAATTACTTCAATTACTCAAGAACGCGGAAGGTAGAGTCCGGCTCGTCGCCGTTCTTTAGCTTGAATTCACGCAATCGCCGGGCTCGCTGGAGTGCTCCATCGAGATTGCGCAAGACATCCGATAATTGATCGGGCGTGAGATATTGCCCGTAGCGCTGGCGGACAATTTCACCGAGTAATTGGGCCTGCGTCGGCATGGTTGGGGATGGTTGTTGCTGCTGTGCAGGTTGTTGAGGACTTTGTGCTGTCGCGATGGCCATCGGATTGGCAATAGCAACCGCTGAAACACCGGCGACATTCTTTAGAAATCTTCGTCGCGATTCTTTTGTTCGGTTCATGCTACCTCCCTTCATTGGTCGTTTGTGGAGCGATCGGTACGATCATCCAAGCGATAAGATACCCTATGAGAAACGGAAAAATGCCTGTGCCGATGCAGAGCACAATGGCCAACAGCCGCACGATCGTCGGGTCAACGTCTAAATACTCGCCAAGCCCACCACACAGTCCGGCAATCTTCTTGTCGCGTTGAGAACGGAAGAGACGTTTCATGGATATGCCCTCCTGGCAAGGAAATCGGGAGTAATAAGCTGAAAAAGGAATTATGATTCAAGAAAAATAACAAAGCCCGCCGGGATGGACGGGCTTCGTATGAACGTTCTCGCTTTGCGAGACAGCCCCGACACAGAGATTGTCGGGCAAGTTACCCCTCGCGCAGTCGATACGTTCCTTTATATGTTTCTAATCTCAAACTAGGTCCACCCCCATTAATACTGGTCCGGTATTCCTTCGATCGGTCTCGTTTTGACCGATACTGCTCCTCGATATTGAAATCCGAACGCAAGGAGCCTCTCCGACTCAGGTTGGCTTCCAGGTCAAACCCTTTGCCACGGGGAATGGTAATCTCAATCTCCCCCTTATATGTTTCAAATCGATTGGACTTACCGAGTGCAGAATACTCTACCCGGACATCACCCTTATACGTTTCGAGATCAACGCTGCCCTCCACTCCAACAAGTCGAGCGTTCCCCTTGTAGGTGTTGAGCGAGATGTCGGACTTCACATCAGTGACGCTGGTTTCCGATTTGTAATCTTTGATTTTCAAACTTGCCGTGCGGGGCATCGTGATGGTGTAATGCACAAAGGGAAGTGAGCCGGTGTCTCCATCAAACATATCCCAGAAGCTACGATGCCGGCGTTTCAGCTTGGTGTAGTCGGACTTCAAGCGGACTTCTCGACCTGAGCCTTCAATGCGTACATCAGTGTCCTGCACCTTCTCTTCTTCGTCGCGCCTGCTGTCCCACATGCTATCATCCGCCTCGATGCGCGCCGAAATATCCACTTCCGCACGATCCCACGTCGTAATCGTGATACTTCCTTTATATGTATCGATCACGAGTCGGCCGTCTGCGTCCAGCGGAACGGATTTCTTGATCTCTCGTGACGCTTGCGCCGCGACGAGGTTCAACCATACTGTTGAGCATAACAGAAAAAAAACAGCATGCTTCAGGGTTCTCATAGCGCCCTCCGTATCAAGGTTTATCCCCTTTACGGAGGTAAGACTACGGAAGTTTCAGGAAGGTTGGAGATGGACTACAGCAAGCCGCTGATATTACTGCCTTCGATGCCGCGGTGGGGTTCGATGTCGGCTCCATTTGCGAATCGGTGCTGCCCAAGTACGGAGAGATTCTGCCAGACGGGAGGGACAGTTTTGAAACGCTCTAAGCCATCCCGCGTAAGAACAGAACTGTAGATGGGATACGGCTGATCCAGTTCGTTTTCTCTCTCTTTGAGAGAGTAGATTTCAATGATAACCGTTTTAAAGTAGGCTTGTAGCAAGAGCAGGTAGCCATCCGATGCGAGAACTTGAATGAATTCAACCACCAGATTGAGAAACCGAGCGATCTGCTGACGATCCTGGCCACCGCGCCAATCGAGCTTACCAACTTTGACGCGAATCCACAATTCCTGCTGCACGGGATCCATCAAGACCGTTTCAAGCGACGAAAAGAACGGATGGCGTTGTTTCAGCTCGTCATTCAGTTGCCAGATACCTAAGACAGGCGTCCTCTCGCCGCGCGCCAGGACTTCTAACTCGGTTTGGATGTACTCTTCCCGTGCGCGAACGCGGTGAGCGGCAATTTGTCGCAATGCCTCATCGCTCTGCTTCTTATCGTGGACAAGCTCGGGTTCGAGAAGAGACCGTTTGATATAACCGAGGAGGGACACCAAGAGTGAGAGGTAGGTAATAACGAACATCCAAACCGCCATCGCGCTATCGTAGGATGCCAGCCAGAGAACCATGGGAAGAGCGGACAGCAGAAGAATAACGATCGTGCCGATAATCCACGGGTCAAGCAACCAATGAACACGGCGCTTGAAGTACTTCTTCCTCTGCTGCTGCATACGTCCTCCTCCGTGCAATGAGCAGAAAAAGCGTTGGTTGGCGGTGCAGCAGGATTTTATCTCACTTCGAACGTCATCGAAGCCCAGAAGCTCTCCCAATCGACATCCGGCGATTCAGAAGGCAGCATGTAAACTGTTCTGACCAACCAGACACCTTTGTGCGTCAAACGAAACAGCGCGACTCCATCCTTATTGGTACGAGAAGATTGAGCATAAGCGCCGGGCTTGTGCTTCGCGCCCGAATAGGTTGCTGAAATCTTAGCCCCTTGCACCGGCTTGCCTTCGTACAACAGCCGGACACGCAGCGTGTCGCCCACCTTTTTGCTCGCCGGATTCTCAAGTGGAATCAACTCGATGCGTTGGCCGATAACGTGGCGGTATGCGTCCTGATTACCTTCACCCTGAGTCACAAACGTCTTGAGATACCGAGAGTAGCGTTCACGGCCGGGTTTGTTTTCTTCCTTCCGTTCTTTACGAAGTTTGATGATCTGCTCAAGCCCTTCCTTTTGAAGATAGTTCGTGAACGCCTTCGGCTCGATCTCGATCTGCCGCGCCGCCCAATCAACCACGAAAAGATGAAGCCCCGCCTGTTCGACGTTCCGCATCACGCCGGAGGAATCTCCAAGCGGTTCCGGAACGACGCTGTCGAGCAACGTTCTACCGTGCCACTGGTGAAAGCGGGTGATTCGTTCGGGATTCCACGGCACGTGCTTGCCGGGAAATGCATCGTCAATGTGAATTTCGATCTTTACCGGGCTGCCCTGCCTAGCACGATAGGGCTTTGCGATGAGGAAGCAATCGTGGGCTACTGCTTCCATGACGAACGACGCCGTGAGAAAGATCAGTGCAAACAGTCTATTCCTAGAGGTCATAGAATTTGAGGTCAACCCCCTTTCGGAGTTTGGTTATGTAAATAATCTGCCCGACGTGGCCTGAGAAATGTTCGACAACATGAAAGATGGCTTCGTGACAGGTGACGTCGTACTTCTGGATATGCCGGACTTCGAGAATCTTCGACCGATCAAATCGCTCCAGCACGCCGTCGGCCTCAACAAGGGTTGCGTGCAGCTTGTTCAGCAGCTTCTCTTTCGGAATCTGCATTCGTTCGGCAAATTCCTGTGGCCGATTTCGCGTATCGGGCGCGCCACCCAGGCCGGTAATGATCCACTGCCGGACGTTCCCGCTTAAATGCAGAATCAGATTGCCGATGCTATTGTTCGTCTCATGCGCCCGCCACCAGATATCTTCATCGCTCAGCTCTTGTATACATCGTTCGATGCGAGGATAATACTCGCCCAGGAGCTTCTTTCGAGCATACGCGATAAACTCATCGGCAATTTGTTCAGCAGTACCAGGGCTACTCAAGAGACACCTTTCTCATTTTCTTTTTTTCACTCCGGATCTTCTTCGTCTTGAGTCGCTGCAACCGTGCGCTAACGGCGGGCTTCGTCGCAACCCGTTTCTTCCTTGGCTTCAGCGCTTTTTGCAAAAGTGCTATGAATTTATCAACCGCCCGCTGCTTGTTCTCCCATTGGCTTCTCGACTCCTGGGCAACCACGCGCAGAACGCCGTGACGATCAATTCTGGATGCGAGATGGGAAAGAATCGCTTGTCTCTGGTCTTCATTCAAGCTGGGAGAGTTCCGGACATCAAACAGCAGTTCTACCCGCGTCTCGAGTTTGTTAACGTTCTGCCCACCCGGACCTCCACTCCGAGAACTGCGGA